>MBAA01000054.1:1586-2672 GCA_001940655.1 Promethearchaeota archaeon CR_4
TACTATCTACAAGATCATTGGGGAACCAACGGAAGGGGCGTTCTTAGTTCTTGGTATGAAAACTGGATATGATCTGAAAAAATTCCGTCTCAAATATCCCGTTGAAAAATCCTACCCGTTCAGCTCAGAACGCAAGCGAAATATGATAATTTCCACACATAAGGGGATTATCAATGCATTCATGAAGGGCGCGGTTGAAGTCGTAACGGAACGATGCACGCAAATATGCGTGAATGGGCAACCTGTCCCCCTTTCTGAGGAATGGCGGCAAAAGGTCATCGAGGCAACGCAAACACTGGCATCGATAGGGATGCGTACACTTGCGGTGGCGTGGAAGAAAATACCGGGAGTAATAACTGACATTCCCGAGGAACAAGCGGAGAAAGACCTAATTTTGCTAGGGCTAGTCGGGATGGTGGATCCACCTCGGGAAGGCGTCAAAGATGCAGTTACATCTTGCCAAAACGCGGGAATCAAGATATCGATGATAACTGGGGATCATCCCACGACTGCGAGTGTAATTGCGCAACAAATTGGTATCTATAAACCCGAACAGGATCTAATACTAACCGGATCTGATATTGCATCTGTGCCAAAAGAAAAAATTGGTAAAACCACGGTCTTTGCCCGAGTCGCCCCCAACGAAAAAGAGCTGATCGTTTCCCGCTTTAAGCAAGCAGGTCTCATCGTGGCCATGACGGGCGATGGGGTTAACGACGCGCTCGCCCTTGAAAAAGCAGATACAGGGATCGCGATGGGCGTATCTGGTACGGATGTCGCGAAAAACGCCGCGGATCTTATCTTGGGTGATGATTCGTTTGCCACCATCGAAGTCGGGGTCTTCCAAGGGCGTGGGATTTTCAAAAACATACGCTCGTGTATTGTGTACTTGCTCACGGCGAATCTCATAGAATTAATTCTACTTTTCTTGTCCCAAGTATTTGTAAAATACCCCCCGGATACAACCCAATCACTCGTATTTTTCGAACCTAATCAGCTCATCTACTTCTACATCACGGTACACTTATTCCCCGTCCTCGCGTTAATGTTCGATAAGATCAAACGGGAAGACTTGATGTCCGAACC
>MBAA01000054.1:2685-5005 GCA_001940655.1 Promethearchaeota archaeon CR_4
AAAGAAGGTCTCGTCAACCGCAATTACCTGTTGATGCTTGTGATCCAAGTAGGCACGATCTTTGGGATGGTGGCACTCGCGTTTCTGGTCGGGCACGCCTTTGTCACAGATGGAAATATACCTTTATTTTCTACCTACCCTCTCGATTCCGACAATAATCCAATCGATCTCAACCTGTGGCACGCACGAACCCTCGCGCTCCTCACGCTTGTGATTAGCGAGGCTGTCGTGGCATTCAACGTACGAGCCGAGCGGAAATCCATCGTCCGGAGTGGCTTTAATTTCTTCCTCCTATTATTTGTCGGATTCACGATCGTCACGGTTTACTTCATCACTTATCTCCCGGATTTACAGAGTTTTCTACAGGTGACCCGTCTCACAGCCGCGGACTGGGCGGTCGCCATCCTCTTCTCAAGCCCTATGATCATATTAGTGGAACTCTACAAGAAGTATTTGCGCAAGAAATTTATGCGGGCATACCCGTATAATATCGCTTTTGAATTTATAGAGGATCTTCGCATTAAAAAATCCTAATGAACCTCCAAATCCCAATCTCTTATTACCTTTTTTGAAGGATGCTCCCCGATATTTGAATTTGGTTAATTCAACATTTTTTTCCATTTGCAATAATGACTGCAATTTATAATGATTTCACGTATTCCGAATAAATTTCGACTGATAAACTAGAGTTTCGTAAAAGATATAAGATTAGAATCAATCTAACTCACGCATTTTCTTACATAATAATTCCAAAAAATTGTGAAAAATCATATAAAATTGAGGGCTAACGCCGGAGAACGGTTTGTTTTAATTATACACGTTAAATAACGTTAAATAGTAAAAAGAAGAGTTTACTTCATCTAGTTTTTGTTCTTGTCCTTGTCGATCTCGTCCGTGTTGAAATCAAGGAACCGGCGCACTAATTTAACCATTCCCGTGTCTTCGTTGTAAATTACTAAGTTTGCGTTCCTCAGTTCGTGGATTGCACGAAGGATCATCGCGCTCGAGATGCCTGACGCTTTCGCGAGGTCTTGCCGAGCCCACTCTTGTTTTTGCCCGTGCATCAAATACAAGACTTTGAAATGGGGTTGCGATTGCCACACCTGCTCTAGCAAGACCATATAAATGGATAAGATCGCTTGGATTTTTTGGAAATTAAATTCTTTCTGCCCCAGTTCGCTAGCCATGCTGGACATGCGTTTTAAATCCGATTGCAGGGTAGCATATTCTTGCAGGAGTCGTTTCTGTTCCCCTGTCATAACCTCGATAGTGTGGTCGGCGGCAGCCTTGTCTTTTTCCAGTCGCCCCTTGGCGGTGGTCAACGTTTCCTTGTCATGTTCCAGGCGTTTTGCCTCGGCTTCTAACTGAGTCTTTTCCTGTAGGAGGAGGGTCTTCTCGCGAGTCAAATCATCGCGCTGTTTGCCGATCTGGCCCATTTCAGTTGCTAACCCATCCCGTTGGGTGGCGAGACTTTTCATCGCGGCTTTTGTTTCCGCGAGCACGGCAGTGACCGTTTTGAAAACGTCCGCGAGGTCTTCTTTCGCTGCATTTACTTTTGCCACGGCGCTGTCGATCAGTTTCGCGTGCTCTTCCGCGCCTTGTGTGTGTTTTTGCTCCATAATTTGGACCATGAGAGGTTAACCTCCTCAATGCTTACTTGCTCTGTTCCTATTTAAACTCGTTTGCGTTGTCTTCGTTCTCCCTCAGGGAACAATTTCCGCGTATTTCGGATTACCTTGCCCCCGCATGAGGGAGATCAGGTTTGGGATGTTCCGTCCGTCAAAAACCCGACACGGGATCTTGGATGTTTTGATAGCCCGGGGTAAAAAGGGATCCACCGCCCATTCTCTGGACTTGTCCATAGTTTTACTTGTTACCATCATCTGAAATAGCTGGGAAGTACTCAGTCTGGGGGAGCTGGAAAACGGGATATTTTTGGTCAGCTGGTTCGTTACCTTAGCCAAACCAACCCACTCAACTGGTACGCTAGCACCGGCGATGATCGCAAGGGAATCGGAGGTTACCTCCCACGAATGAGGGACAGAATCCCTACTCATCAACCACGTATGCGGGAGCCACAAGGCGATTTTGGGATCCCCGTCAGTTTTAACGGGAGTGTGGCGTATATGATGTTTTATTTGTTCAAGATCTGTGGTAGGGAAGATTGCCGGACATGTCCGCGCGATGAACCACCCCACGTTGTCCATCGCCCGGATCGCCAAATCATGGGCACTATCATCTCCTATGTTATACTGGCGGTCAATCGAACGCACGATGTCTGCAAAAGCGCCGCCCCCTGGAAACAGTACGACAGGATTTT
>MBAA01000054.1:5031-5124 GCA_001940655.1 Promethearchaeota archaeon CR_4
ACGAATGCCCGCAGTCGATCCACTTGCATTGCGAGGGCACCGACTTTGATGAGTACGACCATTAGTATTGTGAATTCCGTGACGTCCAAAAGC
>MBAA01000054.1:5152-7447 GCA_001940655.1 Promethearchaeota archaeon CR_4
ACTGTCCCTCTATTTGGAAAGGATTGTTTACAAAATAAGGTAATTCACGATACACCACACTGTTTTTTGATCATCTCGCGGCGTTCCTCGGGGATGGGTACTTTATTCCCTTTTTCGTCAATGTGCACGAATTTGGCCTCGCAGGTGCATATCATCTCCTTGGTTTGCACCTTTATAACGTCCATCTCAATAGAGATGCTCGTCATACCCACGTCCTTCACAGCTCCCAAGATGTCGATGATGTCCCGCTCGCGGACTGGCGTCTTGAATAGGACTTCGCTGATCTTGAGCAATACCACGGGCCCGATCAGCTTGAATGCGTAGATCGACCCCGCTTCGTCCAACCACGCGAGGATGCGGCCCCCAAACACGTTGCCGTTGACGCCCAAGTCCATTGTTTTGCACAGTTGAGATGCGATCAATTCCTTACACGGGCGTTGATTTGGGGTGTTTCTATTGTTTTCATTTTCGGTGTTTCTCCCCGGAACTTTGGGTTGCGGGTGCGTGTTTTGCGATTGTGGGATAATGACAGACCTCACCTTGGTTGTGGGCAATGAAAGAAAAATTCGATAATAAAGGTCACTAATACATTATAACGTGAAGATTTTGAATCACCACCGAGTTAAGATACTACCTCAAAATCACATTGTAAGGCCTTTCGCTCGGTCGTAGATGTAGCGGCGTTCGGCGATGTACCAGTGGAGGTCCTGGAGGGACGGTCCGAAGTGGGAAATCTCTTCCGCCAGCTCGCGAATTGCGTCTTCCCTCGGGTGATCCTCCAGTAAAATGGGATCAAGATCTACTTGCCGAGACTCCATCCCCTGCTTGTATAACGTGCCGTCCACGAGGGATGGGCGGAGTCGTAACTCCGTTTCCGCAAATAACCACACTAAATCGTCCCAAGGTCTTGCTTCTTGAGCCAAATCGCGCGCTATTGTCCTGACTGCTTCTTCATCCACTTGAATCGAGACCAACATCATCACCTACCAATGAAACTAGGATTCCCTTCTTGCATGGGTTTTCCGCATATATATAGTTAAGGCCCATAGAAATGGATTGAAAAACTTTGGATTGCACACTAATTGAAATAGCTCGAAATTGACGATAATTAAAAAATGAATGATAAAACAATCCAAAGTAGTGGTGGCAAAAAGCCAAGGAGGAAAATTCGGGGCCACGATACGGGTAACTTATCCATCTCAAAATATTTTTTTTGGAGAGGTTTAAATCCCCTGCCCTTTAACTTGTATTCTTTTCCATGATATGCAAATTGCACGGCGAGTTCCGGCAATTCCCGATATGCATACTGATCAAAAATTAAGTGTGGCAATTCATTATTTTCTCGCTCAAACTCTTCTCTTGCTAATTTCAGGGTTTGAACTGTCTCTGGGGTTAGAGATGGGACTTTATCCGGATCATTCCCAAGAAATCTCTCCCCCTTGTCAAGGGCAATGAGACGTCCATCCTCATTGGGTATATCCGTCAATTCAAATTCTTGAGTGACTTGATTTTGGGTTTCCTTAAAGGTCTTAACCTTTGTCAGGTGGTGGAACTCATACTTACGGACAAGAAAGATTCCCACCGATCCCTCCCCACGACAGGTGGGGCTGGTGACGTGCCCAGATCCCGAACAAGTCTCGCACGTTACTTGGCCATCAGAACAAGTGCAGGAGACCCGGTGGCTCTCGGTGTGGGAAGTACGTTCACCGAAGTGATCCTCCTCAACTGTTTCATAGACTATTCGATACCCCTTACCATCGCACCGTGAGCAAGTAACTTCCCCGTATCCCACGCATTGGTTGCATCTTACGGATCCCCTGCCTGCGCAGGACTCACAGGTTTTTTTTTCGAGGGTGTCTTAACAGGCGTATTCTTGAGCAGAATCGCCAAATTCATGGGGTATATTTACCGGGAATGGTTCCGTGAAAAATGATTGGCCCTTCGCCCAGTTATACGGTAATTGTTTTTGAAAATGGTCGATGGTGAAATATTCTGCATCAACCTCTATTTCTACAAATGTGGATTTCACGTACCGGGAATAATGTAAATCATTAGGAAGCGGTACTTGTTTAAAGAGACCAGCAAACGACCGCTTTTGAAAATTCAACCACCCATACAAGAGATCGTTCAAGTCGAGCGGTTGGTACCGGTGAGTAACGGGGACAATCTTAGTTTCCGTGCAGTTTTCAGTTGAAGCAATCGTCGGAACCCTCCATTGGGAGAAGATGTATACAAACAAAGGATAGGAACATATGCAACCCCAGATGCCTAAAAAAACGCTAATTATTACCCAAA
>MBAA01000054.1:7481-10079 GCA_001940655.1 Promethearchaeota archaeon CR_4
TATAAGTTCCCTCTTTAACACTCGATCTGATTCATTCGCAGTGAGCACTTTAACAATAATTGCACATATCACAAAAAATACGAACATTGTTATTGCAGTTGTAGTAAAATCTGCAAATTGTTTATCAAAATAATCATCGAAAAAAGGATCCATCATCTTTCCTAACCCTCAAAATTATTAATTCAATTTCTCGGGTTACCTTAAAAAAAATGATCCCTCTCTCGAGATTAAAGGAAAAGGGGGATTTCCTCATAGGATTGGGTGATTTTATTTTTTACAATAGATTCCGAGAGTTATATGAGGTTTTGAAAGAATTGATGCAATCGCTTTCCTCAATTACTTTCCTTCTTTCCGTTTCCAACGGGAGGGTATTTTTTATTGAAATCGATAAGGGTCTCCCATCCCTTTAATGGTTGAACTTCTTCCGAAGGACTTCCTCGCCCAACATCAACAGTATGATGCAACACAGCAGGAAAAACGGTAACAGGGTCAGCGATGTGGCAGATATAATGAATCCGAATAACGGTGGCAGGAAGGTCGTACCAATATACGCCACAGCCATCTGGAAACCCATTACCACATGGGCATTCGCAGCGCCGAAACGATCCGGGGTTTCATGAAGCATACAAGGGTAAATTGGGGCACAACCTAGCCCCAACAGTAGAAACCCGGCCAAGGTGAAGGGAAGGGGCAGGGGGAAGAGTATGAGGCCAACCCCGGCTAGAATCGCCAAGCTTCCAGCCCGAATCAAGTCATTATTAGAGACCTTATAGGTAATGAATCCGGTAAGGAAACGGCCAAGGGTGATGCTCGCATAGAACAGCGAAATCCACGTTGCTGCCGATGCTGGGGTCAACCCCTTTATCTTAAAGAGATAGCTACCACCCCACAACCCCATAGTGGATTCGATGCCACAGTAGCAAAAAAAGACGAGGAGAGCGATCTTGACCCCCCGAATTTTCAGTGGGAAAAACAGGGACTGATATTCGGTTATGATCGGGGCAATCTTCTCGGTCGAACGCCGGCTGACTTTGGTCCATAATGGGGCTGAGAAGATTAGTACTACTACCAAGACTAACTGGATCGTTGCAATCAATAGGTAGCTGGATCTCCAGTTTCCTCCTCGAGTCAGAATTACGGAGAGGAGCAGAGGCCCTGCCAGCGCTCCAACTCCCCAAAAACAGTGGAGCCAGCTCATGTGCCTGGATTCATAATGCTCTGCGACATACGCGTTGAGCGCTGCATCGACAGCTCCGCCTCCGAGTCCCAGAGGTACCGCGATAAGGACGAGCCACAAGAATGACGGTGTCAGCGCGAATCCAAATAGGGCCACGGCGGTTATGGCAACACTGACGACCATGACCAATCCCGTCCCGAACCGCTTGAGAATCCGGCTACTGAAGATACTTGAGAGGATAGTCCCCCCCGAGATGATCATAGAGACCAACCCGGCAAAACCATAGGGAATCCCGAACTCGGGTTGCATGACAGGCCATGCGCTCCCCAACAGGCCATCGGGTAACCCCAGACTGATGAACGCCAAATAGATGATGATTAAGAGTAACGTGACCACGAGCTACTTAATCTCGCTCTCTTTAACTAGATGACTTTCGTTCGGCCGTGAATCCCAGAGAAAGACTTTGGATGAACATTCTGACATAGCAAACCTCACTTTATTTTGAGGATTTCTTTTACAATGGGCAACGGCATAGACGTCCGTGGTGCAATTTCTTCTGGCGTCAAACCTTGGGCAGCAAACCGGCGGACGACCACCCACATCGGTTCACCAAATTCGACCAGATGCCTATCTGGGTCGTAGATCCGCCCCACTCGTTGCCCCCACGGTTGTTCCCGGACGGGATGGGCTATTTTCACCCACGCTCTGGTTACTTCATTCCAAAGCGAGTCTAAATCCACGATTTCAAATGATATTTCTGCTTTAATGTCGCGCTGAGGTGCTTTACGCGTCACCTTCCGGGGAGAGTTCGTCCCAAAAATAACTTCCAACGCGTAATCCTCCTGCCAAATTCCGAAACCACCCTCAAATCCCACGTACTTGCCAAAATCCGTTGTTATCTTCTGCCCGAGTAGTGTCACATAGAATGCTTTCGATCGCGCGATATCGCTCACGAAAAAGACCGCACTCGCGAATTTGGGTACTTTCTCATTCTGGTTTCCCAAGTTTGTTGCCACATTTGTCACGCTATATTTACCTTTTGTTTTCATTCGTCATTTTCATGTCATATCTAAAAAGGGTTAAGGTGTGCCAGACTCTTGAACTCGGGTCATCTAATTAGATACCCACATCCTTCGCTCTTCAAATCTCGGAATTTTCGAGAATAGGTGCAGCATCCTGCGTTTCTATCATTTCTTTGTTGCGAGAAATCGGCAGCAACTGTCATTTACGGGCAAGGTGAGTAGGTGGAGGCACTTGCCCTCTTCATCTAAACCCCGCAGGATATCTTTGCTGATGAATAATGGTATACCTTCAATTGGTTGCGAAAAATTCTCGACTGGCTCAGGCAGTTCGTGCAATATTTGCACCCCCATTTGATCCGGGTCAATACCCCGGCACGACATCGTGTACCCCACCGTTGC
>MBAA01000054.1:10085-11332 GCA_001940655.1 Promethearchaeota archaeon CR_4
GATGGTTCCATCTACGACGAGAATGATCCCCGGAGGCAGCTTGCCGATCGCCACGAGCACATCCGCGGATGCAACGACTTTACTTGCCATGTCTCTGATCCAAAGTAGTCCGGATAATATAAAATACTCCGATCCGAGGTGTTTTAAACCCGCTATTTGAAGGCATTACGCAGTTTCTCCCCTATCTCTGTTCCCAACTTATTTAACGCACTTCCAAAACGAGGTTGTTATGGAATTACCGGGATTCGTGTGGGATGGTTCATGTTCAGGTGTGATCCTCTTCGTTGGAACTCTGTGCTTGCGGATTGGATTTTCCGGGATGAAGAGTGAACCGTAAAATATCTCAACCTTTTCATCTCAGAATTAGGTGACCCGCGGTTAACCAAGCACAAAACCCCATTTGCGATCACCCTAATCGTTTTCACCATTGACTCCGCGATATTGCTTAACAACTTCCGAAAGAACAAAATCTTCCTTACGATCCCAATCACTATTACGAGGGCAATTGATTTCCAGTCGCTGGTCAACAACTTTATCCGGAAAAAAGGTTTCAACATACTTGCGAATTCTGCGGATTTCGCTAGGAACTAGTGGAAAGCATGGGATTATTGCTTGAAGGGTTCGTCCTTCTAAAAAACCAAGGTGTTGTGGTTTCTCGGATCGAACCAAAACTCAACCAGGCTTTTAATCGGGTGGATATTGACCTCGATTTGATAAGTATGGTGCTGACAGCAATTCCCTTGTATGCCGGACAAAATTTAGGGTGCAAGGTTGGTTCTTTGACCTTCATCGAACAGGTCAACTTGAGCAATGCCAAACTATTCGACCTTCCTTCGAATCCACAAATGATTCCCCTCGGATTTGGCATTTCTTTTCGTATAGGATACTTGGTTAATAATCCCGATTATTTTTCCTATATCATCGACCGGGTTCTCTTAAAAAATGACGATTTCTTGATCCTCGGTGACGTTCTTCTCGACAAACTCATCGAGGTCTTTTACCAAGAAAATATAGAAGGAATCGAATCTTTTTCCGGGAAAGTCACTCCCCTCCGCCAAGCGTCCCATCAAGGCGATTTTGATAAACTCTTTACGGACAATGTCACAAAAGAACGGCGGGGCAAGTCCAAATTCCTGTTTGAACCATTATTAATCTATGGAAATTGCCACGATGAATCTGGGAAGACCAGAATTTTTGCGGATAATCCCACCGGGTACGAATTCAAACATGAAATCTTCAAGCAATAT
>MBAA01000054.1:11502-12210 GCA_001940655.1 Promethearchaeota archaeon CR_4
TTTCCCGATTATTTTTCTCTATGAAATTCCCCTTTAGTTTGCGGGATTAAATGAATAAAAAGAAAGAATAAATTAAATTCCTGTCCGCGCGATGCAATCTTACATCTATTTGAACGCGAGGAGTATGTTGTCTTTCGTGATCTTCTTGTGCTTAGCATGCTCGGCGAAATTGAAGGCCTGCTTGGTCAAAGCAGTCGCTTCTTCCTCTTGCTGGGCGATCAAGACGTCAACGGCGTCCCGTGCAACGATATTCGCACCTTTGCGCTTCATTAACGCCCGGAGCGGGCTCCAGATGAAGATCCCTGTGTCATATTGATGGAGCTGGCTTTGCATAACCTATTTTAAGAAAATACCTGAGATTGCAATATAACCCGAAGTGAGGATTTACGTATCCTCATGGCCCTCCAAAAGTTGAGCATATATTATGACCAAATTATGAGTTAGCTACTTGGATTTTTCCTTTTTCGTGTGTTCACTGTCCTGAGATGATCGATTGTTATTGGAGAGTAAATCTTCATGAATTATTATTGTTATTTGTTTCTTAAGATCTGGAATGGTTTTCTGTAGGGTTTTCCATACAATTTCCCAGTCCACTCCAAAGTATTGATGAATAAGCTTATCGCGCATTTCTGCAAATCCTCTCCAATTTACAGTCGGATAGTGTAAACGGAAATCTTCCGGGAGGGACTTAATCGCTTCCCCAATTAC
>MBAA01000054.1:12256-12898 GCA_001940655.1 Promethearchaeota archaeon CR_4
AATTGGTTATAATTCATATCTTGAGTGTAATTCTGTATTGAATTAATTGCATCCAAAATCATTTCTAGATAGAAGAGGAGTGATTTTTCAGGCATAGACGAGATCGTTCTCAATATTTGTTCTAATTATGGGTGACAAAGCGTTAGGTGTTACTAGGTCAACTTTCTCTTCGAATTTCTCGCTCAAGTACTGTTCTAGTGCAATAAACTCCAAGAAGTCAGGTGCTTCCGAGAATTCTACAAGCAGATCAATGTCACTTTTATTCTTTTGTTCCCCTCGAGCGTAGGAACCAAATAATCCAATTCTTTTGACGTGAAAATCCTTTGCCAAGTTTGGTAATTCTGCCTTTAACTGCTTTAATAATTGAATTTTAGAAACCATTTTAATTCCTAACCTTCTCTTTAGCACTCTTTTTATTTGCTATCCGGTGAGTTTTAATTCGATTATTGAAATTTTAAGCTGCCATATAATCTTTATGAGGTTCTTATTATATGAGGCGTTAACAGGATCATCATTCCAATTTTACTCTCTATACCTTAAGAGGATCAATCAGGTATTAATTACTGGAGTTTTGCTCGATTTATCTCGTAATCTGAAGGGGTTTTTCCTAAGTTCCCCCAAGTTGAGTTCTATTGGTCGAGA
>MBAA01000054.1:12932-14408 GCA_001940655.1 Promethearchaeota archaeon CR_4
AAATTAGTCCGGAGAGTCGTATATCTTGCTGGTACGGGGTGCATCTCCGATTTGTCCTTGTCTGTTGCCAAGGATAAAAGAAAAAGAAAAATTACTTCTATGCGTCCTTTCGTTGCGATCGGTGCCGAATTTACATGTACTTGATCGCGAGGAGCATGTCGTCTTTCGTGATCTTCTTGCGATTCGCGTGCTTGGCGAAACTGAGGGCCTGCTTGGTCAAAGCAGTCGCTTCTTCCTCGAGCTGGGCTCGTTCCCACGGTTCGTTCCCTTATAGCAGACCGGGCGATTGGATCCTCCGTCACTATGACCAGGCGCACCGTCAGGTCCAGGCCCCCGCTTCAGCATCACCATCCCGCCCGAGTACCTCCGCGAGTAATTGCTTGCCCTCAACGTGTTCTACGAGATCACGCTCCACCCGGTCAAGAAAGTAGCGCGCCCTGCGAGTTTGTGAGGGCATTGTTTTTTACATTTCAATTTCAAAGATGGAAGGTAGGATTTTTTAATTTCAATTTCAACATCTATTCGAGAGATATGTTTCGGAAATTTTTCAAAAAATCGGACCACGTGAAAAATTGGCAGCTCCTGAGTATCATTGCCATAGGCTGCATTGTGGTTGCCCCATTGCTCGGGACTTGGATCTTTATTGGCGGGTGGTGGGCATGGATCTGGGCTCGTGGGGCGCTGACGGTCTTGATTTTCGCCGGTTTTGGCCTTATTTACGCGAGTCTCGGGTGGTGGGTCTTTTGTGTCTGGAAATTATTATCCACAGGGGGGCGCGGAAGTTATCGTTACATGAAATACAGCATGGCGATAATAATGGGCGCAGCTATCATCTCCTCGGGATATTATTACGGAACAATAAATCCCTCCACGAATAAACCCCTGATGGCATTGGCCGGCGCGGACCCATCATCCACTGCAGTCGTGGTCTGTTATACGGCAATTCCACAACCGAATCTTGTCCTTGAATATAACGAAAAAGGTTCCGCCTCGAAATACCAAGTCTTTGACTCAGGTAGCACGACGACCCATCGCTTTCGCCTTACCAACCTCCTGTGGAATTACACCTACGAGTCTCGGTTAATTGCTAATGCAACGTCGTTGCAAGAAGTACCCGCGGATCTCAGTGAACCCCTCGTGTTCAAAACTACTCAGCGTCATTCAGCGGATGGGTTCAAATTTCTTTCCATCTCGGATATACATTCAGCAATGCCCTCGGCATTGGCGGATCAAATTAATAAGACTGCGGCAGACGTCATCATCGAGGCGGGGGATCTGTCCGACTATGGGAGTATGAATACAAAGTGGGATGAATATTTTTCTTCGACAAAGAAAATTCACACAAGCGTGAACCCGGAGGAACCGGCCCCGTTGATGATCCCTGCGATTGGCAATCATGAATCCCTCTGGTTTGGTAAATCAAATTTCGGGTTGTTCTTCGGGGGGGCTGGCAATGGGTCTAACTCGCCCTTTTAT
>MBAA01000054.1:14495-14734 GCA_001940655.1 Promethearchaeota archaeon CR_4
TTGAACCAGACCCTCGCTTCTATTAGTTCAACAGACTGGACAATAGTGGTGACCCACAGCGAGATTTATTCCTCGGGGGACTTTGGGACCCAACCAGATGTCGTTGCAAAAATGGTCCCAATCTTCCAAGACGGACATGTTGATCTGGTTATCTCGGGTCACGAGCATCATTACGAGCGACTCAAAGCGGGCGGGATTACCTACATCATTACTGGCACGGGGGGTTCGAAGCTAGATTC
>MBAA01000054.1:14814-16170 GCA_001940655.1 Promethearchaeota archaeon CR_4
GTAATCTAGACTACAAAGCATACTACGCAAATGGGACTGTTGCGGATAGTGCTACGCTCTCTAGTGTCTGACACCGATAGAACCCTCCTAAGGTTTTTTTTTCTATGAGGACAATTCCCACTCACCCGACAAAATGATCTAAGGGGAGAAGGAGAAAGCGGCAAGTTTTTCTTCTGGATCGATGTACATATAGTATGGCACGCAGACCAGAGGTGATCACGGGCCCCACTGTCCACAATTGCTGGGATTACGAGGCATCGCCTGTCTACCCCGTGTGCGAGCCTCCCATCCACCACGAGTTCAACGATGGGGGCCGGGTCTCCCGCACGCTCTTGGGTTCCGTGTGGGTGGTGACGAACTATTACAAGTGCGAGAACCCGGATTGTTCCTTGCACGTCCCCTTCCCAGCCGGGCGCGATTCAGTTGTTCGCCGCAAGAGTTTCGCCCTCGACGTGTGGGCACAGGTTATCTGGTAATATGTCGAGGTTCACTTGAATTACAAATAGATCCGGAAGGTGCTCGCCCATGACTGGCAGGTTTACCTCTTAAAGGGCGCCGTCCGGGACATCCTCCAGTATTTCCAGGTTGCAAACACTGCTTACCAGGACGAAGAGACGCGCAAGGCGGTCCAGGCGAACGGTGCGCTCGTCCTTACATACTTTTATGATTGCCTGAACCAGTAGTCAGATTAAACGTGTAAGATCTGCGTAGGACTCTGATCGAATCCCCCTCGGCGATTATTAAACTTGGCGGAGGTTGGAGAAAAAAAAGAAGAATTAATTCTATGCGTCCTTTCGTTGCGATCGTTGCAGAATTTACATGTACTTGATCGCGAGGAGCATGTCATCTTTCGTGATCTTCTTACGCTTCGCGTGCTCGGCGAAACTGAGGGCCTGCTTGGTCAAAGCAGTCGCTTCTTCCTCGAGCTGGGCGATCAAGACGTCAACGGCGTCCCGCGCAACGATGTTCGCACCCTGGCGCTTCATTAACGCTCGGAGCGGGCTCCAATTGTTATTTTATCGAGGATTCTTTTTTCGAGGATATTCCTCGTTCCGGAAGCAAACTTCAACACGAGCAGACTATCGAGCGTATCCACACAAATTATCCGGTAACGGAGACTGTAAGACAAATCGAGAATAAGGGTATGCATTGTTGTTAACAGGGAGAAATCTCTTTTAGATAGTAAAAGATTATCCCATGCAAGGGTTATTGGAGGACGTTATCTTCCGCGTCACCGGTTGAACACCTCCAGCAAGGTCACGGAGCCCCGGATCCCCTGCCAGGCATACGGGCCCGTGGTGTACCTTCCGAAATTAGGGCAATCTTTGGTCGGACACGCCGCCACCGCGAACGTCC
>MBAA01000220.1:0-4270 GCA_001940655.1 Promethearchaeota archaeon CR_4
GACCAAAATAATAACTCTGAAAGTTCTCAGGAAAAGGCAAAAACCTGGTGGGAAAAGATTTTCATTGACATCAGTGGCATTAAATAAGGTGGAATTTTTCCCTCACAAACAGTAGAGAATGCGAAAATAAATGGCCCAGAAAGAGGATCCATCCAAGACAATAAATGATTTGTTCTGGTACATCAAAGCTCATAATTTGAATCCGCAATTTGATTGCTCAAATGAGGAATTTTCCACTGAAGTAAATAAAATGCATGATGGATTGAACAAATTACTCAAAATGTGCCCGCTTACCGACAAGCATTGTAAAAATCCCTTAGAGGAATTGCAGACTTTAATTAAATTAGATATGAGCGTGTATCTCGCACAACAGAATATTGGACGTTTCGAGATTTTACTTAAATTTGCCGAGCGAATATTCCCAGTCAAAGATCCAAACTTGATGCTTTGGTTGTTAGCAGACCAGGTCTTTCATTCCTCCCTCCTTTTACCCGTTTCTGAGAGTATAATTCGCGATGCATCGATACTTGGAGCAGAACTGAGGCAAAATAAGGATCTGTCCCTTGCTTCCCTAGGATGTTTTATCAATGCGATTGTTGCATTGATACGAACCGATCTTCCGCGAGTTTTGCGGAATTTGATTGACGCACTAAATTTTAACATTTTAACCGAAGATTTATTCAATGCAATGTCAGGTCTTTTCCTTTTCATCCCTGTTACGCCCGAAATTAGTTATTTTGTCAATTTCGCAAAACGAGTTAACATTTTCATGAAAATAAGGGAAATCAAGGAAAAACACGAAAAAGCAGAAACTTTTATCGAGCATTATCCGGCTTCCATACTAGGTTATGCCATGAAGGCAACGCTTCTCATGGACGAGAATAAATACAACGAATCCCTCATTTTTGCAGAGAAGATTCGTGAAATCAACCGTGAGACCCCTTCGTCCTTCTTGCTAAAGGGGACAATCTTAGATCACTTGGGAAGACTCGATGATGTTGCTATTTTAATCGAGGAGATGCTTGCCTTCAATCCAAAGTTCTTAAAGGTTATTGGGCCTACATATTTTCCCCATTTTTCAAAAACCTCTGGATTTTTCAAATACAAAACAGGGGATCTCATAAATCCTCCAAAATCTTAAGTGAGATCTTATCAGTCTACTTCAATTTCTTCAATGCCCCACAATCTCTTCAAGTCCCCGCAATATCTTATCGAAAGGATTCCACTGAATAAAAGGCAAAGAGCTGCGAGGATGAGAATGGTCTTTAGGATGTAGTCAAAAAATAAAGCTGGAATTAGAACTTGGGTAGTAATGACGTCCCCGACAATGATTACTTCCGTGAAAAATAAAATCGTCAAGACCGTAAAAACACCCGCTGCTAAGATTTGCAGAATTCCTAATGCATAATTAAAAGCATAAACAATCCTTGATTTCCATTTTCCTAATATGACAACCACTCCCGCGCCAAATTGAATCGGGATATCAGATCGATTGCGTTTTTTTTCCAGGGCATTCAAGATCTCGTGTATAGGTATTACGTCAAAGAAACCGCTGATCAATGATATTGCGAGAATTAAGTTTAACACAGAATGTAGGATTGTCCCTGAAAACACTTCTGTGTTCCCCCCTATGGTTAAACTGGTTAAAGGGAGGAGATAATATACGATAAACATTAAAAATAGAGTTGTGATTATCTTCAAACCCGCAAGGACCAAATTCTTGGAAATTTTATCCGCAATGGTAAAGAGGTAAAACACGAGTCCGAAGAGTAGGAGGAAAATACCTACCTCCAAATATAAAATCGTGATAACAAACGCAAAAATAAGAAAAACCGTTCCATAAACCCTCTTCTTACTACTAAAAAACAAGTAAATGACGAGTCCAGTGAGGAACCACGTCACGGTGACGAAGATACTATCAAGTCCGATAAATGCAATTAATAATACACATCCCCCAATTGCTAGATAGTGAGTTAGGGGGGATAAGGGCATTTTAAAGCTGCCTGGCTCCCCTGTTTTCCTTTTTCTCAGTTTGATTGCAGAGAGAGCCACGAAAATTACTGAAAAAATGTATGAAATGTTTGAAATGGACGCAATGAGCGTGACCTGCCCACTGAGAAGGATTAGTATCATAATTGCGGTGCTTAATAATAACGCCCGAACTGGTGCCTGGTGCTTCGAACTCACCACACTCCACCTCCTATCAATGAAGTCGAACTGTGCCAACCCATAAAGGTTACGCGATGCTGCCATTAAAGCAACACCGATAGATGTCAGTAAAGCCAAAATAGCCCCGAGACACACGAAGTAGTACACCCATTTATTTGGTTCAACTGCGACTATAAAGGGAATTTTGCTATTCTCGACCATATTCATATCTTGTGTGAAAGTGAGGGAAATGAGAACGATTGCGAAAAAAACTGCAGCAACCACGAGACATAAAAACAACGCGCGGGGAATTGTTTTTTTTGGTGTTTCTACTTCCTCGGCGATTGCACACACGTCCTCAAATCCTATAAAGACATCAAAAAAAAGTGAGCTTGCTCTGAAAATTAGGAAAAAAGCTGCTGATTGGGGGGGAAAGGTGGGGGCACCTGTTGGATTGAGAAAGAGATATACTCCTCCGATGACATAGCTCGCTAATAACGCGATTATCAGGGGATTTTGAGCCGAAGCTAGCCCTGAAGACCCCCGAATGTTAAGAAATGCAAATAAAAGGATCCCCCCAATGCTTATTGAAAGAAGAAATGCGGGGGAGTCACTCCCGACCAATTCCGCAATGAGCTCAGCTACCCCGTAAGCGCATAACGCCCCATATGCGATATTACTTAACCAGACAATCCAACCGATAAATAATGCCTTGTTCCCAAATGCTTCCCGAATGAACACGAAACTGCCGCCACTTTTAGGTATTCTGCTGACACATTCCGCATAACTTCCCGCAATGAGAACGGCTACAACTAGATCGATAGCAAACGCGACAATTATCGCAGAGTGTGCTAATTTAGCCGCTGGACTAATTAATATGTAAATTCCAGCTCCGGTAATGGACCCAATTGCAAGAAACGTGGTCGCAAATAATTTATTCTTCTTTACCGGTTGATTCGGGTTTGGGGCTGGTTTTTCCACCATTACCATATATGAATCAACTACACCTTTTCCAATTGGAATATCCCGGAGATGAGGAAGAATACCGCTGCGAGGACGACAAAGAAAATCACCAGGTCATTATTTAACTGGCTCGCGTTGAGCACGTCAAATCCAAACCCAAATCCGAGAACTAAAAACAGAAGTCCCATGAATATGAAAATACCCCCAAAGAGCTTGGATGTGCGGTACATGAAAGACATTACTTCAATGCGATGGATGCGACTTTCTTTTTCACGAAGTTCTTTTTCTTCGTTTTCAAGTGATATCTTTAGTTGTTGGAATAATTTTCGGGACTCCCCGATTTTTTTCTCAATATCCGCATTTCCGCTAGTTAATTCGGCACGATCTTGTTGTTTTTCGGTTATCTCTTGATTTAATGCATCGACCTTTTCCCTTAGTACTGTTTGTTCTTCTGACAATTTTCCTGTGAGGGCATTTAGATTGGTTAGTGAATCTTCCTTAAGTTTTAGAACACTTTGAAAATTCGTGACCTGGGCATTTAACCCATCGATTTCGGCCTTCCGGTCGGTGATGCGCAATTCTAGATCTGAAATGAGGTGATTTTTTTCTTGGAGGAGAGCTTCATTCTTTGTCATTACTGCTTCAAAAGCGTCCTTTTGTTTTTCCCGTTGGAGCGTTTCAGCTTGGAGAGTCTTAATTGCTTGTTCCAAATTGGTCATTTCATTCTTCTTATTTTCTATTTGACCTTCCAGCGAACTCAAATTCTCGACTTTTTCGCGTAAGATGTTTACCAATCGCTGGAGTTCTTCGCGGTTTTTTGCTCCTAACTGGTTCAATTGGTTTAAATCGTTCCGGCGGTTTTGGATTTTCTGTTCGAGAGCGTTTTCATCGACCTTGTGTTGTTCAATGGACTTATTAAGCTCCTCCGCATCTTTGAACAAATATTCCTTAGAAATTTGTTTATCCGCGAGTTCTGTACTTACATTTAGTAGATTTAACTCGACCTTTCGTTGTTCGTCCCGCACTTTTTCCAATTGGTTCTCTACGTATTGAATTTCTTCATTCTTCGCTAGGATGGTTGCAGAGGAGCGCTGCACCTCTTCTTGAAGCTTCCCAGTAGAAGCGATTGTAGCATTAAATTCCTCTCGCGCTTTCAGGA
>MBAA01000220.1:4339-8910 GCA_001940655.1 Promethearchaeota archaeon CR_4
TTTGGAGCTTCTCAGTATCAATAAACCTCTGATTAAGTTCTTGTTGTGCTTCATTAATGGCAGCTTCAAGAGTATACTGTTCTTCCCTCTTCTTTTCTAACACGGATTCAATTTGAGAAATTTCCTCTTGTTTTGCACGTGTAGAATTTACTGCACGTTGGGTTTCTTCTCGCACTTTTCCAAGGGCTGATATGGCTTCATTGATTTCGTCTCGATAACCATGTAGTTTTCTTTCAAAGTCTTTCCCCTCTTGTTGTTCCCGTTTAAGAGATTCTTTGAGTTCTTCCCATTCTTTTTGAAGTTTTTCGTTAGTCGCCATTTTCTCTGCGAGATCTCCCTGGGCGATTCGAATCTCAGATTCTAATTTCTCTTGCTCCTCCTGTAGTTTACTTACACGAGTTTCGACTTGTTGCGCTTGCTCTTTTTCCCCTCGAATGATGCCAGAAAGGCGTTGATCCTCATCGTGCAATTTACCAACCAGTTGCATAGTCGCATTAACCTCATCGCGGTAACTCTCAATTTTTACCTTGAGGTTCTGCATTTCCTCTGCTTGTCTCGCGAGGGTCAGTTTCAGTTCTTCAGACTCGTTTTTTAATTTTACATTGTATTGTAGGAGGGCGACTTGATTTGTTTGATTTTCTTTAATCGAACTCGCCAAAACCAATAATTCATTTTGTTTCTTTTGGTATTGCGTTGCCAAGTTTTCATTTTTTTGTAGTAAGTCCTGATTTTTTTCCTCGATTTCATCTCGATTTTGTTTCAACAAACGAATTTCTTCTTCTACAGAAGTCCTTTCTCCCACTTTGTGAGCATATTGTTCATTTTCAAGAGTTAACTTGGAATCGAGTGAATCTAATATCTCTTTTTTACTCTCAATAGTCATCTCAACGGATTGTATTAAGATGGCGACACTATCGAAATGTTTTTTTAACGAATCAAGTTGGGATTTATCACTATCAGCTTCATCTCTAATTTCTTCTGACGCAGACTCAAGAACCCGCTCGATTCTCGTTTCAATTTCCTTAAGTTTCTTATCCACTTCGTCCCGAGAATCTTTCGCTTTTGCCAATAAATTCCGTTTATCCGTTACGACCAAATTTATCCCAGTAACATTACTTTAATTATGAATCTTTTACCACATTTATCCTTGATAGCAATCGATTCACAGAATGACCAATATGTAGAGTACCCAATCCTACGTATATGACTATCTCAATACAATTTTAAATTAGTAACCTAGAACTCTCCCAAAGAAATTTAAATATGTCTTTTTGTTTCGAACAAAAGTTAACCGAAACAAAAAGGATTACTACAACCGGCAAGGATTTATTAGATATTTTGGCGGATGATAGGAATTATGAAGTGTTTGAATTGTCATGCCGAACTACCAATAAGTGATGACGTGGTAGTTATTGCCTGTCCAACCTGTGGATGGACTACAATTATGGATACGGCTTTTCCCCTTGATCAAAATCCGGCAGTAGTAAAAACCGGTCCTCATCCAGATGATTCAGAGCGGAAAATCTATTGTTACTCCCCTATCTCAAAAAAAATAATAGAACAGGCACGGGTTGGCAGGAATGTAGAGGTGGCAATCCTCAAATTCCTAACGTACGGCATCGATGGGGTGGCTTATGAAGAGCAAGAACTCCTCCACGACCTCGTTGGTCACGATCCTAACACTTTACGCAAGGAAGCTGAGACATTCCAAGCGAAAGCACGTTTGATAGAAATCCTGCAGGATCGCTGGAAACAAGCGCAAGAGAAAAAGAAATAGAACAGATGAATCTCACCCGTCATTTTCTATGCGATGGCGAGTATTCATGGTCGAAATTGTTTCCCCTTGGCGCTTCGGTTTTTAACAGCGCTAGAGAAAAATACACTTGTGCCTTTTATTGGTCCTATGTATTGAAAGAGTTCACATTCGAGTTGCTAAACTTCCAATTTAGATAAACTATACCCTTAATAATGTTAATCTCAATTTTTCATTATTGGCGAGTGAAGGTGGGCAAAAATATGTAAATACGTAAAAAGTTATCTTGATAGGTTGATTATTTTCCGAAAAATTTATTTAAAGCGGGCCATAGCAAACGCTCAATCCAGCTGGAGCTCCGTATTTTTGTTTTTAATTGCGTCTAGGTGACTTTGCTTTTGGCAGAAAATCAAAATTTGAAGGTTGTCGACAAAATTGTCTTTGGACTGCTCTCACCTGAAGAAATTCGTAAATTATCTGCGGCGCGCATAATTACTGCAGATACCTACGATGAAGATGGTTTACCTATTTCCTCTGGTCTAATGGACCAGAAATTGGGGACTATTGAACCCGGACAACGCTGCTCGACATGCGGTAATCGGGTGGGAGAATGCCCTGGTCACTTTGGCCACATCGAGTTAGCTCGCCCCGTGTTGCACGTGGGATTTGCGCGTAAAATATTAAAAATTTTGCGGGCGGTTTGTCGTAAGTGCTCGCGTGTTCTCCTGACCGAAGATCAGATAAAGGAATTTGCAGAGAAGATGGAGAAGTACCAGAAAGAATTCGGGGAGCGAAACGAGGAACTAGTAAAGAATTCACTTAAAGCTGCTCGGCGGGTTAAAGAATGTCCTTACTGCCAAGCGAAGCGTCGCAAGATTGTCATCGAAAAACCCACTACCTTCTACGAAGAGAAGGAGGGCAAAGGCTCCCGGCGCCTGACGCCGATGGAAATCCGGGATCGCCTCGAGAAAATCTCGGATGATGATTGTTGGATCCTCGGGATAAACCCGCAAGCAGCTCGACCAGAGTGGATGATCTTGCGAGTCTTGTTGATCCCCCCCGTGTGCGTCCGTCCGTCCATTACCCTCGACAGTGGGATCCGGTCCGAGGATGATCTTACCCACAAGCTCGTAGATGTCATCCGCATCAATCAACGCCTGAAAGAAAACATCGATGCTGGGGCGCCGCAGCTCATCGTAGAAGACCTCTGGGAACTTTTACAATATCATGTAACTACTTTCTTTAATAACGAAGTCTCGGGTATTCCCCCTGCCAGGCACCGGTCTGGACGCGCCCTGCGAACCCTCTCACAACGCCTCAAGGGCAAGGAAGGAAGGTTCCGGAGCAATCTTTCAGGGAAACGGGTGAATTTTTCCGCACGGACTGTTATTTCTCCTGATCCCCACATCAGCATTAACGAGGTGGGTGTACCTGAGCGTATCGCGAAAATCTTAACCGTTCCATCCCGTGTTACCGAGTGGAACATCGAAGAAATGAAACAGCTTGTTATCAACGGGCCAAAGAAACACCCTGGAGCGAATTACATCATCCGATCCGATGGACGACGTATTGACCTGCGTTTCGTGAAGAACCGCCAGATCATCGCAGACACGCTCAAACCCGCGTTTGTGGTAGAACGGCACCTCAAAGATAAAGATCTCGTGTTGTTCAACCGGCAACCTTCCCTCCACCGCATGTCAATTATGGCTCACGAGGTCGTAATAATGCTCGGTAAGACCTTCCGTCTCTCGTTAACCGTCTGTCCACCTTATAACGCAGACTTTGACGGGGACGAGATGAACCTCCACGTGCCCCAAGGCGAGGAAGCACGGGCAGAGGCACAATATCTCCTGAAGGTGCAAGAGCATATCCTCTCGCCACGTTTTGGTGGTCCAATTATCGGTGGTATCCAAGATTACATTTCAATGGCGTACATGTTGACCCGGCAGGACGCATACTTGACTCGCGAACAAACTCTCCAATTACTCTATAACGGGAACATTTTCAAGCGTAAACCGGACTTTCAATTAGATCAAGATTTAAAACCACGTATTAGTGAACCCATTCCACTCTATGGGGGGAAAGAAATTTTTTCAACGCTCATCCCCAAGGGGATCAATATTTCTGTCCAATCAAAGTTCTGTAAAAAGTGTAAACCCTGCTTGGAGGCAGATTGTCCATTTGACGCTTATGTGGTAGTGCGGAACGGAGAACTGAAACGGGGAGTTATCGATAAGGTTACCCTAGGTGCGATGCAATCCAATTCTATCTTGCACCGTGTGGTTAAAGAGTATGGTAATAAGCGCGGGCGGCAGTTCCTCGATGACTGCTCTGCTATGCTGCTCCTACTCATCAATTTCAATGGCCTCACGATAGGTTTGGACGAAGTCGAGGTCAAGGGCGATGCCCTCAACAAGATTAAGGAAACCCTAGAGGATGCAGATAAGAAAGCTGCCGAGTACATCCAAGCATATTATAAAAAAGACGAGAAGACACTGCAACCCACGCCAGGTATGACGCTTATGGAGACTCTCGAGGTACGCCTCACGAGTATTTTAGGTAACGCTCGCAACCAAGCAGGTGACATCGCTGCAGATTACTTGGGGGATCAGACCCACTCTGTCATAATGACAAAATCGGGTGCGCGTGGAAATCCTCTCAACTTAGCTCAAATGGCCGCCTGCGTTGGCCAACAATCTGTCCGAGGGTCGCGCATCCACCGGGGTTACATTGACCGCACCCTCCCCCACTTCCGGGAAGCAGACCTCTCCCCGGTCGCGCGTGGGTTCGTTAATTCATCGTACCGGAAAGGCCTCAA
>MBAA01000220.1:8966-9268 GCA_001940655.1 Promethearchaeota archaeon CR_4
CGGTTCGCACGAGCACCAGTGGGTACATGCAGCGGCGACTCGTTAACGCTCTTCAAGACCTGACCGTTGAGAATGACCTTACGGTTCGTACGAACGCGGGGTATATCGTGCAATTTAAGTATGGCGATGATGGTATTGATCCTGCCAAGTCCGACCACGGCACGGCGGTGAACTTGGACATCATGCTCTTGAAAGCGAAAGCACTGGAAGACACGAACCTCCCCGAGATTGAAATAGAGAAAGCAACGCCAAAGAAAGGCAAAGAAGCGAAGGCAACAAAGGAACTTGAGGCAACTGCTCCA
>MBAA01000220.1:9276-11737 GCA_001940655.1 Promethearchaeota archaeon CR_4
GTCTCCCCTCGCGGTTGAAGAAGATAGCGAAGAAAAGAAACCGAAAGCGAAGGGTGGAAAGAAAGCTGCGAAAAAATCCACAAAAAATAAGTAGACCGAGTGTAAGTGAGGGAAAATTATGCCTGAAGACTCTAATTTAGCGTTTATCGAAAAAGAAATTGAACACTTGCTCAGTCAAGGAATTCCGGACAAATTGTGCCGGGAAGTGAAAAACAAGATCATTGGAAAAGGCCTGACACTCAAACAAATCCGGTATTTCTGTAACCAAGTGTACATGGCGTATCAAAAAGCACTCGTGTCCCCTGGGGAAACGGTGGGTACAGTAGCAGCACAATCGATTGGGGAACCCGGAACTCAAATGACGCTGCGGACTTTCCACTTCGCGGGGGTAGCGGAAATGTCCGTTACCCAAGGTTTGCCACGCCTTATCGAGATTGTGGATGCCAGGCGAAACCCGTCAACCCCTGTCATGCGGATTTTCCTCAAAAGTGATGTCGGCACTAATCGGGAAAAAGCTCTCGAAGTCCACCGGGAGATTGAAGAAGTCCGCATCGAGTCGATCGCTTATACCGTCGAGGCTGATATGGTAACGTCTTCGATTGTCATTGAATTGATCCCCGAGCTTGTTGAGGAGAAAAGCATCGAGATTGAAAAGATTCCCGAGAAATTCAAGAGAGTGAAGAAAGAAAACATCACCATTGACGGGCACACCATCATCCTAGAAATCGGTGGGGATGAAGGCGACATCCAGAAACTTCAGAAAGTGCGGGAAAAGATCCAACGCACGATCATCAAGGGTATCAAGGGCGTGAAACGGGGTATTATCAGCAAGGAACTCGTTGAGCGGGAGGACAAGCATGGAAATATTACCAAACAAGACGAGTATGTCATCCAGACTGAGGGCACGAACCTCGAGGAAGTGATGCTGGTGCCCGGAGTGGATGCAGCCAAGACTTTCTCGAATCACATCCACGAAATTGAAGAACTTTTCGGGATCGAGGCTGCCCGGAACGTACTCATCAAGGAAGCATTTTCGGTTCTTGACGACCAAGGTTTGGATGTGGATTACCGTCATTTATTAGTTATGAGCGATTTGATGACCACTACTGGCATTATACGGCAGATAGGGCGGCACGGGATAAGCGGGGAAAAGCAGAGTGTGCTCGCTCGTGCAGCGTTCGAAGTCACGATCAAACAATTACTCGAAGCTAGTTTGATGGGTGAGGAAGAGCCGCTCAAGGGTATTCCTGAAAACGTCATCGTAGGGCAAATCATCCCCGTGGGCACGGGAAGTGTCGACCTGATGATGGATCTCGACCGAGCCCAACTAAAAAACCAAGAGAAGTCCTTGAAACCTGCCGCTTGAATACATTCCCAAACAATTTTTTTTCCCTGCCTTTCACAAATTTCTCTTGCTTGCTGCTAACGCACGTTTCTCCCTGGTAGGACGAGTTCTGAAGGATTCTCACCTGATTTTTTGATACATTAAACTTCAATATCCCGAATAAATTATCTGGGTTGGAAATCCAAAAAATACAATATCTTTTATCTTGAACAAGAGATGAAACAATCATTTTGTTGTTTTATGAGAAAAAAAGACCACGATAGGCTGCATAGTTTATGAACGGGTTGATCACCTATATTAAATATAACCTATGAAAGATCAAATGTATCTCCGAGACGAAACAAATCAAACGTTTATAGTGGAGAAAGAAAAATTAATAATTCACGAAATATTGCAGCTGGTTATAGTATCTTTGAGTTGTCCGAAAATCGGAGGCAACAATTGTGCCAATTCGAAAGAAGAAAGACCAACAAGTGAAAGATGAGTTCGACCTCAACCGCAATATAAACGTGTGTGCAAAGACCGGGAAGATTCTTATGGGGGAACGGTCTATTATTAAACACTTGGGACAGGAAACGATGAAGCTCGTTGTTTTCGCCAATAATTGCCCCGAGAATATAAAGAAACACATACACAAGTACGCAAAGCTCAATTCCACGCCTGTGCCCCTCTTTACTTACCAGAGCTCGAGCATTGAGTTGGGACTCGCGTTGGGAAAACCCTTCATGGTCGCGGCATTAGGCATAGTGGATGAGGGTGACAGTGAGATACTCAAAGTAAGTCCTCAAGTGTAATTTTTTGGCAATTTTTTCCCCTTAGGCGTCACAATATGCCCAAGTCTATTAAATTCGACGAAAAAACCCTCGGTTTAATCCGTCTTTTCAATTCCGTGACGAGCATCTCTGTGAAGGATTGCATCCTGCTAGAAGAAGATGGGATCATTATCTACATTGTGGCTAGTCAAGATGTGGGCAAGGCAATCGGACGGAAAGCGATGAATGTGAAATTTCTCCGGGAAAAGACGCAGAAAGATATTGACATCATCGGATTCGCTAGTGATCCTATTGAATTTCTTCGAAATGTGTTTCTTCCGGCCAAGGTCGAGGATATCATCCT
>MBAA01000220.1:11779-14175 GCA_001940655.1 Promethearchaeota archaeon CR_4
ATCAGATCAAAAAGGTATCGTTATTGGAAGGAACGGGCGCAATATCAATAAGGCCAAATTACTCATGCGGCGACACTTCGACTTTGATAACGTTTTAATAAATTCTTCCAATTCCTAACTCTATAACATTAAATAGACGCTCGCTAGTGCCCTTCCTCAGTTGCCGTTTCCCGAATTCCAAAAATTTAAAATTCAGAGTAAATTGAGAAACGTAATATTGAATTGGTAATTTTCATGCCACACACTAAAAGTCC
The DNA here is from genome assembly GCA_001940655.1 of Promethearchaeota archaeon CR_4. Classification (GTDB taxonomy): domain Archaea; phylum Asgardarchaeota; class Lokiarchaeia; order Sigyniarchaeales; family CR-4; genus CR-4. Next base: position 12,034 of record MBAA01000220.1, read on the forward strand.
CCGCGGTGAATTTGCCGCTCGAAAACTTCGCCGCAAGCGAATGAAGTTCCGGTGGAATGATACTGATTACAAGCGCAACAAACTGCATCTTGACCGGAAGGCAGACCCTTTGAGCAAGGCTTGTCAGGGAAAAGGCATTGTTTTAGAAAAAGTCGGGCGAGAGTGCAAGCAACCTAATTCGGGAGTCCGCAAATGCGTGCGAGTTCAATTGCGCAAGAACGGAAAACAAATTACTGCATTCTTACCTGGGGACGGAGCACTCACATTCATAGAAGAGCATGACGAAGTCACGGTATGTAGTATCGGTGGAGCTAAGGGACGGTCCTTTGGAGACTTACCCGGTGTCCGCTGGAAAGTCGAAAAAGTGAACGGCGTTGGGTTAGATTCTCTGATAAAGGGGAAAAAAGAGAAACCTATGCGGTGAGGTTCCATACAATGAGCGAAAAAGAAGAGAAAAAAGAGACAGTAACCCCTGAAGTCGCCGAAAAGACACCCGAAGAAGAAGTCACCGCTCCAAGTGGTGAAGAAGAATCTGCAACATCTGCTCCTAAAAAAGGTGAAGCGCTTCTATACATGCGGTGGTCGTTCGACACGGTCGAAGTCAGCGATCTTGGTTTGAAAAAATACTTGAACTTGAAAGAAATTATGATTCCCCACAGTGGTGGGCGTCACGAGCACAAGCGATTCTGGAAGTCAAACATCTCCTTTATTGAACGTTTCGCGAACAAGATAATGTCCCCGGGGTTAATTGAACGGAAAATTAAGGGCAGAGGCGCTTCTTCTTACGCAGGTAAAAAAGCAAAAATTCTCACGATCATTGAAAAGGCATTTAGTATTATGGAACTGAAGACGGGGAAAAACCCCATCCAGGTTCTCGTCGATGCCATTGTTCACGCAGCGCCACGAGAGGAAACCACGCGTATTTCCCTTGGGGGTATAACCTACCAACAAGCAGTGGACGTTGCCCCCCAGCGACGGATTGACATGGCGATCAAGTTCCTCGTGCAAGGAGCGATTCGCGCGGTGTACAACAACATCAAGACCGTGGAAGAATGTTTCGCAGATGAGATTATTGCCGCCTCGAACGATGATAATAACGCGAGCGGGGCAATCAAGCGGAAAGAAGAACTCGAGCGGATTGCGATTTCCGCCCGTTAAAACAATCCCCTTTTTGATTTAGTTTTATTTTTTTAGGGCAATGGAAAAAATCCATCATCCCCTTGTCTCTGTTTTTTAAGGAAATAATGCTTGTATTGCCGCATCGGCACTGGCATAACCTAAGTTTCGAACGATGGTTTCGGCTAAATCTTTACATAACTTTCGGGCAGGCATTTTAAGATATCCCGCATTTCCACGGAAATCCGGGTGGAATTGGGCAACAATCTTCAACGCCCTTTGCTGGGCATCGGAAGCAGGTGCTTGCGAGGTTAACAATACTGCCCGGTAGATAATCGCATCTTGCCATATGGGTGGGATCGCGGTTCTTATGGCATCCAGTGCAAGTTGGAGTTTTCCTACGAAAATTCCCACGAATGACAAGACCTGGAAAAGAGGATATGTAATAATAATAAAATCTCTTTCAATCCGGAATCAAAATCTTTCTCTATTCCCTTTTTTGTGGAAAATGGCGTCACTTCCGAGGTTTACTTTTGGAACGTTGAGCCTTTTTAGATGTAATTTTTTTGGTGGGTTTTGCGGCTATCTTTTTGACGGGTTTTGTTATTTTATTTAATCCTCGAAAATAGAACCAGACTTGCGTGTCTAGGATTTTCTTTTCTTGGTTTAAGGTGCGGATTATGCCCTCAAATTCTTGAGGAGTTACCCAAAACGACTGGATGTCTTCCGTTTCTTCCATGCTACTTTCTCCAGTAATATCTTCGTCAATTTCAATCTCGACCACTCCGGTACTCTCATCCGTCAGACCTGCACTCTTTGACAGAGCCGGATAGACTGCGAGCACAGTACCTTTGTAGCCCGTCTCCTCCTTGAGCTCGCGAAGGCCTGCTTCCTCTAAATTCTCTCCCGCATCGACCAAACCAGCAGGAAATTCGATCACAATTTTATTGACTGGAACTCTCGGTTGGGCTATCAAGAGAATTTTCCCGCTCTTTTTTGCATGGCAGATAACGCTAACTACCTTAC
>MBAA01000220.1:14202-15539 GCA_001940655.1 Promethearchaeota archaeon CR_4
ATTTTTGTTCCTTCTCATTCTTGTCCAAATAGGTGGCCTGTTTGACTGAAATCCACTTCGCGGTGAATTTATTTTCAGTTGAGACGACTTTCATTGGTTTTCATCCTTCAGAAATTACTACCAATTATCTTTCCAGAAGTATTTATTTCTTTTTTACCTCTGTTTGACAATAATATTAAAACAACCTGAATCTTAAGTGGTATTATGGCTGCGAATTCCGTTGATACTGTACATCTCCTCTTTCGTGAACAGTGGTGGGGAGCTAATTGCTTCTCTACACTCTCCGGAGTGGAGCTGGAGCAGAAAGTCAAACATATGGGCCAGGCGGCTCAAGAACAATTGCACGCGCTAAGCGAGTCCGATTTGAATGCAAAGTATATCCCAAATGAAGATGAAAGGAAAGCTATTGTAAAGATTGCCCGTGGGTTACAAGTCGAGAGCACGTGGCAAGATGTCCTAGCAAATACCGACTATGAAGCCGATAAGGTCGTCTACCATCGGTTAGGTTACATCCTTTTCCGTGTTCGGTTGCTAAAAAATGCCCCCGTCACACCCGCGGAAGTCCGCCCGAATTACTTACAACAAATCGTGTTTCTGGTCTGGAATAAACTAACGAAAGATAATGACGTGAATTTCCAGTTTGACGAGTCGACCCCCCCTTATGCATTTTCCGTCTGCACGGGATATGCCCCCGCCGCCCCCGTTGTCGAATGGACGAAGGAAACAATCGACCTTCACAAAAAAGAATTGGGACAGTGGGCAGAGCTCTATTCGGGACAATTTGAAGATTATCGGGCGGACGTCTACCAAAAACGCGTGGAGAACGATCTTTCTAACCGCCAGTCGGAGATCCACCTTATCAACCGTAATTCCGCGTTAATTTACATGGATCCGAAAAATTATGACGCCTATTTCATCAAGGACGCAGAGACCCCCAATTCGACGAATTATATGTATGCCAGCGTGGTCAATCCCATAAATAAAATCCGGACGATTGCCTTCGCGATGATTGCTCTCAACACGCAAATTGACGCAGATATGAAAAACCTCGTAGACAAGGAATACGTCAAAAAACCCTTGAAACAAATCAAAGGAGACTTGGAAAAGACCTCCCGGTTGAAGAATATGCTCCAGATCTTGTTAGCCCCCTTCTTTACCGACATCTCCCGTAGTAACCGGCAACACTATACCTCTGTCATCGCACGAGCTGTTATGTTGAATGACATTGAAATTATGTGGGGGAGAATTTCCCAGAAACTCGAAGCAAGTTCCGACGAGCTGAATGCCATATACAATGACAAGCAACAAGAAACGGAGAAAAAGCAAGAGAAAGCGCT
>MBAA01000066.1:0-746 GCA_001940655.1 Promethearchaeota archaeon CR_4
GGGTTTAAGGGTGGTGCTATTGGGCTGGAAAATAGGATGGAGAAATCCTCCGTTGCGGCGGACAATCCGGTATACGAGTTGTAGTAGTTTATATCGAGGCCCAAATTCAACCCACAGGTGTATCCCCCGCCGGTGTAGTCCAAGTAATCGTAGTTGAACACGATCTCGCCCGTTTCGTAGAGGACGACCTCGAAAGTCCCGACCATTGACCCCGAATAGGTTAGCACATTAATCCAAGCCATTACCCAATAATTTGCTCCACTTTTCACGTACACCTGGTTTCCCGAATTGCCAGGATAGAGGTCATCCCAAAATGGCGCCATCGCGTATGCATAAGTAGAACTTAAAATGGGGTAGGGTTGATTTGAATACGCAGAAGGGGCGGTATTCGCGAAACTCAACCACCCGTTGGCGCTCACGTAGATTGTCGTGTAACTCGCGTCATAATACGTAAACGAGAAGGGCAAACTCTGGGCACTATACCCGTCGTCACCGAGGGATAGCTGCGTCCCTCCCGTGACGGCATCAATCCACGTATATGTATTGCCTGGGATCATTATGTAATTCCACAAACTGTTTAGTAAATACAGAATTGTGTCACTGGCGATCGCGGATTCTCCGTAGAGATTCTGGAATTTGACCTGGATTGTATATTCGGTATTGTTTATCGAGTTAGCTAAATATACCTGCCTAGTGGATGTGTAAGGCTCCCAAACGGTCCACTCCCCGGTGGTTCCATTTCTGAA
>MBAA01000066.1:853-1153 GCA_001940655.1 Promethearchaeota archaeon CR_4
TGGAAATGTCAAACGTCAACTTTTCCCATGGTCCCACATTCATGTAATTTGAATAGAGTAGATTCCAACTACTCCCTCCATTCGTTGTTACGTAAACGTAGGTATGATCCCAAGATGGAGACCCTTCCGTTTGTTTCCAATGATACAACTCTAAATATGCCGTATCCACGCTTGATAAGTCGATGGGCACGGAAGTTAAATTCCCAGAGTTTGTAGCACCCGTAGCATAATTTCCAGTTGACTCTTGTCCGTACCACATTGAATGTGTGGGGGAATGGCAGGGGTTGCTCCATGTACTAC
>MBAA01000066.1:1171-5686 GCA_001940655.1 Promethearchaeota archaeon CR_4
ACAATCCGGTGGGTGTTTGCCATTTTGCCAAACCACTTTCAAAATCATCATACCAAATTTGATAATAAATATAAACTAAATACAGAATGGTGTCACTGGCTATCGCGGATTCTCCGTAGAGATTTTGGAATTTCACTTGAATCGTGTATTCGGTATTGTTTGTCGAACCGCTTAAATAGACCTGTTTAGTGGTACCGTAGGGTTCCCACGCGGTCCACTCCCCGGTGGTGCTATTTCTGAAGCACATTTCTAGTGCTCTTCCCGCGGATAACGTAAGCGTTACTTGGGTAGAATCTGTGCTCCCCGCGCCGCCATTGATACTGATTGACAGATTTGTGGGGGGTTCTAGCACATATAGAATACTATCACCGACTATCGCAGATTCACCATACACATTTTGAAATTTAACTTGAATGGCATATTCGGTGTTGTTTGTCGAACCACCTAAATAGACCTGCTTTGTTTTACTGAATGATTCCCAAGCGGTCCAGTCACCGGTGGTTCCATTTCTAAGGCACATTTCTTCTGCTCCAAGCGCTGACAGCTTAAGAGTTACTAAGGTAGAATTGGTGCTCTCGGCACCGCCATTGATGGTAATTGATGGATTCGCGGGGGGTGTCGTGGGTAACACAGTGATATTAGCCATCGGATCCCCGAAGAGATTTGTCTCATAATAACACCAGCGCATGGGATTAGATGTAGTAATAAATCCGATACTATCCTCCTTCGAGTCTTGATTTGCTCGTCCAATTTCAATTATATCCTCCCCATAGATCGCATCAAAGAACTCCCGGTCATAGTGTTGTGATGCACCATTGGTACTGCTTCCACTACCCCAACCGTACCGACTATTACCGATAAAGGCAAAAGCTCCATACGATGTAGTCACGAAATGCTCCACGATACAATCGTATGTATAATATGAACCACTAGTACCCCTGTTATCAAATGCTCCATCATAGCAACCTTGACTGTATATGAAGGTATACAGATCATTTGAAAGAGAAGAATCCACGTCAGTATTATACATCTTCATGACGTAATTGACATTAGCGTGTCCCAGATGATTTATGAAGTGAACCCCGGCGTTTATTTCCGCGATAAGTTCGGATGCAGTCCACGAATAAGTCGTATTGTCGTACAATGAATCGACATTATAGATGTCCTCGGGAATGCCCACCGTGGTATATCCGTTGATGTTAGATCCATATCTAACCTCATCCTTGTATTGCCAACCCCAGCTTGTCCACCCAAGGTCTTCGCCCACCATCAGTGCCTCGGATAAATATTGATCCCCTGAAGACGCGTGGGAGAGCGTTTTATGAATGAAGTTGGAGAGTTCCGCTTCCGAATCAACTGGAGCCCTTCCAACATAGACTTCTGCGTAAAGATCATCTTCTCCCTCCTCACCCCAATAACTATCGCCATCGGTATTCCAAGTGCCATCCAACGCAGCATAATACAAGTCTGAAGGAATATTGGCATCGACTTCAGAAAAGTCGTCATAGAAACCTCTCGCAGGAATTATCGGAGCTCCACTCTCTCCACCTGCGATAGATCCGTCACCATCGCCCCCAAGTAGAACGTACTCTATGCCCCAAGTGGTGTAGGCATCGATGATGAAGTTGCGGATTTGGGCTTGATTATCGTCACCACCATAGTTGCTATAGATGTATTCAGTTGTGGTAATATTCACCGCAATGCCCATTGCAGTTTTACTGGCAACAAGGTCTTGGAAGGTATAAGCTCCCGCTGAGTTCTTTAGCGCTTCACTTGTAATGATTACATAATCATATGAAGCCGGGGGAAGAGCTGTAGGTGCATCAGATGCTTTTCGCGAGCTTATTCCTTTTGTATATGTCTCAAGCACCTGCGGGTTGTCAACTTTATCTATGACCTGTTCTTCATCATTTGTGAAACCCCTGAATAACCGGTTCGCTTCATCACAATCATTGAGGTTTACCATCACTTTCATGTCTTCATAATAAGAAATCTGTCCAGTCTTGGGAATATAACTCACGGGGTAAAGATTGAGGATGAGAATCTTGTATCCTCGAAATTCATATACGCCTACTACGGAATACAGTTCCGCTGGGTAAGGATTAACTGAGTTATAAACCGATGTATCTAAACTAAATCTAGAAGTAACACCTGATCCAATGGGTACTTGTGCTTGAGCAGGTGCTATTTTGAAAGCACCTTGTAACGCGTGTTGTTCTCCTCCAATAATTTCCACATCTTCCAGGTCTGTGCCACTAGGAAGGAGGATTCGGAGGGTGCGAAACGGAATCTTGGGTTGACCAGTCCGTTCGAGAACCCCGGTTCCGGTTCCATCGAGGTTTAATTGGTGATATATTTCGCCAGTTGCTTCAACTATTTCCTCAACTGTCAATTCCGGCACGACAAAATCCAATTCGATTTTCTCGTCATTCCAATCTAAGAGTTTCAGATCGGAACCAATAAAAGTCGCAACATTCGAATTTTGTCCGTCCTCGAATAATGCCTCATCATCATTACTCCCTATAGGATAAAAACAACTCAATACTATAGGGGTTAGCAGTATTACCACTAGAACAAACGGTATTTTGTAGTTTTTCAATGCAGACGCCCTCTTTCACAAGATTAGAATTATATTAGGAGTTTCTGTTTAAAAATTTTATCTGATTAATGTAGTAAATTCTTCATATATTGAATCTATGTTGACTTTATGCGAATTCATATTTAAAACGGGGGAAAAAAAGTTGACATGTTCTGATCAACCCATATTCTTTTGGTATTTCTTGTATGTCAAAACAATAAAAACAATCGAGTAGCGATAAACGACCTTTAATTGAAGCAAGGCTAAGTTCTATTCGTGAAGATTCCTCCGATATTGGAGATGTGACGTCACATCCAAAGAGAATCCTCAACGAAAAGTTCATTCATTGTGTATTTCGGGTTATTTACATTACACACAACTCAATTAAAACCCTGCTGGAGATCCTGGGAAGCATTTTGGAGGTCATAATTCGGATCTACTGGAATCTCAGCATCATAGATCTTTAGCTCGAGTGCAAATATCTTCTCGAGGTCAGGGAAAAATTGTTTTAAAAATTGCCCCCCTTACACCTCTCCTGCGTGAGTCCGAAATTGCTGAGCAATGTCCTCGATAATTTTATCAAATTCTTGTACCTGATTCTCCAAGAAGAAATCTGGCACAAGAAGGACGATGATGAATGATTTAGGACCCTTTTCGAAGAACACTCTCGCCATGCGGTTAAATTTCCCAATTTTTAGCGTGAATAATGATGATTTTTGTTCCCCCTTGGTGGTTGTTCCTTCAAGGAACATCTCGTGGGTCATGAAGATTTGCGTGGCAATATCTGCCGGGCCATACGGACACTTTTCAGGTAGCACGTCAATAATTCTCACACCTCTGGCCGAGTCCCACGAGGCCACGGAGATGGATGTATCTAATAAAACGGGTGCACTCATCTTTCTCATGTGAACTTCCCTTCCAACAATATTGACAGGGTTGAGGCTAGAATCTTTCCGAATGTATCCAAAATATCAGGGTAACTTGAGTGTCATACCTCTTGATACCTATTTGTATGTTTCCGCGATTCAAATCAACATATCTGAAAAGGGATCCCTTCATGCTTGAAATTCGCAGAGTGAATTAACATCCCTTTCAATTGAAGAAAGAAAGGTTTAGAAAGAAAAAAGGATTGCTGGGATCAGGAGACCCCAGAACTTATCCCATAGATTTCACGTGAAACGAACCTTGTTCACGGACAGTCGTCTCTTGTAGAGCATCACGAGGGCAAAAATGGCAAACAACCCCACAAAGAGCATCGGATATCCCGGAATTCCCGGTTCACCTGGTTGGGGCACGGTGGCCGAAGCTACGGAGGATTGAACGCTGTCACCCATCGCATTCACCGCCACTACCCTGTAATAATAGGTCTCCCCAACGATCACGTACGTGTCAGTGTAGTTCAAGACGTTACCAACCACAGTTAAGAGTATTAGGTTGTCTAAACTCGTACCGCGATAAATCTTGTAGTTCGTGATCGGTGACCCGCCATCACTTGAGGGAGCTTCCCAAGTCAGGAAAATCAGGCCTTTGATACCGATTGCCTGCAGGTTTTGGGGGGCGGAGGGAACGGTCGTTGGCGTGGCGCTCACTTCGGTGGCATTGGAACCCTCGCCAACTGCGTTCACTGCTGCGACCCGGTAGTAGTAAGTCTGCCCGTTAGTCAGGCCGGTGTCGGTATAGGTCAGGACGTTGCCGACCGTGGCCAGGTAGATTTCAGCACCCGAGCTCGTTCCCCGGTAAATCTTGTAGTTCGTAATGGGCGACCCGCCATCACTTGAGGGTGCCTCCCAAGTCAGGGTGATCTGGCCTTCGCTTGCGACTGCCTGCAGGTTCTGGGGAGCCCCAGGTACAGTGATGTCAGCGGTAGTGAATGACCACGTGGCGGACTGGGTGGCGTATGCCCCGTCACTGGCGACGGCGTACCACGTGTAACCCGT
>MBAA01000226.1:0-1148 GCA_001940655.1 Promethearchaeota archaeon CR_4
ACATGTTGGTGGTATGAAAGAATCAAAAGAAGGTGAAAAGTCAAAAATCTTCAAAATTCAGAAACTTGATAGATCCTCTTAATTACCCGAATTATGCAGAGAATTATGATAAAATGATCTATTCTGGACTGTAAAGGGGAATCCCAAAAAGCTCCCACACCGGAGCTTGATCCCGGTTGACTTTCGCTATGGCCTTCTTCATCTGGGGATACCTTTTACGAATGTCGTGAAATTCCCCCGTCACGTCCAATTCGCCGGAACCGAGTCGTTCGATTAGTGGCACGCACCACTTTTGCGGCACGTGGGCGTACATTGACTCGATGAGAACTACTTTCTGGTACAATTGATACGTCTCGTTCTTGAAGTCTGCTAAAATTTCGTTGACATCCTCGCGGAAATTGGAAAACACGCCCCCTTTACAAAACTTGCCATCAACTGCTTTTGCAATTTCCAAGGGGAATTTTGCTTCGAATCGTTCGGAAATGGTCCGGGCGAGGTCTTCCACTAGGTGTTCCGTGTAGTGTGTGGCATTCAGGGTTGTTTCAATGATAAACGCCACGTAAACATCTTTTCCCGGCCAGATACGACACTCGAGCGCTCCCGACCGGATGTAGGACACACCCTCGGGCCATCCCATTTTCGTTGCGAACGAATTGACCGCCGAGAGAAACCCCGACACGAGAACCGCGTCCACCTGTTTGAATTCCCCGATGGTGTAATCAAACAAGGCGGCGCCATCTTTCGTGATGATGTAGAGGTCCTTCCGGCTCATAAGATTGGTTGGACGAGAGGACTGAAAACTTTTTTTGTTTAAGATGTTGTTAGAACTAACAAATATCCATAGGACATTTAGGCCTAGGTCGATCAATTCTTTCCCCAATTGTTCCAAGTAACAGGCCCGGGGATTGAACGGGCATAAAATATTAATATGGTGAAAAAATTTGGTAAAAAATCAAAAAGGTTTCCTCTTTCTCTCTTTTCTATTCGTCAGTATGGCAATTTTAACCCTTTCCGATCGTACCCATCACGAGAAGGGTGTATTCGGGGGAGACTACAATGGGTATGAGGGGAAAGACGAAGAAGAACCACTCATGTCCGAGAGTCTCGCTTGGATCATCAACGGAACCGTCATCTGTGACGCGCAAGAC
>MBAA01000226.1:1209-2579 GCA_001940655.1 Promethearchaeota archaeon CR_4
ACTATAGAAGTGGGAGTAATTTTGATATCTACGCCCAACGGGTTGATTCCGCGGGAATTGTCCGGTGGGATGTTAACGGAACCCCCATCTGCACCGCGGCAAATCACCAAGAAGAACTTAAAATTGTGAGTGACGGATCCGGTGGCGCGATTATCATGTGGACTGATGCGAGAAGGACAGGTATGTATGACATCTACGCTCAGCGGGTCGACTCCGCGGGAGATACCCAGTGGGATGCCAACGGAACCACCATATTCATCACGCCAATTTCTATGCCTACCCCCCCTTATTTTCAACTTATAAGCGATGGATCCGGTGGTGCGATCATTACCTGGATGGATCCTAGAAGTGGGAGTAGTTTTGACATCTACGCCCAGCGGATTAACTCCGGGGGAAATGCCCTGTGGACTGCCAACGGGATGGCCATCTGCACCGATGGATCTCATCAAATTGATCCTCACCTCGTAAGCGATGGGGTCGGGGGCGCGATTATTACATGGAGTGACCATAGAAATGGGAATTATGACATCTTTGCCCAGCGGGTCGACTCCACGGGGGACGCCCTATGGGGTACCAATGGAAGACCTATCTGCATTGCGGCAGATGACCAATCTCAGCTTCAACTTGTCAGCGATGAGTCCGATGGCGCAATCATCGCTTGGCAAGACTGGATAAATGGGAGTTTTTATGACCTCCATACCCAACGGGTCGACTCCACGGGGGATATCCGGTGGGGTGCTGGCGGGATCATCATCTACCCCGCTATGTATGCATACGAAGCACCACAATTTGTCAGCGATGGGGTTGGAGGCGCGATCATCACCTGGCAAGAGTGGATAACTGGGGTTGATTATGACGTCTACGCTCAACGTATCAACTCCGAGGGGAGCGTCCTGTGGACTGCTAACGGGGCCGCCATCTGCACTATGGCATATGAACAAACTGCACCTCAACTCGCAAGCGACGGGTTCGGCGGTGCGATCATAACATGGCAAGATGCTAGAAGTGGGAGTAATTATGACGTCTACGCGCGGCGGGTTGACGCCACGGGGGATATTCACTGGGGGGTCGTCCTTAGCACCGCAATAAATAGTCAAACGAATCCTCAAATTGTGAGCGATGGGTTTGGTGGCGCGATCATTACGTGGGTTGATGATAGAAATGGCAATGCTGACATCTACGCCCAGAAGGTGATTAACCTCCCACCTGCGGTAAATCACCCGAGCGACATCGTCACCAACATCACGGGACGGTGCACCATCGGTTGGACCGTAACCGATGATCAAGGACCCGGGCAGTACCGCGTGCTTGCCAACGACACTTCCGGGGAGTATTATGAGTGGGTAGGATTGACAAATTGGGCGGACAAG
>MBAA01000226.1:2640-2847 GCA_001940655.1 Promethearchaeota archaeon CR_4
TCACGGACGACCAAGGCATCTGGGGGCCCTCCGACACCGTGATCGTAACCGTAACTGGGACTGAAACCGGGGACGATGGATTCATGCTAATGTTAATCGAAGTGGGCGTTGTTGTGGTCATATGTGCCGTGGTCGTGGGGTTGCTGCTCCTCGTAAAGATGAATCAAGTCAAAAGGGCGCTAGCAGAGCGCAAGGGGTAACCACGGG
>MBAA01000226.1:2856-3383 GCA_001940655.1 Promethearchaeota archaeon CR_4
CATCGCAGAAACGCCTGGAAAGAGTAATAAAAAAAACTCCCTCGAAACCTTACGAAAAATCATTAACATTCAATCTTTTCTATCTTTTTCAACCCTACATCCATATCAGACCTTATCCGCGAGTTTGTCGCTCTTCTGAAACCGATCTATTGCGATAGGGTATCGCAGTACTCTACCCATTAATGCTATACATTAAATCGGGCGATAGAAAGCTGGGATATTAGGGATGCAAAAAGATTTTTGTCGGCAACTAACTGTAGTTAGGATGAAGTTTTTTTTCAATTTTCCCCCGTTGTCGTTTTCACGATCATTTATCATTCTTAGTCGATTCCCCTTGTCATTTTTTTAATATTTAGAATCACGATTTTGGGGTCAATTTGATACAAACTTCGGGATATTGCTGTTGAAGATCTTTTTGCATCGCCAGAAGAATCGAACCGGATGTATGGTTTTCTTCAATGTCCCGGAGAAAAAGTAAGTGGGAGGAGCAATTTGCACAATCCGAGGATCCGAACCGAGATCCCCAA
>MBAA01000226.1:3441-7153 GCA_001940655.1 Promethearchaeota archaeon CR_4
AAGGGATCGCGAGCGCCCCCGTGAGCACAGCGTTTGGTGAAGTTAAGAGGTAATCCACGTGCCAATGCATTTTTTTCTGCGGGTGAGGGGCAAAATGCCGCTGCAGGCGGGAATGTAATGATGTAGAAGTCCGACCCATCGCAGATCCAACGTATGCATACCACCCATTAGGAAATTCCACATTACCCAATTTTCCCACGTGGATTAAGATGGGCGTTTGCACGAGTATTAAAAGGACATAAGTCCCTGTCGGGGGTGAAAAGGACATGATTGGGATTGAGGAAATTTAAGCGAGGTTAAATTTCATCACGCACTCGCCCACTGGGCCTGGTTTGTGCGATTCATTGAACTTGAGGTTTTTGAACTTCAGGTTAGGCGCGACAGACCGTGTTTCTTGGAGAATCTCTAACACGATGGATGGGAACAAGCACGTAGGGACGCCCCCTTCGTTCCGGAGTTCGGTGTTGGGACCACAGAAATAGCAGCCAACGTTGTGGAACGTGATGGTCTTGCCATCGCCTGTGATATCGACTTTTGTCATCATCCCAAATCCTTTTTCCAAGAATTTCTTCACTGCAGTAGCTAACGAGGCCGCGTCCGTCACCTGATTTGTGGGGAAGAGTTTGCCAATCTCGCGCCCGAGCTTCGCGAACACTTTCTGGGCGTCTTCCTTGCCGAGGACTTTTTGCAACGTTTTCCACGTGACTTTGAAAAGCTGGTAGGGCATTTCCTTAGGGAGAAAGTCTTGTTCAGTCATATACATATCACGCATTAATTCTATTGTACATTACACCAGCTAGGTTTTTAATTCTGGCAGTTGTGCGAACATTAACACTCTTTGTTTGGTAATCAGTTTTTTCGTGCGATGATGCCTATTTCGCATATCTTGGACAAGGGCATTAGGCCGGCATCGAGCATAATAAACCGCGATATGAGTTTCGCGAGGGGATTGTAGAGGGCAAAGAAGAACTTATTCCGGGTGAGTAAGCGCAACACATTCACGATGTCAGAGAGCACGAATTCCGCGGGAGTTTTTTGTATGGTAACTTTTTGTTCGGGGAGAAGCACACTGGGTTTTCTTTTGCGATCACGTGCTTGAACCACTCGCATTATCCAGTATGCTCCATAAACCTTGAAGGTCGATAGCGTCATAAATCCTGCAGGTGCAATTCTAGCAACTAAACTTCTAACGGTATATCGCCGGAAATGGCCTTCGTAGGCATCCGATGATGACCAGAGCGCGGGATTATGGGGTACGGTGAGCACGAGTATCCCGTCTTTTTTCGACGCGCGCCCTAACTCGCTTGCAGCTAAATCATCCCGCGGCAAGTGCTCCAGGACGTCAGTCCCAACCATTAGTTGGAACACCGACGGGCGGAAAGGTAGGTGGGCTAAGTCTGCTTGCACGGGATTTTCCCTCCTCAGATTCCGTAAGGCAACAAAACTCAGGTCCACAAAGATCCGCTGTGCACACGCGACCAATCTCGTGAAAGGGGACCCACCGCATCCGATGTCGAGGGATACCGTATAAGATGTCCTCCCTTTTCGGACCAGTTGACGCAGCAACGTGTCGAACTTGGCACGGATCCCAGGATTGACGAGATGTTCGGAGACCGATGCCTTCCCATAGTACCCGGAAGTCTCGTAAAACCCGCTGTTGTATGCCATTTGTTATACCAACATCTTTAATATGTGGAAGACGACAATTAAGTTTCGTAGGTTATAACGAAAAACTAAGTTAACTCAAATCAATTTTACTTACTTGTTTATTAGGGAAAATAACGATTCTAATGTAATCCACTGTTGTAATGAGCGTGACCTCGGAACTCAAGGGGACTCTGCGAAGTGGGTATCTGGTTTATAGAAGAAGTAGAAAAGCTTCAAAACCACCAGCTTGGAAAAAAAATTTGGAGTGAAAAAAAATGTTCCGTGGAGCAATTAGAGGTGCAATCCGGCGTGGTATTCGCCGGTCTATCAGGCGTCGCGCCCGCCGCATTATCCGGGGCGCATTTGTAGTGCTTATGTTGAAAGGCACGACGAGAACGGTCAAAATCCGTGCAGAAGATGCACGCAAAATCGAGGCGACATACCACAAACCGCCCGAAGAGATGACCGAAGCCGAACTAAACGAAGCGATGCAGAAACTCAATGTGAAGCAGCAAGAACTTAACGCGGAAGACCAAGGTCAGGTGGACGCCGCTGACGAACAAGACGAGAAAGCAGGTTAAACCTCCCCGTAGCAAGTGATTTTGCGAAAGTCTATCGGGAAAGTGGAGTTCTATTAATTGCAGATGCCAAATTCTGCGAGAACTGTGGTAAAAACGTCTGCAAACTTTCGATTTTTCTGTTTTTCAAATTTATAAGCCCGAATTAATAAGAATGAGAACTTTTTAGAGGCATCCCCCAAAAGTTAACGCATTGGAAAAGATTTATGGTTGGGAATCAAGCATGAAACACGTTGAAGAGTGGCAACACAAGACCATCCCCGAATTGCTCAGTGTTCAGACGGACAAAATGGTCGAGATGGTAAAACTCCTCGAACAGGCACTCCTCGCGATGTTGGACGGCAAATTTGACAAGATGGAAGCATTGGCAAATGTTGCGAATATGTTGGAAAAAGAATGCGACCGTATCAAGGAAGCGCTCGCGGATAAGCTACTAGACGAAAGGTCTGCCTTCCAATTTACAAAAGCAGACCGCCACAAGATTGTCCGGAAAGTTGATGGCGTCGTCAATCAAGCAGATCTCGTCGCTCACCAACTGCTCCTCTATCACTTGCAAGTGCCAACTCCTCTGGTCCGGCCTATTAAAAATTTAGTCAAATATGCCGTTGACTCCGTGATAGATCTCCGGGATGCAGTGAATGACTTGCGCCAAGACTTCAAGAAAGCGATCAGAGAGGCTACGATGGTGGAGGATGAAAGACGGGAAGCGCGAAATATATGCTGGACTTTATTGAAGAGCCTTTATCACACTCCGACTGACCCTCTAACGCTTATATTAACCCGTGAGCTAATCTTAGACGTGACTTGGCTCGCGGACAAGGCAGAGAGTTTCTCGGACTTCATCGAAACGCTTGCCCTAAAGTATTCTCGGATCAAATAATTGTTTTTCTGGACAATGATTTGCCCATGGACGCCCTCTTAATCATCACGATCCTAGCATCCATCTTCCTCGCGTTCGGGATTGGATCTAATGACGAGACGTTTTCCCCGATCGTAGGTGCAGGGACGCTATCGGTGCGCAGAGCGGCATTGCTAGGGGCATTTCTTGCGATCATTGGAACCGTGTTCCTTTCTAAAGATGTCGGGGAAACTGTCGGCACAAAACTCCTGCAGGGGGATATCATTGAGAATTACGACACTTTTATGCTCTTATCCATTGTCCTTGCAACTGCGGTCGTCTTGATCATCGGAGCAATCTTTGGTTTACCCCTCTCGACCACGCACATCGTCGTAGCAGCTGTCCTCGGAATTGCTATCGCTTATAGCATGCAAACTCCCCGTTTTTTCTGGGAATATCTGAATCCAGAGATGTTCCGTGATGTCCTTCTTAGCTGGATCATCTCCCCAATCCTCGGGTACCTTGGCGCGTGGGGCACCTACCGGTTGATGCGGAAATATGTTTACCAGCGCATCAAGGGAATGGATGACGTGGACCGGTCGGAGCGTTATGCGTCATTTGCCCTCCTCGGAACCATCATCGTTACACA
>MBAA01000226.1:7226-15502 GCA_001940655.1 Promethearchaeota archaeon CR_4
GGATCTGTCGAACTTGAATTATTCGTAATTGTCGCCGCCCTAGCGATGGGGGCGGGTTTGTTCTTTCTCGGCCGAAGAATTTTGCGTCGGGTTGGTACATCCCTCGTAGAATTGCAACCCACGAGCGCATTCGCCTTACAACTCTTTGTCGCGATTATCCTTACCGTTTGTACGATCTTGGGTCTCCCCATTTCGGGCACCTTCATCCTTGTTTTTGCTATGCTCGGTATCAGACGCGCGCAGAAAATGGGGATGGAGCATCAACAGCGTCGTTCCTTGTACCGCATGATTCTCGGTTGGGGTATCACATTTCCCCTTGGGGCGGCACTGTCTGCGGGAATATACACCGTTTTTGGTCTCCTTTTTTAAAAAAATACAATAGCGTGTCCAAACACCCCTATGCTTCCTTTTCAAATTTAATGGAGAAGATTTATGAAATCGCATTAAATGCATTTGAGATTTCGTGATTTTGTATCAAGCTCGTTGGCACGTGTTTCTAAGATATCCTGAATTGTTTTTCGATCTTTCTTCACCCAACGGGCCGCTAGTAACCAGAAGACAGGTCCAGGAATACCTAGGGACATGGTAATGATGGCTGCAATTTGATAACTTGCACCCCAAAACTCAAGGGCGATCCCTGCGATCAACGGGCCTATTCCTTTCCCAACAGTCTCGAGAAACTGATTCCACGCAGAGATTGTGGCCTGCGCCTCGGGGAGGTTGATTGCTTGGATGAAGGGTTGCTGGTTGATCTGGTAAATCCCTAGCATTGACCGCGTCAGGAAGAGGAAGCCGCAAAATAGCAAAATAATGGGTTGAGTGATGAGGATGCTAACGAGATCTCCTTCCCCCGGTGTGAGTGTAGGGAGTGGGATGAAGAAAATAGCGATCATCGTGAGGTACAATCCGATGATGGCAACCGCGATTATGTTAGCTCTGGCGGCGATATTTCGTTTTGCGAGGCGGTCGGAAAGCTTCGCAAACACAATGGTCCCAAAAATAACGCCCGGCATCCCAAAAAAGATGGTGAGGGTACTGGACGCAACGGGTGAAATGTTGTAAGGAGGATTCTGAATGTAAGGATAGAGGAGATAAATCGAGATGGAAAGAATCAGGTTTGTGAAGATGCCTTCAATGAAAACCGCCATATTTGTCCGGTTCAAGAGCGTTTTTTTGACAATCTCTTTCGTAAGCTTGAAATTATATTGAACCGTAGGCGATGCTAGCACTGTCGCGAGTTCTGCCTGCATCGCTCCTCGTTTTGGTTCGTGGATGGTCACCATTAGAATCGCCGCACTCAGGAATAAAATGCCCCCGGTCAACCAGAAATATTCCCTCCATAATCCTACCTGCAATAACCAAGAACTCGCTACCATCCCCACGATCCGTGATCCTTGGGAGAAGACCTCTAAGACGCCAAAGAACCGCGACCGTTTATCCGATTCCACAACGTCATTCGAAAACGAGAGTATGACGGGTAACGCCCCACCAAAACCGAATCCAAAGACAACCCAGAAAAATATATAATACCCGAATGCAAATGAACTCAATCCTGGCCCATACGGGGCAAATCCATTGAAGAATCGGCCGCACCCCATTATTACGTATGTGAGTATGAAGATTTTACGCCTCGAATATCGATCAGCGAGGTACCCGATGAAGATTCCTGCCACTGCCGTGGCCCAAGTCATCAGACTAACTAGTAATCCTATTTCAAAAGCGTGAAATGGTTCCCCGGGCCAGATGACATTGGAGAATGCCACCACGTTGAGGAACACGCCCGCCATTGACACGCCTGCGATACCATATGTAGCGTACACCCCCCAAAAATGGCGAATAAATACGCGCGATTTAGCAGACTCGAGGGTATTGGTTGTAGGCAACGTGGTTTTTTTAGATCTTTCTCCCATCTCTTAGCGCGCACCGCAGAAGAAGATTATGAAAAGGAATCTATCTTACTACTTCAAGATTGCTCCCGACAGCTTGGGAAAATTCGTAGTGCTAATCATATTTGTATCGGTAAAAGATAATGTTCCCATTTAATGTTCGGGAAAATAGTCAGAACTTGTTATTGAGAAATCTCCTTCAACTTGTTATTGAGAAATCACGCAATTAGCAAACGATAAGATTTATTAGAAATCATTATCAAAATTATCATAAAACATAATAATTAAAAAATGAATTTTTATGGTAACCATCACGATTTTCGTGGGGCAAGGCCCGTATACCGCCGAGCGCCCCTTTACTGCTTTGCGTTTTGCCTACACTGCTCTTTTGGATAACAACCTCGTTAAGATGTTCTTCGTGGAGGACGGCATTTGGTGTCTGAAAAAGGGTCAAGATCCTGCGAACATTTACAAGATCGAGGAATGGGTACAGAAATGTATCGATGAAGGGGCAGAAATCACTGCTTGTGGAGTCTGCATGAAGGGGCGGGGGATGGCAGACACAGAATTGATGGCTGGCGTGAAAAAAGGTACTATGGAAATGGCTGTGGAAATGGTCAAAGCCGGGGACAAGCAACTTTTCTTCTAAAAAAACATATAGGAGTCTATACAAATTGCCAAATCCGGACATTCGATTAGACACAACGGGCCAAGTGTGCCCCATGCCCGCTGCAGAGACCCGGAAACAGATACGGAAGATGGAACCAGGGCAAGTCCTTGAAGTAACCGGAGACTTTGAATGCGCTGCGGAGAACATCAAGCTTATGGCCGAAAAAAACGGTGGGCAAGTCATTGGCGTGGAAATGGGGAAAAATTACTTCAAAGTTATCGTGAAAAAAGTCTGAAGAGCACCTTCAAATGTTCTAACAATCCTCCCGCCTGAAACTCCCTATTTTTGGAGAGAACAACGTTGAGGACTTTTTACCTGCCAAAAGTGCTTATACCCGACAAATCATATTATTTCCGGTGATGCCATGACATACGAAGAATTTGGAAAAGTCGGGTCTAAAGGAGAATTATATCCCTCTGCCAATTTACGCAAGCTATTAAATCTCCAGCCCAATGCACGGATTAAGTATCGAATCTCGCCCAAAGGGTATTTAATCGTTGAGCCAGTTTACTCGATCGAAGATCTGTTGAAAATGCCCCCAATTGCGGAGGTAACGGTTGAAGAGATCGAATCACTTTCTGAAAAAATGCAGGAACAAGGTAGTTCTGATGATAGCTAGGTGTTTCATCGACACGACATATTTGATGCCGTTATTTGGACTAAACCCTTCCATTCAACATCTAAACGACCAGCTTCTCCAGATTCTCCGTTTGGATCGTTTTACGTTTTTGTATTCTGCAGTTTCTCTAATAGAAATAAAATGGCAAGTAATGCATTTGGGAAAACACGGCCACGCAATAGACCAATTAGAGCGTCAATTCTCCCTGGCGCTTTCGTCTCTAAAAATTGACCCTCGTCATGAATGTGTTGATTTTCTGAATGCAGATATTAATGATTTATCATATGAATTGCGCAAATTGGGACACAATGATTATTTTGACACAATCATTGCGAGTTCCGCTCTCTGGGAAGCGGAGATATTTATTACGGAAGATGCTCCCTTGAAGAAAGTATGTCAAAAATATATTGAAAGTAACCAATCTTCTGAGATCAAAAAAATTGAAATTTTAGACTGGAACGCATTTCACGTTAAATATTCCTAAAGCGCCGGATGTCGAAGGGATTCTCACTTGGATGAACCGAGAACCTTGTCCATCACGCAGATTTGCTTGATTTAAAAGTCTTAGCGATCCAATATCACTATCCCGCTATGTCTTTGCTCCAGATTTGGGATTATTTGAATTGCGTGAAGCGGGCTCAGCCTTCCTCGATTCATCATCAATCAGAGTGAGATAGGGGTGCATCACAGCCCAATTACTAATAAAGAAGGTTCCTTAATAAGAGAGACCGACCTTGTTCGAAGTCTCTTCGTCCCCAATCACTCGCCATTCCCCTGCCCGTTGAACCACCGAGATCACGCGAACATTAAGTCGTATCCCCAACAACCCGGAGAAGGGTCCTGCACCGTATCGACAAGTGCCGCGAAACGACCATTGAAAGTGTTGTACGTTTGAGATGATAAAAAAACGGTGGTAAATTTTCTTGGAAGCTGCGATCAAGGGTGATTGCATTATTTTCCCTCGAGTGAATCTATTTTTCACTTGGAGGTGGGGGTCTACCTCATATCCGCGAATCCCGTGACCGTGGAAGCGGATTTCCACGTCAAAGAAGATCAACGCTCGAGAAATGCCCTCACAATTTGATATTTCGACTTCAATCTTCCCCGTGAAATCCTGCCAGTTATTCCCAATGGTGCTGCGCCAGGGGACGGTGAGGGTCACGTTCCGATGTCGCGACAGGAAGATGTACGGTTGTTGGTGGCGGTGAACTTGACCAAAATTGGTTAGCTGCCCATCCTTGACTTGAAACTGGCGGTATCCTGGCACTCGCCCTTCTCGTACATGAGAATTGATGGGCCCTAGAGCACAAGAGGTCACAAATAAGGGGCGATTTTTCTGCCAGAACTCTCGCACGCGGGCGCTATCCCCGCCCAATTCCATTAATTGGCGGCTAAAGTAATCACAATAGACACGATACCGGTCTTCCTCACGTTCTGTGGAATAAGTATTTGAAATTTCAACACGGTACTCGGCCGGACGATGCACGTGGCCCGAAAGCACCAAGTCAAGTGGGTGGGATTCCCCCTCGCCAAGCGCAGTCAAGACAAACTTTGATCGATTGCTACTGATCGTTCCCACGTCCAACCGGTATTCGGATATCCAAGGAGTGGCACCCCGTCCCAACCGCGTGGATCCGAGCATATCGTGAATGTCATATTCCCGACTGAAGTTTAGGGGGGGAGTGTGAAATATGGCAATCACCTTGTCTTCTGAACGCACGTGTTGCAGTATATATTGTTTCAACCACGTGATTTGGATAGGTAACAATCCCGTGGTATCAGGTTCACCTCCGATGAGATCCACCAGAGAATTTTCACCCAGAAATGCATCCGGCCCAGAATTATAGAAAAGGAAGTGAAATTTGCCTAGATGCTTGAAAAAATCTAACTTGGGGTTGAGATATCGATAATAATCGATTAAAGCCTTGGAACTTGACGCGAGTGGATTGAGAACGCCGGGTTGTTTGAAGAATATGGCCTCATTGCGAGTCAGACCGAACGACTTATATTCTGCCGCAAAATCTAAGGACGTCATACCCATAAGTTTGTAGTGGTTCATGCGAAAATCGTGGTTCCCCGGAACCATAAAACACGGGACGAGAAGGGGGGAAGACTGAAATCGTCCAATTAAAAAATCGTGGAAGAGCTGAAAATTGGAACGTTCGGCTCCGAGGGATGAGGAATAGGGTGAGATACGCACGAAATCAATCAGGTCGCCGGTCATTAAAACGAAATCCAACTTTCCTTGACTCGCGAGAATATTCGCTTGGGTGATGAACTGCCGCAAAGCGGAATTAAAATTATTCGCACGGTTCCGGTATTCAAGGAACTCCAGTACGCCTCGCAATTTTGGATTTGTGAAGATCTCTGGATCCATCGCTTCAAAATAGGATTGAATGGGTTGGTCGAGATCCACGTGCAGGAATTTCTTAGTTGCGATGGTGTCAAAGATGGCATCATTCCGCTTGGCGATGTGGAGGTCTGTTGCTTGAATGAAGGTGAAATTCTCCCAGTTTTGGTTCGTCACGCAAAGGGCGTGATAAACCGTGTGTGGATTGCGCATTGGATTGATGTATGTGATATTAAATAGTTCAAACTTGCGCGGCGGGGCTATCTTGACAGGAGGGATCGCAACGCGAACCTTAAAAAAGCGATCCCGAAACCCGTACACATTGTGTTGGGCTAAATTTCGCAGGTAAGAATATTTGGAAATCTTGTGAGGGAAGATTTCCAGCACCTTTGCGGAATATTTTTGATGGGTGCGGGCATTCTCCAAGACAATATGGTTCCGGACTAATCGCTCGACCGTTTTTTGCTTGTGTGTCCGGTTGTAGGCTAATGTCATTTCGAAATAGGTATCTGTGCCCAACGAGATGACTGCAGGATTGCCCAGATTAGGCCCCACAATCATTGGATAACGCGTGGCGAGGAAAATAATGTCAGATCGGTGGAGGTTTCTAAAAAAACGTTTATAAATATATTCAACCCAGACCAGTACCCGGTGGGAACGTGCTTGAAACAATGCAACGACAACCTCGGCAATTTGAATTATCTTATTCCTGACCGTCCAATTAAACTTCCGCTCTCTGACTTAATAAGGCTTAAAAAAGGTTTAAACAATACAAGCCAACTGCCGGTCTCAAACGATCGCCGGCAGAACGAAGAACTTTACTCCCCGCTGGATTTCGGGGTACCACCAGAAGTTACCTACCTGCTCAAACTCACACATTTTGGGGCGCCTATTCCCTGTCGCGTCACGACACGCGTTCGCGCCTTCCATTCGCCAGCATTATATAAAACGAAGGAAACCGAGGCTCGCCTTTAGGTGCCTTGGTCCTCCTGGACCTCCCGCTCGATCTGGGCGATCTTGTTAGCCACCGCTCGCCGGACGAACTCGGACAGGGGTGCCGAAGGCGCGCTTCTTCTTGACGGCGGGGTGCTCGACCCGCGCGGCGATGTGCTGCTTCTTGGAACAGAAAAAACAGCGTTGGCGTAAAAAATAACGTTACCTTAATACAGATCCGGAGCCTCGGCCCATGATACATGGATGTCAACAATCCGAAAAGACATAGTGAATCTAAACCTAACGTCGTCATTTGAATGCGATGGAGCCCACAGTTGTTGAGTTTTCCTAATCATCACTTTCATGCCCGGAAGGACATCAATCGTTGCCTTTCCATATACCTTATACGATCGAAGAATTTCTTTTCGTGCCGATGCATTTTTCCAGCGGGGTGGATCCTTTGGCCAATGTTGCAACCTACAATAAATAATGTTCTTTATCTCGCCTTCTTCTTGTTTGGGATGGGAGTCGTCAGTTTTCAGATAAATTACTGCCCTCGCATCGTAATTAAAATCCCAACCAAAAACATCGCAATCTATAATCCCTTCAACTTCGATTGTAAGTTTTAAAGGTATTTCACTCATAAATGAAGAAAATAAAATTGCATCATGCTCATTTATTTTTTGAAATTTTTCCGTGGGGCAGGACCAGTAGCAATCCCACCAAGGGTACATTATTACTTTCACCGAATCATGAAAATCAAGCGAACGGGAATTTTTTTCCAATTTTTCATCCGCCGACCAAAAATCACGCAAAAGTGAATGATCAGAAACATGGGATTGAAAAGTGGTATGATATCGAGCTGCTACCCAATAAGGAACTAAAGAGCGATAAAACGAACCATTAATTTGATCCTTCAACGATTTCTTATCTGGGTTTTTATTTAACCACGTGGGTAAGCCAAAAATTGCCCCACTACAAAATTGTAGGTCTTTAAAAGAATCTGGAACATAAGAAATAGTATTAGGGGTTTTATAAAATTCATTTTCTAATATGAATTTGTAGCTGGGAAAATCTGACACGTCTAACCCTAATCGTTTAAAAACTTGCTCCTGAAATGCTGGAATTGGTGGAAGTGCTGTAGGATTAAACATAAAACCATCAAACCAGAAATATAAAAATCCTATTTTGGCCTTGTCAAGGGGATTATGGATTAACTCGCACCGAAAGTATTGCACGATTGGGGTATTATGTAAATGAAGTGTAAAATCTTGCGGCATAGTTCTGATAAAAAATCCTGTGTTGAATTCCCTCGCTTTTTCCGCCACAAAATTTCGCATTCTTTCATTTCCTATCACGGTAAAAGACACTACATATTTCGGCAACGGTATTTCAGGTCTGGTTAAGGCTAATATTGACATGTGGAATAGATCTAAATACTTAAAAATCGGAAAGATATTTTCAAAAGCATTCTGATATTCTTTATCTTTCCCGTTTCGCCGGCAACTTTTGTGGTAGACATTCTGCTCACACTTCTTCGGACAAAATTCCCCGTCTCCGGGCCAGATTCCTGATTCAAAAGGAGACATTTTATGTGGTCCCGAAAGATATCCGAGGATTAGTTTTTCGATGGCCTTATCAACACAGTTTATCTGGGTTTTTAAGTTTTCATCTAAAAACCCCTTATAGATGTCATCAAAAATATTTGATTCATTATTTATTCCGTAGGCACACTTTAGAACAGTCAATGCTTGAAACTGGTAGACTCACTTAATGAGTTCGATTAAATCCCCTTAAATATTTTTTGTATCAAATATT
>MBAA01000030.1:0-153 GCA_001940655.1 Promethearchaeota archaeon CR_4
CCTAAAAAAGTGGGACTTTTGAGAACGCCATTATCATGACGGTTAAAAAAAGTTAATCATTCTTCTTTAGGCTCGACAACTTGTTCGTAATTTTTGTCTTTGTCGGATTTTTTCAAGAATGCATAAAGAAGAATAATTACAGTAGCGATGATT
>MBAA01000030.1:173-248 GCA_001940655.1 Promethearchaeota archaeon CR_4
ATTTTCAGTTACTCTAAACAAAGTAAATGTGATGGTAAAGATAGCCGCAAAGATCGTGAACATCGAGCCGTATTT
>MBAA01000030.1:306-639 GCA_001940655.1 Promethearchaeota archaeon CR_4
ATCACCTCGACAGATTCTCGATCAAGTTTATCCAGCACGTCTGGATTCTCATAATAAATTTCGAGTTCGATATAGATTTTACCTGGTAGTTTACCTTCCCCAATGAGGGTGATGAGACGCTCTTTGATGACATCTTTGGGCATCTTCAGTTCCGTAGCCAGCAGGGAAAATGTCACGTATTCGTCCTTAAACACTTTGATGGTCATTTTGATGTAATGTTCGATAATCTCGGCTTCTAGAGACACGATTTTTTCCTTGATAACGCTCGCGATTTCCTGTCGAAATTGCTTCCACTTGTCGAATAAGTATTTATTTTTCATCGGGAAACCTTTA
>MBAA01000030.1:663-4489 GCA_001940655.1 Promethearchaeota archaeon CR_4
TGGCGGTTGTAAATACGGTCTTTGATGGCCTCTTGGTTTGCTTCAAACCGGTCGATTATCTTTGACTTCTTCTCGTAGAAATCCTGCTTCAGATCGAGGAGGAGGGGTTCGACATCTTTCGCGGATTTTGAATGCCACACATTTTTACAGTAATTTTGAACTTCCTTTTCGACAGTATTGATATTCCGGCGCAAATTCGAAATTTCCCCATTGAAATCGTCAGATACTTTCTTGATAGACTTTTCTTGGGAAACTTTCCCCTCGAGTAGGTCAATCTGCGATGTGATAATGGTTTTCAGGAAATCCAATTTTTCATCCATAAAGGTTTGAAGTTTGTCAATTTTATCAATATTAACGAGAATCGCATTTAATTCTGATTTTGATTTTTGAATCTCCGTTTTAAACAGGGTATCTTCTTTCTGATAGCTCTTATTTTGGGGGGGGATGGATATCCGATCGACATATTGATTGAGTAAGAGTCTACATTCGGTGATTAAACTCTCAAAAATCGTAATTCGGCGTCGTAATTCATCCCGAGTTATTGATAGGGTGTGATTGTCAAGTGCAGTTTTGTATAGGCGGAGGATTTGATTTTTTGCATCAGAGATGGTGGTCATTTTTTGACGGATGAATTCTTTGATCTTCTCAATTTTAACCCAAATTTCCGTTTTTACGAAAGCTTGGCAGTTTTCAAATACTTTTCCATCAATAATCGAGTCGGACATCATATTTTGCATACGTGTTCGCAATTCTTTCTTATTCATATTCAATTTCTTCGCGAGTTCGATGATGTCCACGACATTGTTCTCGGACACGTCTGCGGTCGTGATTACTTCATGTTTGATTACATCCATAAGAATCTGTTCTTTGAGTTGCAGAAATTCACGTTCAAAGAATTTACCGAATGTCTGGAATTTATAAATAGGAATTTGGCAATTCTTTTCAAAATCGGGATAGAGATGTTTATTCTTCTCTAATTGCTCGTTTATTTTTTGAGACTTCTCCTTCCAAACATGGTCGATATCATTAATGATTCCATTATATTGGTCGATTGAGAGACTTTTTCCTGAATCCAGCATTACACGCAGGCGATTTCGGCCTTGAGTGAGAAAGTCTTGCAGTTTCTGTATTTCAATATTCACAGTGTTATAGAATTCTTCTTGGGTTTGAACTTCCCGAGCAGCTTCGATCTGAACTAGAATCTCCCCACGCACCTTGTTCAGGTTTGTTTCCACGAATTGTTGGGTATCAGACCATTCTCGCTCTATTTGTTGTCGCAGTCCTGGGAATGCCTTTAATCGCTCGCTTTCTGTATCCAAACTCTTATTCAGATTTTTACTTTCACTTCTCAGAAATTCCAATAGTTTGTTGATTTCATGGTCCAAACTCGTTGTAATTTGGATCGAATCCTTCGATTTGAATTCTGAATTGAGATTTTCCTTGAATTTTGTCACGAGATCGACGATTTCTTTATTCTTTGTAACAATATTTTTGTGGGAGACTTGCCAGATGTCAAAGGTGCGGCGAATATCCTTGATTCTCTCATACATCTCGTCACGTTTCGAGAGCCAATAGGCGACCGCTTCTTTTCGTTCTTCTTTCAACATTTCCTCGCGTGGAGTAATTTGTTTCGAGATCGCAGCAAATTTATCATCGACTTGTTTCAATTGAACTTGGATTCCTTGTAATTTTTCAACGAGTTCTTGGATCTTGTTTGATTCAACAGGATTTTTTAGCAAATCGTATGCTTTCTCTTTAAAATCACCAATTTGTTCGGAGAACTCCGCTATTTTAGCTTGGATTTTCCGCTCCAAATCTTCTATCTTTTCTTTATCTCCGATAGTTGTTTCGCGGGCCTCAATTCGTTTCAATAAAGCGTCTTCAATATTCTTAAACGTTCGTCGGAGGTCCCCAAACACTTGTTCCCAGCGAAAAACCTTGTCTTTCAGGAGATTTTTCGCATCAATGTAAGAGAATTCTTCTTGAAATTTCTCTATGTTTTTATTGAAGAATTCAGCATCAAATAACGAGTTTTTAATTAACGAGGTTAATCTCTGGCGAGCAAGGGGAATTTCATCTACTAGAATTAAACTTTCGACTTCCCGGAAGATATTTTGGGAACTTTTTTGGATCTCGATCGTCATATTTTCAATATCACGTTCAAATTCCCGAACTTGGGCCTTTTCTCGCTCAATTTGGTCTGTCATTAAGGGGACGTTAATCGACAAGACATGAGTGATGAGGGTATTAACCTCGAAGATGAGCCGGGACGAAAAACCCCGTTTCTTCTTTACAATCTTTCCCGTGGCGAAATTGTTTTTGATTAATTTTTCGACAACGTCCTGCAATAAGTCAATATACGCGCGATCCTTGCGGGGACGGTTACGATTGTAGACTGTCATAAGTTCCGTAAGGTCTACCACCGTCCGCACCTTCAACCGCTCGTAAATCATTTTCGAAAAAAGGGCATGCAAGCGTTCAAGCATCCGGAGGTAATTCGGGAATTTCACGGCATTTTCTTCTAATTCGAGCTTGAATTGGTATTTTGAATTAATATAATTAATAACCTCCTGTTCCGCCCCCCGAATCCCTACTTCTTCAACAAATTTATCAAAATCTATGGTTGAATTTTTAGACAGTTTTTCGAAGACTACTATTTCAATTTCCTCAATCAAAGTGCCCCAGACAAAAGAGAGGAGGATGAGCACCATGGCTGTTTCTCTCAATTCCACTTCAGAACGGAAGGTATTGTCTGAAATGTGAGATTTGAGATATGATGCGAGAAATGAATAGATTTTTCCTTTTGGATAATCCCCAAGCCATTTATATGCTTCCAATGCAGACGTACACCAAAAAGTATCCTCGATACTTCCCCGCACGCTACTCGCGAGAAAATTGAACCCCCCATCTCTTTTCTGGCGAATAAATAAGGGTTTGATATCTGAATCATTGATCTCCCCTTGTTTACTCAAGTAGCGATATATAAGCAACTTCAGGGGATATCGACGTTCATCCTTCCGAATACGCCGGAAAATCAGTTCAATTTGCCGGGCATCAAGTGTACGAATATCAAAATCCACCAAATCTAGGATACCAAATGCCTGCAATTGGGTGGTGTACAAATATTCCTTATCACGACATTTCGGGCAATGTTTCTCGAAACAATGGATGAAGGATCCTTTCTGGTTTCTATTCATCACGAATTTGATGATCTTTTCCCTTCGCTTATTCTCTGGATTTGTCTGGAGGAATTCTTGTAGTTGATCTAACAAATTGAGCGCGGATAATGCAAAGAAAGTCTCCGAGATAGTGGATGTTGTAATCTGAGACCCTTTTTTATAAATAAATCCGAGTTCTTCTGCGGATTCGAGGCAGCAATCGTTGATGATACCTAAAATTTTCTGGCGGATGTTATCCTGCATTTCGGAAAAGGTATATCTCTTGAGAACGCAATACCAGTAGATCGTTTCTAATGCAATGGCTGTCTGCTGTCGGAGAAAAAATTGCTCTAGCTCCCTCGTTTTTCGTGCAAGCTCGTTTTGGAAAGGAAAGTAGAAGTATGTCACTCGTTTCATCTGGGAGAAAAACGCCCACCGAGGGGACTTAAATTCGGTGATATACGGATATGCTACTTCCGAGCGAGTCGAAGAAACAACCACCAGATCACGTCCAAAGCCTTATAGGAAGAATATCAAATGGCGATATTATATCTCACTAATTTGGGAACACACCAATAAAGACAATCCTGATTAATAATTTTAATGAGGATTTGGGATGCCAATTATTGACAATGTTACGTGTGAAGCATTTGCAGGATTAGGCCTGC
>MBAA01000030.1:4503-5959 GCA_001940655.1 Promethearchaeota archaeon CR_4
GCTGAGACTATGTCTCTCGTGCAAATGGCTGTAAATAATTTTACCGCTCTTCCGTCGGTAATGGTCGGTGGGGTGGAGGGCGGGATTGGTCAATCTCCTGAAAAGCATACTAATCCTGGACATCGCTGGGGTTCTCATTGTCAACTTTGGGTTGCAGGTACGAATGAAAAGGCACGAGTAAAGCTCCAAAAACAATTCGTTCTCCGCGTACGGCAAGCTTTGATGATCACGCCAACCGTTGCAGTGTTCAATGCACTCGATTCCAGAAAACGATTTGATGTGACCCAGAGCATCGGACGTTACGGCGATGGTTTTGAAACCAATATCGAGCGATACGGGAGGCAGTTACTCTCCATTCCTTTAATGATGGGACATGATTTTTTCATCGAACGGGAAATTGCCTACAAAGAGGGAGTGATGGGAGGCTTTCTTTGGTTGTATTGCGACTCAGTCGAACATGCCCTTGCCATCGGGCAGAAAGCGATTGATGCTGCTCGGGGATTGAAGAACATTAGCACGGTATTTGGCGTTTGTCCTTCCGGATCTAAACTCAACGGTATCATGTATCCCGATTTTGGTCCCACAACGAATCATATCTTATGTCCCACGCTCCGGGGAAAGATTCCTGATTCGGGGGTACCACCGGGGGTTCAATCCATTCCAGAGATTGTGATAAACGCTTTTGACCTTCCAACATTAAAGGGAGCACTTAAAGTGATAATCGACAACATCCAAGGAGAAACGGGATTAATTCGAATTTCGAGTCGATCTTTTTCCAAACAATTAGGTAATTACTCCATTCCCTTACGAGAATTGTAAATACAATAGTCCGAGCGTAACCAGACAAAAGATATGAGAATATGTTGAAGATTTACAAGATCTTGTTTTAGTGTCGTTTTTGATGATGACTGGTTAAAATAAATGCCAATAATCGCTAAAGGTTTAAGATTTAAGAATCCTTGACAAACTCTATGTCAGTGTTTGATTCTGAAGATGAACAGAATACAAATCTGATTCGAGAATATTTTCAAAATTATATTAAAACAGTTCAATATGAAGGCCTTTTTGGAATTGCCAATTTCTCGACTGTTTTTCATAATTTAATGCCAGTTCAACAAAATCTGCTGAGAAAAATCTCTGATCCGCAATTTGAAGCGTTCTTGAAAAAGGGATCAATAATTTCACTAGCAATTGCCTATCCCCTAGATATTATCAATTACATCGATCCACAAACAACGAGCAAAACTCGTATAATTCAATGGAACATCTATGCAGACGAATACCAACATCTTAATGATCTATTGAAACAAATTGCTTGTGATATTGCAGGGAAATTCAATGGTATTGCGATTCCACCAACCACAGGACTCTTAGATGACCAAATGACTAGTGTATCAGATTACTTTCCACATACAATCTCTCATCGTGTCGTAGCTGAATATGCTGGTATTGGGTG
>MBAA01000030.1:5969-10463 GCA_001940655.1 Promethearchaeota archaeon CR_4
AATGAATTAATAGTTTCGGATAAGTATGGTCCTG
Organism: Promethearchaeota archaeon CR_4; assembly: GCA_001940655.1. Taxonomy (GTDB): domain Archaea; phylum Asgardarchaeota; class Lokiarchaeia; order Sigyniarchaeales; family CR-4; genus CR-4. The sequence goes on from MBAA01000030.1 coordinate 6,004, forward strand.
CTATTCGATTCGCGTCAATTCTTATAAACATACCACTAATCCAAGGGTATAAAATCGAATCGAAATGCGGGGATTGTGCAAAGTGTTTGGATGTGTGTTCATTTCTCAAAAACAAAGGTAAGTTAAGAGACTTTCGGGAATCCTGCAGAAAATACATTCTCTCACTCGGATTAAAATATGATGTGTGCGGAAAATGTATAAAAGCTTGCTGTACTCGCTTTGGTTTGCATTGAAGATAGTCATCCCTATTTTTTGCCTTTATGCAATACGTTTTTCTACATAAAACAACAATTATAATTTTAACCAGCTAGCGGTGATCTTCGATGAAAGTGTTATACATGTGCCCTGTTTGCAAGAAAAACCATGAAGTCCTCCTCGATACGAAGATAATTGAGAAACAAGGCTCATTTCCTTTTCCCTACTTCGATTTACACGGAGATCTTCGGGACATCCTCTCGCTTCTTTATATTGATGCAAATTTGAAGGTGCGAGGTGTGGAAGCCAAGCAACTAGTGGAAGCTAATATCTTTTCGCAGGATTTCGCATCATCAATCACCCAAACCCTAATGAACGAGATATCCCGGCTTGAAGAGGAAAACAAGAAATTACGAGAAGAACTAGTTCGACTTAAAAAGTGACCAATTTCTGCTGATTTTCCTGCTTGTACCCGAATCCAAAAGAACCTATATTAAGTCGTGCCACCAATCATTAGGAGGTTATGTTAAATATTCGGGGTCGTGTATGATGGCGGAACAACAAAATATTCGCGATGCAACTAAAAAAGTGAATTTGACCTCTGGTTCGCCACCTAATTTTAATTTTAACAATAATGTTCTTTTTCAAACTGTTATGGAACTCTCCCCTTTTGCGATTATAATTGCAGACCTTGAAGTAAACATTATGTATGTATCTTATGCCACTTTGTCGCTTGGAGGATTTACAGATCCGAAAGAAATGATAGGGAAAAGTGCATTTGATTTTATCCATCCCGATGATCACGCACGCGCTCGGGAGAATCTCCAGAAACGAATTCAAACAGGTTTTACGGGTGATATAAACTACACGTTCGTGCGAAATGATAAATCTCAATTTCCTGGAGAATTGAGAATAACGATTTTAAGAGACGAAAAAGGACAACCTATGGGATTTCTCGCCATTTTACGTGATTTAACGGAAATTCAGGAGAGCTTGGAAAAATTTAGATTTGTCTTTGAAAATGTCCCTGTCGGGATAGGAATCTCAGGTGAAACGGGAGAAATTCTACTTGCAAATAAAGTTATGCACAAGATTTTTGATATTCCTCCTGGTCGCTTAATCTCGGCAAATGTAAAGGATTTCTATGTCAACTCGCGTGATAGAGATCTGGTTAAAGCAACCCTTGCTGAAAAGGGAGTAATTGTAGATTGGGAAGTTGAATTTAAGAGGAGTACTGGTACAAAATTCTGGAGTTATTTAACAATCAAGAAACTGGAATTCTCTGGCAAGACAACGTTTATCACCACGATCACTGACATTACGGAGCGAAAGAAGGCCGAAGCGAGTCTTCAAGAGCTCTACCAAGAAGCCATCAAGGTTTCTGATATGAAAACCGAGATTATTACGAACGCCTCCCATGAATTAAAAACGCCTCTAATCCCAATCCTTGGATGGAGCGATTTCATCCTAAACGCAAAACTCAAGGGACTGGATCTAAATGAGGTTATTAAAACGGAGGAACTAGAAAGCATCCTACGAAATGTAATTCGATTGCAACGAATTGTTGACGATTTTTTAGACGTGGGGAGAATCCAAAGTCAAAAATTATCGCTCGATTATGAATCCGTCTCCCTGCAAGAATTAACTCGCGCAGCTCTTCGTGCCATAACCCAATTGGCGCAATCACGTCAAATTATCGTTCATAATGATTTGGAAGAGGTGCAGCTCTTTGTAGATGGTTTCCGCATCGAACAATTATTAGTCAACCTCCTATCGAATGCATGTAAATATTCCCCAGAAAAATCTAACGTGTGGATTCGTTCCTATACCGCAAAGGAACAAGTCGAAATTACCGTGGAAGATGAGGGATTCGGGTTCACTCCCGATGAATTGAAAGATGCTCTCCAACCATTTTCTCCTTCATTTTTACACGGAAAAAGCTCGCAAATGTTCTCGGGCACAGGTGTAGGTCTTTACATATGTAAAGGTATTGTCGAGCAACACGGAGGTAAAATTACGCTTTCTTCTTCCGGGAAGAACAAGGGAACGAAAGTAACGATCTCTCTGCCTCTTAAATCCACAGAAATCCGGAATGAAATCCCTAAAGAACCGCCATCTTATATCGACTTATAATGTCCTTGAACTGCCCCATGCGGAGGTATTCTTTTCGAACGTCGGGGGGCATCTTCAAAACTCTGCTCAATTCATCTGCTGAATAATTAACGATACCGCGAGCGAATATTTTGCTACTTTTGTCAATTAGTTCTACGATGTCGTTCTTGTGGAAGTGGCCGGTGATTTTCACAATACCCGCGAAAAGCAGGGATGCTCCATTGAGAATCGCATCTTTACCCCCGTCATCGACCGAGATTTTCCCCGTAACAATCGTGCTAAATAACATCCATAACTTTTTGTCCGGCAATTTTTTCTGGGATTGGAAGAGCGTGCCCACTTCTCCATATTCGATGATGTCAAGGAGGCGATTTTTTTTCGCGTTGGCTATGATCACTACAGCCCCCGCAGCGGTTACGATGTCTGCAGCTAATAATTTGGCACCCATTCCGCCTCGTCCTAGTTTTCCCCCCCCTTCGGCAACATTTCGCACTTCAGGAGTAATTTTTTTCACGAAGGGGATGAGCTGGGCTCCTTTATAACTCGGATTTTTATCGTATAATCCTTCCGTGTCCGAGAGGATCACCAGCAGGTCTGCTTTAATGGAAGCGGCCACCAAGGCAGACAAAACATCGTTGTCACTGAAGTTAAACTCCAACCCTTCAGGGTGAGTCAGTTCGTCAATCGAGATAGTGTCATTCTCGTTGATGATGGGGATAATGCCTATGCGTAATATATTTTCAATGATGTCATAAAAACGATTGAAGGACTGGCGGTCGGAGAGGTCTCGCTGAGTGAGCAGGATTTGGGCGACTTTATATTCGGAAAAAAATGGGATGTATTGTACAAATCTGCCCGAAATCTAGTTTTCCTAATGGATATGTGTATTATATGTTACGGTGTTTTTTCACCCGGAACCGCCCGCGGAAGACTAATTTTCACGGTCGCCCCCTTGTCAGGTCCCTCCGAGGAAATTTCGATCGTCCCGTTGTGCATCTCAACGATTCCCCTTGATAAATACAACCCGATTCCGGTGGATGGTGGAGCGTTTCCGTGCCGCTGAGGGAAAGATTTCGAAAATGGTTGCCAAATGTATTGCAATTCTTCAGGTGTGAACCCGTATCCATTATCTCGGAAATAAAGAATTACCTTGTCCTTAGTTAATTCCGAGCTACACGAGACTTCTGTTACTGGTGGTGAATATTTGATGGCATTTGATAGGATATTGATGAATACCTGTTCAATGCGAAAAGAGTCGCAATCCATTATTGTATCTTGTATTGAATTTTGAATCGAAATTTTCGCAGCTTTTGCTTGAAATTCTACGTTCTTCATTGCATTTTCAATTAATGGGGTTAAATTAGTTTGTTTCTTTTGAAGCTCGAGTCTTTTGCTTTCGAATCTACCGACATCGAGATAATCGTCAATAATCTTGTTTAAACGGAGCGCCGAATTAACAATGCTTTCAATTTCAACTTTATCAATTAATTTATCCAAGATTTTCCCCTGTTCTAGTGATTTCTTGATGAATTCGCTCCATCCGATAATTGGCACCAGAGGGGTCTTGAGTTCATGGGATGCAAATGTAATCAGGTTTGTTTTCATATCAGAAATCTCAATAGCGTCTTCGTAAAGTCGCTGCAGAGTCGTCTCTGCCGTTTTTTTAAGGGTGATATCTGTGATAACTCCGAAGGAACCTTTAAAGAATCCTTCCTGATCAAAGAGGGCAGCAGGGGAGATGAGAGTATGAATAGTTGTACCAAGGTTACCGTTCCATTCTACCTCATATGGGTCGTTCCGCCCTTTTCGCCTAAGGGCAAAGTTTTCTTGGAATATCGTTTGACTTGCGGGATTTAAAAATGTGATAACATTTTTGCCAATAATCTCTTTTCGAGGAATTCCCAACATTTCGGAGAATTTGTCGTTAATGTATGTGACCATGGCTTGGTTGTCAACGATGACAAGTCCATCTGTCATTTTTTCTACTAAAGTTCTATATTGTTCTTGATTTTCCTTTAAAGCCCGCTGGACAACCACCGAATTAACGATAGTATTGGAAACACGGATTGTCATAAAGATCACAATACAAATGAACGAGTATTCCCCCAAGAAAAACCCCTCATAAAGACCAGACATGATCGCAACATCATTGG
>MBAA01000030.1:10508-11318 GCA_001940655.1 Promethearchaeota archaeon CR_4
CTTCCTTTTGGTGTCCTTTGCGAGAATAATTCAGTACCATCCCAAACAGAACACCTAATAAGAAAAGATAGGAAATCCCCATACCTATTTTCAATGGGCCTGACGCGACTCCGTAATATATAATTTCAAGGTTGAATGGTAATTGAATTATCATAATTGCTGGCACGGATGTATTGAGAATTAACCCCGCTTGGTCAAAGAATGAAAAAATTCCCATAATCAGGTAAAAGAGAATTAAGGGATAAAAAATCAACCTTTTTTTAAAGGAGATATAATCGAGAATATACCAAAGAAATGTGAGTGCGAAAAATTCTTCGGCTAAAAACAGTGCTCGTACCCAATTGATGCCATCTGCGAGGTTATTCACGTTATACAGACCTGTACATAAAATATCAAAGATACCAATGGAGATACACAGTACAGCAAAGGATAAATTGTATTTCTGCAGCTTTCCTAACCGAAAATATAATAAAATGTGATATGCCGCAACGTAAAAAGCGATACCAATCATAAAAGCAGGAGCTAATTGTAAGAAGTTCACCATATGAAATTGACTTTGGGAGCTTTGCCTTTAAAAATCTGCTTCTACCAAAATATATTGCACGGGACGTGAAGAACGTTGACGAGGGTTTTTTCAAAACACCGCCATTTTATAACGACTAATAATGTCCTTGAACTGCCCCATTCGGAGATACTCCTTCCGCACGTCAGGGGGCATCTTCAATACACGGCTCAATTCATCTGCCGAGTAATTGACAATGCCCCGCGCGAACCGTTTGCTACTTTTATCCACCAACTCAACGATGTCAT
>MBAA01000030.1:11324-12344 GCA_001940655.1 Promethearchaeota archaeon CR_4
GGAAGTGGCCGGTAATGGTCATAATGCCTGCAAAAAGCAGGGAAGCCCCATTTAAGATGGCTTCTTTCGCTCCATCGTCGACTGAGATTTTTCCCGTGATAATCGTGCTAAAGAGCATCCACAACTTCTTATCAGGTAATTCTTCCTGCGGTTGGAAGATCGTTCCCGCTTCCCCCCGTTCGATGATGTCAAGCAGGCGATTCTTTTTCGCGTGGGCGATGATCACTGCTGCCCCTGCTGCGGTTACGATGTCCGCGGCTAGCAATTTGGATTCCATACCGCCCCGTCCGAGTTTTCCCCCCCCCTCGGCGACATCTCGCAATTCTGGGGTAATCTTTTTCACGAACGGGATGAGTTGGGCCCCTTCGTAACTCGGATTCTTATCATACAATCCTTCCGTGTCTGAGAGGATCACCAGCAGGTCTGCTTTAATGGAAGCGGCCACCAAGGCAGACAAAACATCGTTGTCACTGAAGTTGAACTCCAACCCTTCAGGGTGAGTGAGTTCGTCAATCGAGATGGTGTCATTCTCGTTGATGATGGGTATAATGCCCATATTTAACATATTTTCAATAGCATCCCGAAAATGGTTGAAGGATTGGCGGTCAGAGAGGTCACGCTGGGTGAGAAGGATTTGGGCGACCCGATATTCGGAGAAAAAACGACTATAGACTCCCATAAGAAGCGGTTGCCCCACGGCCGCGAGTACCTGGAGGGATACCACTTCACGGGGGCGCTCTGGGAGCTTCATTGCATCGAGACCGGCTGTGACCGCCCCAGAGCTAACGAGGAGAACTTCCTTCCCTCGTTTCCGCAAGACTTCGATGTCAAAAGCTAATTTTTTAATGACATCTAAGTCAAAGGTCTTGTCATCTTTGACGAGAGAGGAAGTTCCTATTTTTACTACAATGCGGTTGGCCGCCCGAATCGTGGGCGCAACTTGCTCGCGTTCAAGCAATGTACCAACCCCGGGGATTTCCGTCATTTACTATCTCCCTTCGATGACTTTCACGACCTGAT
>MBAA01000030.1:12383-14649 GCA_001940655.1 Promethearchaeota archaeon CR_4
CTGTTCGTAACTCATCGGGCCCCGCCAGTGGAGCTTTTGAGTGCTGATCCCGATTTCCGCCCCGAGTCCAAATTGCGTCCCATCGGTGAAGCGCGTAGAAGTATTCCAAAATACGCAGGCAGAATCTATCGCGTTAATGAATTCCATTGCTAAATTGTAATCTTTTGTCAAAATTGCGTCAGTATGGTGCGAGGCATATTTGTTGATGTGATCAATCGCTTCTTGGAGACTGTCCACAATCTTCACGCCCAAGCGCATATCTAAGAACTCCTCGTACCACTCGCTCTCGGTACATTTTGGAGCACCAGGAAAATATTTCTGCGCTTTGTCATCCGTAAGGAAAACAACTCCCACTTTTCCTAATTTTTCGCGAACCGCGGGCAAAAATTGAGCAGCCACATCCTTATGCACGAGGATCTTCTTCGTGGAATTACACACTGATGGTCGTTGGACTTTTGCATTAAAGACAATCTCGAGAGCTCGGTCAAGGTCGGCGTCCTTGTCTACATACGTGTGGCAGTTGCCAGCCCCTGTCTCAATTACTGGCACTTGGGCATTTTTCACAACCATTTCGATGAACTCTGCCCCGCCGCGCGGAATGAGGACATCGATGTACTTACGCGCATGAAGCATTTCGGTAACAAGTGCCCGGTCTGTATTTTCAATGATTTGGATGCCACCAGCGGGATAACCAGCGTTCACTGCAGCTTCATCCAATAATTTCGCTATTAATATATTGGAATTAAGAGCTTCGGTACCACCACGCAAGATTATAGTGTTCCCGGATTTAATACACAAACCTACCGCGTCCGCCGTCACATTCGGCCGAGATTCGTAAATAAAACCGATGACGCCTAAAGGTACCACCATCTTGCCGATAAGTAACCCATTTGGATGTTTCCACATTTTTGTAATATGCCCAATGTGGTCTGGCATCGCGGCCACATCCCGCAATCCTTTGACCATTTCACTGATGCGACTGTCTGTGAGTAGTAGTCTGTCGATGAAGGCATCAGCAAATTTTTTCTCACGCGCTAATTTCACGTCATTTTGATTTTCTTCTTTGATAGCTTCCCTTTTCGCGTCTATTGCCTCCGCCATTGCCAGAAGAACCTTTTCTCTCACCTGAGGAGGCAAGATAGCAGCTTTAAGAGCCGCAGCTTTCGCCGCTTGACCTTTACTTTCAACTTCCGAGGGCATTGTCTTGAACTCTTTTTTTTTCAATTGCTAAATGCTAACTTGTAAGCGTTAGGATTTAATATGACGATGCGAATACTATGAAAAAAAAGAAATAAAGTTATGGCGAAGCCTGTGACAACACCCACCATATTTCAAGACATTTCCACCCATGGAATCTACAAGTATTTTACGAATAACCAATATGCTAATTCTAATTCAGGAAACGTGCAAGTGGTCATCGATCCAGTTACGGGACACATTTTCGGGCAAACTCAAGCCCTCACTCGACAAGAAGTCGATGCCGTCATTATACAGGCGTGGGAGCAGTTCCCGTGTTGGCGTGATACCCCCGTGCGCGATCGTGCCGAGATAATCCATAAAGCCGCACGAATTATGGAACGGGAGGCAGATTATCTTGCTAAGATTTTGAGTGATGAAATCGCTAAACCCCTGAAGAGCGCGAAAGAAGAGATTATTCGCACTGCTGAGATTTTTGATTTCACTGCCGAAGATGCCCTTCGTTTAGCTGGAGAGACTCAATTCGCAGATGCCTTCGCGAAATACAAACGTGACCGGATTTCCCTGAATTATCGCATACCGCTCGGGGTCATTTTAGCAATTAGTCCCTTCAATTACCCCTTCAATTTGACAGGTACGAAGATCGCGCCAGCGTTAGTGAGTGGTAACTGCTGCATCGTTAAACCACCTTCCGCTGGCACTATCACTGCATTGCACTTTGGGGCGATTTTACGAGAAGCTGGTGTTCCCTCTGGCGTGTTCGCCATCGTGACAGGGAAGGGCTCAGAAATTGGAGACTATCTCATAACCCATAAGGGTGTTAGTATGATTGCTTTCACTGGGAGCTCGGCAACAGGGAAATACATCGCCTCGAAAACCGGAATGATTCCATTGCTCATGGAACTTGGAGGAAAAGACGCTGCTCTCGTGTTACCCGATGCGGACTTATCACGCACGGCCGATCAAATTGTATCCGGAGCGTTCTCTTATTCAGGCCAGCGATGCACTGCTGTGAAGCGGGTACTTGTTTTCGAGGAAAGCGCAGATCGATTAGTAGAACATATTACGA
>MBAA01000030.1:14667-15952 GCA_001940655.1 Promethearchaeota archaeon CR_4
CGGTTGGAAAACCCCGAGACAATGTGGTCGTTTCCTCCCTCATCACACCACAACAGTGTGACTATGTGCAAGGTCTAATTGATGATGGCCTTGCAAAAGGTGCGAAACTGAAATGCGGCAATAAACGGGAAGGGAACGTGATGTGGCCTACTGTCCTTGACTATGTTACCACGGAGATGCGGGTTGCTTGGGAAGAACCCTTCGGCCCTGTCCTACCTATTTTGCGGGTAAAGTCGATTGAAGATGCCATATCGATCGCAAATAAGTCAGAATATGGATTGCAGAGCAGTATTTTTACCAACGACATCAATTCGGCTATCAACATTGCGATGCAATTGGATGTAGGGACGGTACAGATTAATTCTAAGACCCAGCGTGGGCCCGACCATTTTCCCTTTTTAGGAACGAAATCCTCGGGATTGGGAGTGCAAGGATCTCGGTACGCAATCGAAGCGATGACCAGGGTCAAATCGATCGTGCTCAACCTATCCGAAAAAGGCAAAGTCGAACAGCAATGCTCACTGAAACATTGATGCCGGTAAATTTAAAGTGGAATTTTACTGAAAACCTTCTCAACTTACTCCATTTTTGGCATCACGGAAGTTGCAGCGTTGTTCTGATCCCAGAGTACTTTCAAGAAATCGAAAATTGCTACGAATGAGTTCGCATCTAAATAACGAAAGATGACTGTAGTTGCTGAAAGTTTCTCCACTTCGATATTCTTCGAAATAATGCGATAACATGTCGCAACCCCGGGCATCAGGTCGTCAATCGTAACATTATGAGGTAATTTTATTATTTCCACGAAGATTTCTACAATATTGTCTTTCTTAAGGCGTGAAGAGGGTTGAGATGGGAATTCCGGGATGTTAACATGTACGAGAATTTGGTGAAAATTAATGAAATCCTTCATACTCTTGAAAAAAATTAACGCGCCATCAATTACCTTTTCGATAAAAATCTCAATCCCAAATTTATAGCACAGGTGAGGCAAAAACTCATGACATAATTGAGTGAGCTTCCCCACAAGAGAATTTTTCGACCGAATCTTGAGGATGAGATTATCTTCCATATATCTGACCCTTATCACATTGGATATGCACGTTTGCATTTTATTCGTAGCATATGTACGATTTAGATCAAAACTACAATGCCCTCAGAATAATCTCGTGATCATATATTAAAATTTCTCCAAAAAAGGAAAAAAATCTTTTGCGGCGTAGCCGCCTTTCCGTCTAGCTAGCTTTTTGTTCCGGCCACCATCCCTTCCATCGAGCAGAACTGA
>MBAA01000206.1:0-202 GCA_001940655.1 Promethearchaeota archaeon CR_4
GGAATGCACCATACTCGCGAACATGTGCTCCGGGCGGTATTCGAGGGTGTGGCGTACAACCTCCGCTGGGGATTGGAGATAGTTGAAGATTTAACAAGAAAACCACAAGAAGAGGTTCATCTCATCGGTGGAGGATCTAAATCCGATACTTGGTGCCAGATCTTTGCAGACGTCTGGCAAAAAAAGGTACTTAAGATGAAAC
>MBAA01000206.1:250-2433 GCA_001940655.1 Promethearchaeota archaeon CR_4
GTTTGGGCATTTTTAAAGGATTCACGGAAATCTCCAATCTTGTCCAAGTGGACAAGCAGTTTACACCCAATCCCAAGAATGCAGTCATCTATGACAAATTATATGCCGAGTTTCCCAAATTATATCAACAAAACAAGAAAATATTCGAGCGCCTGAACAAAACTGAGAGTGAAAATAAGAGTGAATGAAAATCCGAGAATCTTATTTTGAAGAGAACACAATAATTTAAATAGAGTTATGTTCTAACTTCAACGGGGAATTGCCTATTGTCATCGAACTTAGAAGATATTGCCAAATACTTGGTCTATCAGCAATTCTACGATGAAGAGGACAAGGTTATCTTTGACCGGACAAAGAAGATCCGCGTCCTCCTTCCCGGTGTAGATACCGTGATGGCAGCGTTCTTGGCAGAAATTACGAAATTACTCCCCTTGATTCAAGAGAAGAAGTATTTTGAATATTTAGAACAGCTTACCCAGCAATTACCATTTGACATCGAAATAGTGAAAATAAAATTCCAAGAAACACACGCGAAACTGGGTGAAAATGAACTTTCCGAGGATATTGTCGCCACGTTCCTCATTGGGGAAGTTTTGAATTACCTCAGAGATACAGAATTTAAAGCAACGATCGCCGAGATCAAGCGACAGGCCATGGTGGATAGCACATCCCCAGCTGCGAATGGTTTCATTGACACGAAAATCTCAAAGTTAGCATCCATGAATGATCTCAACATCTCTCTCCTCCACAATATCTCGTTCCTACGCTTCCTCGTGGCTCGGTACGGATCGTCTGACCATCCAGATTTGAAATTGAAAGTGGATCAAATGATTCAGAAATATTCTCGAGCCCTCATCGACCTAATCACACGTGGTTCGAGCTACTTCAAGTGACAAATGTGGGTTTGATTTTTTAGAAAGTGAAGGGACTCCGGACTACGCGTTAAATTTCTCTTCGAGCTGTTGGTATCGTTTTTTCCCTTTCCAAGTGTAATAAATCCGGCGGATGTAATTGTAGCTGAAGTACGCCCAGAAAAAGAGGCCAAAGATAATCGCGGCGATACCCCACGGAACCAAAATAAAAAGCATCGAAATGTAATAGAAACATGCAAATAATGATCCAAACGAAATAATTGTCCACCAGAAAATATTTCGCTTAGCCTGACCAACGAAGTCATTATTTTTCAAACTCGCGAAGCATCCACAGCAAACAAGCGGCATTTTTACCCCAAAATTGTTTTCGTAAAAGATTTTTTGGAAGACGCTCATGACGCGGGTAATTTTTTCGCCGCAAAACTCGCAGATAATCTGACCACGGTCTCGTGCGTGGACAATTTCGTTGATACTGGTCGCGGAAAAATAACAGGAATCTCTGAAGTAGTACCCGCAGGTTTTACAAGTTAAGGGGGGGGGTTGGGGGGTTGCAAAGAGAGTCAATATCGGGGGAAGACATTCTTCAGTTTTCTCCGGAACTTTATTGAAAAGGGTATGTTTCGTGCAAAACACCCGTCCCTCTTCGTCTATGATGAAATTTGGTTGCACAACTTCATTATCTTGAGCCATACCCTTACCCTTTTACTAATAGTTCGTACGATACTCAAACATACGAAGAGAATCATAGAATTATAATGTTTGTCTCTTTTTATTACGAAGGATAAATTTACCACGGATGAATGTTACGGGAGATGATCCTCCTGAGTAAGAAATATGGCCCCTTTACACAACGGGATATCGCGGAAAAGCTTGCGAAGGTACCGGATGCGGAAATTTTGGCATACCACCGCAAGCGAGTCAGGCGTTCGCGGTATTATTACATCGCAGGGCTCGCGTGTGGTATCGGCGTGATTCCTTTCATTTTGATTAACAATTTAGCGGGTTGCATAGTACTCGGGATTATCGGGATCGCCCTGCTGCAGTATGGGCGATTTCAGCGAGAGAGTTGGAAGCAAACATTCGCCAATTTAATGCAAATTCGGGGGAAACCTCTCCGGACTCCCGATGGTAAAGTGTTTATGAGAGAAGGGACGGAGAAATCCAAGGAAAAAAACCATACCAAATTAAAGGGTCGATTGTAGTTCCCGTATTTGCAGAGGGGGAAATTTAAAGCGCAAATTCTGCCTTGACCTTCATTTGCGTCTTGGGATCAACGTGGTTGCGGCCAACTAATTCCTGGATACCCTGTTC
>MBAA01000206.1:2450-2579 GCA_001940655.1 Promethearchaeota archaeon CR_4
AGAAAAACATCGGGAAAACGTCCTTGATCATATTGCGAGAGATCGCGCCGTAATACGGGTTGAAATCCGGGTTGAGCCAAATGGAATTTGGGAAGTGTTCCCGCAGGCGTCGCAACCACGTGAGACCGG
>MBAA01000206.1:2597-7414 GCA_001940655.1 Promethearchaeota archaeon CR_4
AAGTGGGACGCCTGGTGGGCGGCGGAGAAGAGACGCGACACTAAGTCCGCGAACGGTTCCATACTACCCCCACTGTCCATCATGAGGAGCACTTTCACGTTGTTTTTACGTTTCCTGCGGTAGACGAGGTCAATCTCGCCCGCATTCTGGCAGGTTTTGTCAACGGTTCCATCAAGATCGAGCTCTTCCTCTTCCCCTATCCGTGCGAGGATGCGTAATTTCTTGAGGGCGATTCCGATGGACCGCACGTCCAAAACGATGTCGTTGCGGTAATTCTGGAAACGCCGTTTCATGGCCACCTTGACTGCCGAATGAAACATACTCTCACCCCCGACCCGGACGCCCGCTTGGGCAGCCTTCCCGCCGTGGCCAAATGGTGAGTCGCCCCCAGTACCGATCCACTTGCTCCCCCCGTCATGTTGCTCCGTTTGATCCCGCAGGCGTTGTTCAAACAACCGCTCGAGTTCTTCGAGACTCATATTATTGAGGAGTTGTTGAATGTGGTCAGGAATTTTCGGCATCGGCATCCCCCGCTTGAGCCACTCGAGGATCTCGTCCCGGAGGGGGGGCGGGAGGGGGACATCCTTGAAACATGCCGCGAAGACCTGGTCATACTTGTCATAATACCCGATGTCCTTAACGAGGATGCTGCGGGAAACGTGGTAGAGCGTGTCCATGTCATGAATGAGGCCAGTATCCAACGCCCGGATGAAGAGCATGTACTCTTGCACCGACACGGGGACTTTCTGGGCTTTCAACTGGTAATAAAAGTCTATGAACACGCGATCGCCTCGCTATCCTTCACTGTTCTATCCTTCTTAGCGACCTGAGATTAATCCTGATCCATTTCCGCCTTTTGCGCTTTCTGTCCGGTTTTTTCAAGTCCCGTCGTGTATCCCTTGAATTTCACGAGGTAGTCCACGTCCTGTTCTTTCTTGATGAGCGTCCCGAGGAAGGGCATGCGATCTAACAGATCCTTTTCGGAGATTCCGGACTTGAGGAGTACCCCGATCCAGTCCAACAATTCCGACGTGGACGGTTTCTTTTTTAGCTGGTCGTACTTTCGGAGGAGGTAGAATTTCTTCAAAACGAGGTCGAGGACTCGCTCTTTAATATGCGGGAAGTGAACGTGCACGATATCCGTCATGAGCTCCGGCGTGGGGAACTCGATGAAGTGAAAGATGCACCGCCGGAGGAAGGCATCTGGCAGTTCTTTCTCATTGTTGGAGGTGATCACCACGATGGGGCGGTGCTTGGCTTTAATAGTTTCTTTGGTTTCCGGGATGTAGAATTCCATCACGTCCAGCTCTTGGAGCAGGTCGTTCGGGAACTCCAAGTCTGCCTTATCTACCTCATCGATGAGGAGCACCAATTGCTCCTCGGCCACGAACGCTTCACCAAGTTTGCCAAGGTGTATGTAGCGTTTGATGTCGGACACCTCGCCCTCACCAAACCGGGCATCGTTGAGTCGCTGCACCGTATCATAGATGTAGCACCCATCTTTTGCCGTTGTTGTCGATTTAACGTTCCAGACGATGAGCCTTTTGTTCAAGTCCTCTGCAATGGCATGCGCGAGCAGAGTTTTCCCGGTTCCGGGTTCCCCCTTCACGAGGAGGGGACGTCCTAACGCGATCGCCACGTTCACAATGGCGCGCAATTCCGGGGACGCGATGTACTTCTTCGCGCCCTTGAATTGGTTGAAGTTGTTTGTCTCGCTCATAATGAGATAGCTATGGAGTGCAAGGGTAAAAAATTCTCCATTTTGACAGAGAAACGCATCCCACTGGAGCGACAATTCGTGGACTCAGATCATCCTTTAGGGTTTGCCACTGCCCTCTTCTTCCCCAGTAGGTTCGAATCCTGTGGTCAGTACTTGTGTTTCGGGATTAAATCATACCGATTTCTCGTATCGCAGCATATATATCACGTACAGAAGGTTTTCCAGCTTAACTGGAATAATTTCCGTGAAACGAACTTTCCCTTCCGCATCTCCCTGAAGGCTGAGCATGACCTGCGGGGTATCTTTTTTTGCAGAATAAATCAGATTATAATGAATGACTTGACGCGTGGTTATAGACACAACTCCTTGAAAATACCTACTTGAGAGCCCTTTCACATTTAACTCTTTAGTGATTAAACTTAATTTCCCCACAATTTCCTCGCAGGCGAGGAATAACTGGTGGGAAAAAAACTTTTTATAGAACTCGGTTGAAAGGTGTCAGTAATTCCAAAAATTCGAGGAATTATATCAAAATACAGAGGAAAACAATATGGGAATCCAATTAGATGCCAGATCTAAAACAATCTTGATCATCGCGGTCATAGCGGCGAGTGGATTTCTCGCAATTGCCTTACCAATTACCGTAATAGCAGCTGACTCGAAACCAATCTCGCTGTCCTTCACTGGTAGCGATCTTCATCAGAATTTTACTTTTGCAGGGAATGACTCGCGGGCGATCTCGTACGAGTTGAGCATCCCCGCAGGGAAGCAGGTCAATATCACCTTCACGAATAAAAATGGCACCCGCCTGTTCGTAACGGTGTCCCGCACCATAGCTATTAGTCATTGCGGATTTTCCATGGATTATTGTGATAGTGTTTTGGATCCTAACACATTTCCAGTCTCATCTCCATATACACCGGAAGATCTGTCCGTGATATTTACCGCGCTCGTAGCCACGAAACTTTGCATCTCCGTGCAAGCGACAGCAAAATATTCAGCCATCCCCCGCTGGAGTGAAACCGGGGGATCCATCTGGGTACGGGAAACAGGGGATTATCCTACGACCCCTATCGCACCAACCACGCATATTCTCTCAGATGTGAATATGTCCATCACAGATACTATGGAATACATCCGAGAATTTAGCGTGGATCAATCGGGGTATTACCTGTTCAATTCCACCGCCACTCCAAGCGAGGGAGTGGATAATCCCAGTACCGATATACAGGTGCTCCTAAAGGGAACGGGTCCCGCATTTACGGTAAACTCGCATATCAGCGGGGCGATATCGGAAATTGGTCGTCTAGAACACCAAGGGGGAATACCCACTTCGACCGTATATACAACGGTCTATCTCGAAAAGGGGAAAACCTACATGCTGCGGTACTGGGATGATGGGTTTGTTAACTTCACCCGATGGGATCTCATCAACACTGTGCAAGGTGTTCTGGGAGCAACCGGTGTGACTCTCAACTTCGCCGCATCACCGTCGACAACTATGGTCTTTTCACCAGATCCTGGATTAAGATGTATATTCGTGGATTTTGGGACCCTTCTGAAGTACAACGTCCTTTATGACATCAGTTATAGTGGGGATCCCTTTCCCGGGTTTTTGTATGCAGGTGCTTTCCCCGAAGAGGATGGCATGCAGGTTTCTTTAGCACCTACTTATGCCCCCTATTTAACGAGCAGCCATAACGCCCAGTTATTGCTCTTGGAGGATACTTGCGAGCCAATGACCATAGAGGGGCAACGTGTGGGTCGTACGCATGGATATATAAGCATGGTTAAAGATGATATCGGGTGGGGGAACACCAGTCTCGGACCTGTTTGGGGTTCGGATTCGATAAAGAACGAGTGGAATCTACAGCATCAACTATTCGCAGTATGGTTCCAAAACAGCACAACTGTCCCGCTCCCCACCAGCGTGAAACTTAGCGTGAGTGAACACTCCGGGGGCGTTCCCGCCTTACCCGCAACTGGCACCTCGCTCACCTTCCGTAACGATGGCGCAGAAGTAACAAACGGCAACGGTCTCTACAAGATCACGGGCCACAGAGATTCGGAATTGCAAATTCAGTTCACCTCAATGGGCACATTGTACGATCCTGGACCTATCTTTGCGTTTGTCACGCAGAAAGGCTTTCGGGGCGCTATGGTCTCAACAGGTGACACGTACTTTTCGTTCTCCAATACTTCGCGAACCTGGGGTGGTTCACAACCAAGTTGGGATACCCCGATAGTTTTCGAAGTAGCCCTCACAGTGGACCCGGTATATGTAATCATTATAATCGATAATTATGATACTGGTGCGGTGTCTAACACCACGGCGATTACTATGTCGTACGAGTATGAGCCGTTCTTGGCGATCAACACCCCGTTTACCGTGAGCCGGGACAATCAAATGCAAGTCTTCAAACCCATGGCGCTTCCCGCGAGTGGCATGATCCAAGCCTACGTGGAATATGGTAGCTGTTGCAATGAAGTAGAAGGTACGGTTTTCGTGGGAATGACATGCCCTTGCGTAATCGAAGAGGTGGTCGGAGTAGAATGGGACTACTATTCAGATATACCAAACGTTAAAGCTTGGCCGGGAAGTCCCACGGCATATGTGATATGGTTATATGAGGCGTGTGGTGGAGTCAGAAACGGAGTCGTACTACGTATTAATATCTGGTCAGGGGCCCCGTTTGACTGGCTCCCGTGGGGATTATTCATCGGCGTGGCTGCTGTGTTAGGCGTAATCGGTGTGATGTTCTGGAAGAAAAAATTCACGCGTGCTTAGTGAGCAATCCTCTCTTCCCGCATCTTTTTTTTTTATTACTTCTCTACCTTATCTCCTCCGAAGTCGAGCATAACCTAATGGTTCCTATTTTTTATATAATAACTAAATTTGTAATGTATCATATAACGCACGGACATAGACACAACTCCTCGAAAATTTCTACTTGAAACCCCCTTCACATTAAATTTTTGGAGATTCAACTTAATTTTACCGAAATTCCCCCACGTGCGAGGAATAACCTTCAGGAAAAAAAATTTTATAGAACTCGGTTAAAAGGTTTGAATAATTCCAAAAACTTGAAGAAAGGGT
>MBAA01000239.1:0-1721 GCA_001940655.1 Promethearchaeota archaeon CR_4
TCCTGAGACAGCATCCCGAGGTGCACGCTCATTGGTGGGATATTCTTTATCACGACCGGGATGCGAGAACCAGCGACGCCCACATCCTTCGAAGACATTTCGGTTCCCATAAAGCACTTTGTGCCTTTGATGTTGTAATCCTGATCTATGTATACCGCAGCGGTATGAGAGAAATTACTAGGGTGATTCGTGTCAGCTGGTGGACGGGGATTCGTGTGAACGTGATATTTCACGTAGATTCCGGTTTCAAGTCCGTTGAGGATTTCCTCCTTCTCGATCTTCAACGGAATTTTTGCATCGCAAATAGTACAGTC
This sequence comes from Promethearchaeota archaeon CR_4, assembly GCA_001940655.1. Classification (GTDB taxonomy): domain Archaea; phylum Asgardarchaeota; class Lokiarchaeia; order Sigyniarchaeales; family CR-4; genus CR-4. Next base: position 315 of record MBAA01000239.1, read on the forward strand.
CACCCACGCCTCGATCAATCGAAAATATTTTTTGACGACCATAAAGATTGTTCCTCGCGCTGAAATCTTACATTACTCGAGTTTGCAAAGATAATGAATGCACTTAATTTAATACTAATAATCAAATGCGCTTTTTTCTTATAATTATTTTCTTATAATTTTGATTGGAATGAAACGATGTGATTCTTGATATACTGCAATATTTTTTTTATTCAGGTGGTTGGGGGGGGTTGCGCCGTTCCCATTCCCCACATGCATCTTCGAGGGATTGTCCTAGTTTAGGGTCTTTGGTGTGGCGAGCCCTCACCTTCACGAACAATGGATAATTGAGCGCTCCCCCCACGATGAGACATTCCCCAACTGGTAACGTGGAAATGACTTTTAATGTATCAGCAGTGATGGCTTCGGACGAAGCTTTGATGTGATCGAGGTCGTAAGGGTTTGTGACCCGAAAAATCACGTGCGTGTTACACTGGGACAAGACAGTCGTGCTCAACCGCACCGGGCGCTGGGTGATCAAGCACAGGTTAGCGAAGAACTTCCGTCCTTCGCGCGCGATAGTTTCGAGGATGTTTCGAGCGATCGCCGCAGATTTAGCAGCATCAGGGGCAAATTGGTGGGCTTCCTCAACAATTAATAAAAAGGGAGGGATATCACCTCTCCTCCGCAGGTGGAAGAGTCGGGATGCCACATAATTCACGATCATCTGTTTTTCTCGGACACCGATAATTTTACTTAAATCAAAGATGACCGCTTTACCAGGTTGGAGGAGGTTCGGTAGATTAGGGTTTTCAATATTTCCGAAAAGTCGAGTTCTATCCAAGTCGTCAAGCCATCCCGCTAATGCACCCGCAGTTTTGGGGTTAATTACCTCGTTGGTTTCGATTTCAGTAATGACATCTCCTAACGTGTATGGTTGTCCCTGTTTTTTCACTTTCATATTCACGAGGATTTTACCCAGCTCGCGTACTTGTGGTGGTGAAAAGTTCGGTTGGTACACCCCCAAGGCGGCAGCGCTCAGGGAAGGGGTGGCAATCTGAACAAAGGATCCATCGATGACATTTACTTTGTTTGCAAATTCTTGATTCTCAGGTATTTCCGGGGTTCGTAATCCCACATATTCGCCATGGACGTCAATGATGACGATAACTGGTCTTCCTTGGGCGGAATCTCGGGAAAGTAATTCCTCCACGAGCACCGTCACAAAATATGATTTGCCCGCACCCGAGATCGCCATAACCGCGAGGTGCTTCTGAAGCAGGCGGCCGAGACTTAGCTTAGCAGGGACATCTTGGTACCGAATACCTCCCACGTGTACGCCGTGCTCTAGATCTAGCCCCAAGAAGCGAATGAGAATTTCTTGGTCGAGTAAATAGACCTTCTCCCCGGGAGAGGGAGGGAAAGCAC
>MBAA01000239.1:1738-4870 GCA_001940655.1 Promethearchaeota archaeon CR_4
CCTGATTCAGTTTGTGAAGTAAATGTGCATAAAATACGAACGTCGGCGAGATTCATTTCCCAATTCTTCGATGGGAATATATTCTGCAGCTGTACGCCTTGTTTGGAGTATTCCTTTACTGTTTGGGCGTTTTCAAAGTATTCATTGTACGCGCGAAGGTCATCCACCACACCAATAATGAGTCCCTCAGGGCTTTGGGTGGCAATGAATTGCCCCCACCGCGCATCCCGTTGGTCTCGCCCGTGGTCTTTCATCACAAATTGAAACCTGGAAATGCTGGGGCCGTCAGATGTTGCGACCACGGTGCCAATTTCCATACGATCTCGTCTTATTGAATTCTTCGCCACAGTTATCCCGTATTCATTTCATTTCGTGTTCGTTATTTAAACTCCTAAAGAAGGGGTGTTTCGTGTTTTTTGTCGCCAGTCTTTTATGATGCGTTCATTTATCTGGGAATCTTTTCATGCTGCAACCCAATGCACGGAACAAGCACAAGTTGTAAATAAATAGTGCCGGAACTTAATAAATGCTGTTGCAATGAAAATCGGAGAAAATCCTCCTATGAAACAAACAACCACCATCACTGTGCCCTCTACCACTATTCAGTTGGAAGCAGAATATTACCTCCCAGAAACGCAAGAAATAACTCGACCCGCAGTAATATTGTGCCATCCTCACCCCCTGTATGGGGGAGACATGTACAATAATGTGGTCACGGCATTGTTCGAAAATTTTAGGACAAAGGGTGTCCCGGTGATTCGATTCAATTTTCGAGGCGCGGGGAATTCCACAGGAGCTACTACGGGAGGTTTAGGAGAGATTGAGGACGTTAAAGCGGTAATTCAAGCATTTTGTAATATCGTGGATTATGACTGTGCTTTTGTCGCGGGTTATTCCTTCGGCGCCGCAATAGGGGGAGTGGCTGCCGCAGAGATGCGAACAGTCATTGGTTATGCTGCCATCGCGATGCCGTTTGACCTGTTTCCAGAACACGCGCGCCGGATGAATTGTGAAAAACCCAAGTTATTCGTGCAAGGTATGAAAGATAACGTTGCAGATTTTGCTCGTTTCAAGATACACGCGAAAAATCTAGCGAATCCCCTGCAATTAAGAGAAATCGCTAGCGCTGACCACTTCTTCACAAACGAAAGTTCGCAAGCGGCGAAGTATGCAGTGGATTTTTACCTCTCATTGGAAAAAAAGAGTATATAAAAGATTTGGAAACAAATTCACAGCGCGCTAAGATCTTCGAGGAGTTTCTTGGAGTTTTCGACAGCCCATTTTAATAAATCATCATTGTATTTCTCAAAATCATCTCCCGTTGGTACGTCTGCCAGGACTGCGAGGAGAAAACCCGTCTTTTTCACGGGAATCTGACGACAAAGTAAAAGGCCATCCTTATAGAGAATCTTGACAGAAACCATATCTGAGAGGTTGATCTCCTGCTTTGCTTTTTCAGCTGCTTCGGCCAGCAAACTTCCCATCGCTGCAACGACCTTCTCGTTAAGTGATGGATTGCGGGCACTGGCGAGAACAAGGCCGTCTCCTGTCGCGAAGAGACTGGCCCGGAACTTTCCCCGTTCGTTGATTTCCTCCAAGATCTGCTGTAATAGATCGGTCGACAATTTTATCCCTTCCACTGATTAACGATCCCTTGATTCTCTCCTAAAATAAACATTTCTCATTTAGATTATCCTCATATTAAGAGTAAAACCACCCAAAACCCCAAACCAAAAATAATGTCAAAAAAAATCTCATATCGCGGTTGATTCAGATAGCTCTTTACTTCTTTTTTAACCAATTTACCCGCTTTGAGAATCGTGCTCCACCACAAGATGGCGAGGACGAGTCCGCAGACAATGAGAGGCAGGTATAGCACCCAACCAAGATATGACATAGTACTTATGGCATTATTGTTGGATACATACATCCAGACTGCGATTGTGGACACAACGTTGTTCCACCAGTGGGCTAAAATCATAGGAAGAATTCGCCCCGTGGTGCGTAAATAGAAACCAAGCATGAATCCAACGAACAATCCCGCGGCACCCCACCAGAGAGCAAAATAAAAAAAGATGGGATCAGATTGCCCTAAAGGACTAAACCAATAGGAAAAGTGACTTAATCCAAAAGCGAGAGCAGAAATTACCACAGAAGACGTAAATCCCACATTTTTTTGCCCCCAAAATTGCATAACACCTCGGAACATTATTTCTTCGCGAGTGGCGACAAATAGGTGCACGAGAATTGACAATCCAAGAAAGATTCCAAATATGGAAACAGAGAAATATAATCCCTGCCCAGGATCAGATTCGGCAGGAGGGATAATCAGACTTCGTGTCTGGAAATCCAACATACCCGGAATGAGGTATGAAAGGAGGTCGAGGGGGACGAATACTAATAACCACATCAGGAGGGCGTGTTTTAGCTGACTCGTCCCGTCTTTCGTGGAAATTGAAAAGATCCCAAATTGTCTACTTATTTCTCTCTTGATTTTTTTGTCTTCACCTGGCATAAGAAAATACTTGAAACTAGCAATGAGGGGGAGGCAAGCAAATGAAGCGATAACGTACAAAAGATATTGCCAAGCATCAAAAGCAGATCCTGCGCTAGAGAGAAATCCTTCCATTCCTGCCTCTAGAGCAATAAATAATAATGCTACAAATGCGATAAATAGGAAACCAATGATCAACATGACACCCCGAGAAACGAGGGCATCTGTCACGGGATCACGCTTGGTCACGTCAGATTCCACGTCTTTCACTCCTATCAACGTATTCGCGAATAATTACCACTCTTTAGGGGAATGCAAATTTTCCTTCTTTCGTGGTGATAGTCACGTGATTTGCCCCGTCCTGGGATTTCTCACATTTGCCAATTATCTTTGCCTCAACGCGGTACTGTCGCGAGATATCGATAATTTGTTCAGCAGCGGCAGGGGGGCAGATAATCTCCATGCGGTGCCCCATATTGAAGACTTGATACATCTCCCGCCAACTGGCATTCGAGGATTCTTGGATAATCTCGAAGATACGAGGCACTGGGAATAGATTATCCTTCACGTAATGGATTTCCCTCCCCGCATTGAGGCACTTGGTCTGGCCGCTGCCCGTACAATGCACGAGCCCATGC
>MBAA01000025.1:0-3412 GCA_001940655.1 Promethearchaeota archaeon CR_4
CCCTCCGTTCACGTTGGACCCTCGCGGGAAACAACTCCTAACGGTGTAGACCGACAAATTTAATTCGGGAACGACCTTGTTTTTAATTGACTTTACCGCAAAAAAAGAAGAATTGTATGATAATGGAAAAATGAAATGCTCGAAGTAGAGACAGAGAATTTCAGAAAAGTTATCATATCTCTTAGAAAGGATTAAAAATTAGGTGGATGAAACCAATCTCTAAGCAATAAATTACTCAAGTTTTCAAATCCCCTTTGGATCCTCGTTATTAACTCTTCCCTTTTTATACAAAAATTTACACGGATAATTCCTAAACGTAATAATTAATACACCCAAATTCATTAACGGGTGACTCTCTTGCGGAACATTTATATGTATTTTAATTTTGACCCGATTTACGCGAAATAATGTCGTGCATTTTAAGTCCGGAAGTTTTAAAAAGTGGAAGGGAAAATTAGTTATGACGCAAACTTACTTGAGGAATTTTTTTGGAATACTCTGAGAATGAGGGACTTCCAATAATTTTCCCCATTGTAAAAATTGGGTCAAAAAGAGGGATATTCTTGTTCAGGGAAAAATTCAGGTTGTGTTCAGGAAGAGATTAGAGTATGGGGTACTTCTCAAAAATTCTCTCAGAAACCGTAGATGCAATTAATCGTTGTTACGAAAAAAATGTCACTCACGTTAATGTAGGGCGAATTCGCAAGTGTACGAATGTTAAATCCACAGATCGTAGCAAGATCGTGTTTATCTCTCGCGCTCTTGATGAATTATCACAAGCAGGTTTCCTCGAATATTTGGGCAAGAATTCCCCAAAAACATATCAAGTGAAAGAAAAGATTAACTGGACTGACGTCCTCCGCGAAGTCCAGGATGCGCAAGACTGATCCTGTTTTTTATCAACTCATTCTTAGAAAAATTGTTTAGCGATTGCAAGTGCAGTTTGCGCCTCACGTCTTCCCGCACGACTGAAGTTCATGTGACCGGGGAGGAGCACGTCGAAGTCAAGCTTGGCTAGACGATCGATGGATTGGAGGAGCTTTTTCACGGATCCTCCCGGAAAATCAACCCTCCCGAATGCTCCCCCTGAGAAAATGACGTCCCCAGAGATGAGGATCTTGTGTTGGGGATCGAGGAGGCACATGGATCCTTCGGCATGCCCGGGGCATTCCATTACTTGAAGATTAAGATCTCCCAGATTTAATTGATCTCCCTCTTTCACTGAACGTACTTTCATAGGTTTGATATTTACTCCAAATTGCTTGGGACTGAGTCCTAGTTCACCAGGAAAAATTTTCTCCACATCCGCTTCTTCTATCACCCGCGCGGATTCTCCTAGCGCAATTATTTCTGGTGGTTGAATATTTCTGCTGGTAAAATAATCTAATGCAGGATAAATCCCGAGGACGTGATCCACATGGACATGCGTCACGATGATCCATTTCACGTTGTTAAAGGCCACGTCACATTTTTTTAATCCATCGAGGAGAGCATCGAAACTCATCCCGTTCCCCGGATCCACTATTGCAACATTACCCTCCACATTCTTGAACACGAATGTGTTGCAATCAAGGTTGGGTAACTCATCGAACGCATAGATGTCGGGAAAAACCCGCGTCCCATGCTTTGAACTACCCATTTGCCAACCAAAAAACATGTTATCAACCGGAAGCTTCTTTGCTTTCTTGAATTTAGCCAAAATTTTAATAGTTATGTTTATATTTTAATCATAATTGACCAAGCGAGCATTCATTCGCGAGTTAAATTTCATTTTGCAACTGAATTAAAAATGGATGAAAAACGAGTTATGCAATTTTTTTTGTTAATTTCGTGCAATAAGATGACTCCTCAGTGCTCGGTGGCAACGACATAACGTGATGAATTTTGGATCGAAATAACTGGAAATCCGACCGGAGACCGGGCGGGCAACGCGGACAACGCCCACATGGGCGGGGATCTCCTCGTCAACATCGAGCACCACGGGAAATATTGGAAAAACCAATTGAAGATGACACGGCAGTAAAAGCACCAGTGCAATTTACCACGGGCAAACCATACTCAGAATTTGGATTGGATTCATCAATAATTGAATCGCTCAAGGTGATGGGCATAACGAATGCCACAGACATTCAAGAAAAAGCGATTCCCGTGATTCTCCAAGGGAAAAGCGTGATCGCCCAAGCGCAAACTGGTTCCGGTAAGACCCTCGCGTTCAGCATCCCTATTTTAGAAAAACTGGATAAATCACTTAAGAGCGTCCAAAGTTTGATTTTAGTCCCGACCCGGGAATTGTGCAAGCAAGTGGCGCGGGTCTTTGAGGAATTATCAAAAAAAGACCGGGTTGAAGTTGTAGAAGTATATGGGGGCGTTTCTGTAGGACCTCAGATGGATGCGATCCAGCATGGCGCCCAAGTCGTTGTGGCAACTCCGGGACGCTTGATGGATATCCACGAGCGGGGTATCATCCGTTTTGACCATGTTCGCTTCATCACGTTGGATGAAGCAGACCGTATGCTTGACATGGGATTCTTCCCCGATATCGAAGATATCCTCGACAAAGTAAATGCAAATACTCGCGGGCGTGCCATACAATTTACTCTCTTTTCAGCCACGATTATGGACGAAATTAAACAACTCGCGAGCACCTTTATGGGCACTTACGAAGAGATAAATGTCTCCCAAGATGATTTAACGGTATCTTCAACTTCGCAGTTTTATTACCTGATTAAGGACCGTCACCGTAAATACGAGTTTTTCAAGAAAATCTTGCAAGCCGAACGACCTCAGCATGCCATCATCTTCACTAATACGAAAAACACGGCCGAATTTCTCGAACGTCGTCTCACCCAAGAACGCAATATGAATTATCGAATTCACGGACTTCATGGTAATATGGGGCAGGGCGCCAGGGAAAAAGTCCTCATTGCCTTTAAAAAACGCGAATTCGAGCTCCTCATCGCGACTGATGTTGCCGCCCGCGGACTGGACATCGATGACGTGGATTACGTGTTCCAATACGACGTTCCGCAATATGAAGAGAATTACGTCCACAGAATCGGCAGGACGAGTCGGATGGGCAAAGTGGGAGCAGCGGTTATGATGGGAATAGAAGACGAATACGCGTTCATCTGTCGCATCGAAGGTTATATAAACAAAACCCTCGTTCGGAAGCATCTTCCTGGTGAAGATCAGTATGCTCAAGATAATCGAAAAGGTGGAAGCGATCGCAAGGGCGGCGATTACCGGCGGGATAGATATGATTCGCGGGGCGGTGATCGGCGAGGGTCAAGACCACGAAATGCACGAGATGGACGGAGAGATAGTGATTCTGGCAAGAATGACGATGATTCCTCTTATGGTTTGACAAAGAAACACCCCTTCTTCTGAAATCAAGAATTTTTTTAATTTTCCC
>MBAA01000025.1:3446-3722 GCA_001940655.1 Promethearchaeota archaeon CR_4
CCGTGCTATTTGACTTCGATGGAGTCTTAATGGGTTCGCAGGGGGCGCTCCTAGCTGCCCGACAAATGTTAAAGTCAAAAAAATTGAAATGGAGTATTGCTGCTGAACAGCTCACGCCATTAGAAATCGTGAGAATTTTCGAGTTATCGGATATGGGAGATAATTATAAATCTCTCCGGTTGATGTATCGAAAATTGAGAATATTTTTACCCGGCCGTATCGAGCGTCTCTATTTTTTGCGAAAAATGAATACGTTATATCGCCGATATGACTCTT
>MBAA01000025.1:3737-6835 GCA_001940655.1 Promethearchaeota archaeon CR_4
TTCCTTACGTGACTGAAATTCTCAAAGAATTACACGCAAGAGATATTCCCTTGGCGATCGTGTCAAATTCTATGAAGAGGCGAGTGGAAAATCTCGTTGAGAAATTCAACATTCGACCTTTTCTCTCTACGATAATTACTCGTGATGATATGAAGGGATATGATGTCAAACCATCTCCATTTCCTATCCTCATTTGCTTGCAGAAAATGAAAAAAGCGAATAAATGTGGGAAAATTCATCGCCAACAGGTGTATTTTGTTGGAGATCTACCGACGGACGTTCAATGTGCGCGAAACGCGAAGGTACGTAGCATTGCAGTCACGACAGGGCATGGTACGCGTGAGGAGTTACAGGCCGAGAATCCAGATCACATAATCGCTGGAGTGGAAAGTTTATTCAATATCTCTGAATTTGAAAAACTAAGAAAATCTACACGCATTCCATAGCATCCCCTTGACGAGGTGGACTTTTTGTTAATTAATGATGCCAAGTTTGAAAACAAGAAAGTGCGGAAACTCATCCAAGAGCTCAATAAATATGCAGAAAAACAGGATACAGGCAAGCTGAAAGATACACTGAACAAATTATCCCAAGAATTAGAGGACGGCATTGAAATCAACAACATTCTCTATACACTCAGTATAATCGCAGAGGAATATCCATCCTTGATTAAAAAATTGGATCCTATTTTGCCCTTTCTCAAGTCCGAGAATGCAAATACGCGCACAAATGCTGTCGCGATTCTTGGGCTGTACGTGAAAGACAAATTTGACTCGGAATCTGACAAGTTTGATCTACTCCTCCCTCTGTTAGAAGACTCCGAACAAGATATCCGCGAAAATGTGGCGATTATCATTGAGGAATTGAAGGATCAAGTTAAGGAGACCCTCTTCACAAAACTTCCTTGGTTATTGAAACGAATTAAAGGGGAAAATTCTACGATTGTGAAGGAAATTCTTATAACAATTGTAAATGACTTTTTCGAGCGGGATGTGGTAACTACCCAGAAAATTGAAGAATTTTACAATGATCAGATTCTCGCAGAGAAAGAACCTTCAATACGCAATTTGATGCTAGGGGGACTTGAACAAGCGGTCTTCCACCAAAAATACGAGCAAGACTCAGAAAAAAAACGATATGAACGCATTAAAGCACGGAAACCACTTTTAGTCTTCCATGATCTTGAAGACGAAGTAAAAAAGGACGGTATTTCATTGCAAGAACTGAAAGATTTCTATAAGGAACAACGTGATAAAGGTAAAACTTCAGGGATCTTTGATCTGGACGGTGAGAAATCATATTTCATCGAATTTGAAAAGCAAAAGTTGGTAGATTACCTTCAGAGGGGAAAAATCCCCATTAAAGAGATTATGTCTGACTTCTCGTTAAATTTTCCGCTTGTGAATCGCCTCGTAAAGAATTTAATAAAGAACCACGAGATTCGGGGTTTTCTTACCGAAGATTCCTTTCTCTCCTCGACTTTTCTCAAATCAAGTATGGAACGGGACTTTAAAACCAATGGTATTGTTAACCTTGCGGATTACCAGAATATCAACGACCAATTGGTCAAGGGTCTCCTCAAGGAACTTCAAGACGAAGGGAAAGTGCAGGGTATTTACACCCGCGATCTTTCAAAATATTATTCCTTCAACAATGTAAAAAAGGACTTAAGTCTTGAGGCCGGCAAGAACGTTGTGGTTGATCTCACTCAATTAAAGGATAAATTTTCCGAGGAAGCATTTGCCACGATTGAGGAAGAGGGGAGGAAAAATCTCTTCACTGCGTTCCATTTTAATAGACGTTACCTAACTCACTTGGGCAAGATCAAACTCGACCAAGCTTTAAAGGATGCCGCTAAACTTGGATCCGTGGACGTTTCCCAATTATATAAGGCTTTAGACATCCCTATGGAAATCATTCTCGCATATCTGACGGATTACCTGCAAAATAAGAGCGGTTTTTGGACTGATGACCGCAAGAAATTCTTCTTCTACCAGTATTTCGAGAGTGCCCTCGCCAAAGCGGGGATAGCTGGGAGTAAAAATAGCGTGCAGCTCGAGCAGCTTTCCAAGGAATTTGGTGTACCCATTGAAACGCTTCAAGAAAAATTAGAGGCGCGAAAAACAGCCATTATGGATCGGATAAAAACAGCTCCTACTATTGCCATCGCAGATTATATGAAAGAAATGGGATTTTCTGCAAAGAATGATTTCCTGAAGTTCGTCGATGGTCTTGGTCGACCCTATATTGAGGTTGGGAATAACCTCATCTTCGATCCGGAAAAAATATCCCAGAAGAAGACTGCAATTCGTAACGAATTACGCCAGGCGCTTGATTCTGAAGAGATTATCCTATTAACGAATTGGGCTCGCCGCTTAAACTTGAATCCCACGATTGTTGAAGAAATGCTTGACTCCCTTATCCAAGAGGAACCTTTGAACGTACTCAAACTCGGTGATAAATATGTTACCGAAATTGGCATTGAGCGGCGCATGTTGGCCAGTCCTGAAATGTTCGAGTTAGACTCCCTCTTTTTCGACATCCAGCAGACTCCCTTGGATCAGATCCAACTGCAAGTCACCAGCACGATTCTCAAAACCCTTATTACGAACAAACGTTTGAATGGATTTTACGATGAGGAAACCCAAACTTTCATGGACGCGACATCGATGGCGGCGATGTCCCTCAACCTGAAACGCAATCAGGTCGTGGAATACCTCGAGGGCACCAAGCGACAAACTTTCAAGACTTTGGACGAAATAAAAGCATTCATCAACGGGGAAAATATCGGACCGTCCCAAATAGAATTGGTGGAAAATCTACTCCAAGGGGTCAGTGAGAAATACAGGTCATGGAACACGGAACGTGATCGTTTGGAGCACACGTTTTTTGTTACCATGCGTGAACATAAGGCCAATCTAAAGAATATTCCTGAGGAAACTGAGCGGAAACAAGAAGAAACTCGCTTGACCACCATCGAGGGGGACGTCAATAATGCCATCACAGAATTCAAAACATTACGAAGTGTTATTGACTCCCTCATGAAGGATATTGGCAAGATCTTCCACTTGGTCAAAACCATACGGCGGAAACCAGAG
>MBAA01000025.1:6861-7166 GCA_001940655.1 Promethearchaeota archaeon CR_4
AGACGAGATGTTGGGGCAATATTACTTAAAATGAACTTATTTCAATATGTAAATCGCCGTTTTATCTAATTTTTTTTCAATCCTTTTTTAACCCTATAAGAGGATTTTGACTTCTTCGAAAAATTAGGTTGATCATCCCGTCTTATTCCATCGAATATATAAGCACATTTGACCATAATCCCCACTAGAAACTTCCATTGAGCGGATTTTATGGTTACTGAAATTCCAAAAAAAATCTATAAAATGGTTCTAGGTCTAATTGCTCTCTCATTATCCATAACGAGCGCCTTTTCAGGGATCTCGGC
>MBAA01000025.1:7215-13043 GCA_001940655.1 Promethearchaeota archaeon CR_4
AGTCCGTTAACTGAAATCACCATCCCAGTTAGTATCAATAATACTGGATTTTATGACATTCAAGATGTCTCAATTACCCTCAAGCTCTACCTTAATAACGAAAACCTGACTGATTTTATTCTAATGGAAAAAACCTTCCTTCTCGGTGATTTTCCTGCCATGAAAATAACAGCTACTCAGGTTACTTTCACCCCCACTGTAGATTATACTCCCATTGATGCAGGCACTATTAATCCCTCCGCTACGAACTTGACTGAAACTACTTATATAGAAGCACGCTATCTGTTTGGTTTAATGCTAGTGAAAATAGAATATTATCACACTTTTGTGGGTAGTCTCGGGGGTTTCCTCTGATGGGTGCCGGGCGTGCAGCAAATCTCTTGTGGGGGTCACTACACTTTACCTATGTTTTTTTAGTTTCTGTCACTCTCCCCCTAATCTTGGTAAACTCATTGACTAGCATCCAAATAATTGAAGGACTTGAAATTAGTTTTGGGCAGGAGGGGGAGGAATATTTTGAGATGACAACATGGTTGGTGAGGTTAGGCTTAATAATGGCTGCTTTCGCATTCTTCAAGGGGTCTTCCCCCAAGTATAGTCGACGACGCTCGATAGGGGCACTATTGGAAACTATCGCCGACATCTTCTACATCTTCATGTACAAATTTAGTGGCACTTCAGATATTCATATAGTGGGCGGCACGGAATTCTCTGCCAACATAAACCTCGACCAAATGCTCGCGCTGTATATGGGAATGATACTCCTCTACATCTTCTACAACATCTGGGACTTAATCGACATTCATTTCTGGGGTCGCGAGCGTGCAGAGAAGGAGATCAAGAAGAAGATGGAAAAGAAGTGGAAAAAGATCATGAAAAAGCAGGGGGGCATACCTGCCACCACAGAATCCCGAACGCAGGATCCCCTGACCAGTGCATTAACCGCGAATAAAACACAAACGACTGAAATCGACCAAAATACCAATCAGGAGGCGAATTCCCTTGGATAAACTTACGAAGATCTTGTTAGTCTCCTCTTTGAGTGTGGGGGCTCCCCTCGCAACAGTGTTTCAGACTGACTGGATGGGTATATTATGGCCTTTACTTGGTTGGTTAGCCGTTGGCTGTTATTTCCTCATTCAGGTTTTCTTACCCGTGCTTACTCCTCTCGGGTCGTGGCTCAAGGATATTATCGACTATATCAGTACATTCTTTGAGTCCTCCCCCACAATGGGAGCGACCGTAATCTACATCGTTATTACTGTAGTTATTATAGTGGTGTCGATTATCGTGAACATGTACAAATCAAAACCTGGTTTTGTGGAGGAACTCGAGGCAAAATACGACAGACCGCCAGATACTGTCAAATAACTCCAAGAAATCTATTTTCTAAATATTACTAACGGAAAATAGTGCCTCCAATCTGACGAAGTCTCACGAGCCATCGCTCTACTATCGTGGGAATCCGCATATGAGGATTTCCCGCAATATCTACCATACGAAGCGATTTCATCGTGTAAAACCCGATCGGCAGGGTTATAAGCTTATTATTGCTTAGATCTAGCGTGTGGAGCTTGTGGAGATTTCCTAAAGTGTCGGGAACTCCGGCGATCTCGTTATGATCGAGGATGAGGACTCGGAGATGGTGGAGATTACCGAGCGTTTCTGGGAGCTGGGTTAATTTATTGTGACCAAGATAAAGTTCTTGCAGAGAATGTAATTTTCCAATTGATTCTGGCAAATTTGTTAAATTCATTTTATGAATCGCGAGCTTTATGACGTGTTTCTCAAAAACTTCAAAAGAAAAAGTGCGCCAGTGATTCACCGGAAGGAGGGGGATAGGACGGCCGACAATTTTCTCCAATTCTTGTATTACTTCTATATTCGAGGTGGCTATGGTAGCTCCTTGATAAACTCCGACTTCTTCGGTTTGTTCGGTCTTTGGTTCTACAACCAATGTCATTTTTGACCTCCGTTTATTCCGTATAGCTTAGGCCGTTTGTGATATTTATAGTTCACGGGGAAATCAGTTCAAACTATCAATATATCATTGCTAGGTAATATTGATTCATACACGTTTATGCCTTCACTAAAAATTTCCCTTTTCCCAGTTTTTCTCTGAATTGGAGGACACAAAAAACTATGAATTTTTTTGAATCAGGGGAGACATATGGAATGCAGAATTTGCCACACACATCTATTTTTAACATTTGAAGGATCAATTTTATTCGAATCTACAGGAATAAATACCAGATAGTTTAGCTATTATTATGCATTCGCTTACAAGTCTTTTTCTTACTCTCGGTTTGAGAATTAGGGCGAGAAACAAGTTTAGCTACATCCAACCCCACCTCCCACCTAAATCACGTGTTCTCGACATAGGAGCAAATGATGGTTTTATTAGTGAACTCATAAATAAAAGCGGACATTACGTGGTTCTCGCAGATATAATGAACCTAAACCGAACAAACCTGCCCTTATTTCTGTACGATGGCAAAACACTTCCTTTCACCAATAATTCGTTTGACATTACACTGTTGTCGTATGTTCTTCATCATGCCAAGAATCCCGAACAAGTATTACAAGAAGCTTCTCGTGTTGCTCGGATTGTAATTGTATTGGAGTCAATTGTTGAATCTGAGCGGGAAAGACGCATCATCACGTTCCTAGATCGATTCTTGAATCGCCTTTGTGAGCTTGCAGAACATAGTGATTCATGTTATTCTGATTATGAGAAGTATCATTCTCCCCAAGAATGGCAAAAGATTATGACGAAATTGGGACTTCACATCTTAAAATTTGCCTGGTTAAGTCGTTCACCCTACAAACACGTAATTTTTGTTGTGGGATCAAATAAAATGTAATAAAAAAAATCACTTTTTGAGTAGGTCTGCTTGCTTGCGTATTTGGTTCTGGATGAGTAATAACATCACGTTGCGGTGCCCACCGATGACCTCTTGGATGTCGGAGACCTTGGCTAACTGATCCATGCGCGTGTTGTCCGTGACGGAAATGCCCCCCATGTGCTGCTGAACCTCGTAGGCTGTTTTGTGAGCCTGATGGGTGATCAAATATTTCGCTTGGGCAGTTAGGGCGGCAACGGATTTTTCTATAGCCGGATCCGGTTTTTTACCCATAATGTGCTGGTCATACTGCCGGGCAACATGTACCTCCAATGCAGTGCAAGCTGAAACTTCCGCAAGCAGTTGCCCCATTGGAAAGCCAATACCTTGCATGTTCAACAGGTTTTGACCAAATTGCTTGCGTAGGTTGCCATAGATGATTCCGTGGACGAGCGAGTTCCAACAGATGGTTAACGCGCTACCGTTGATCATGAGACGTTCTGGCACGAGACCTTCAAACAGGTTCTTGTACCCCTGGCCGTTGTCTCCGAGAATCATGTCCGCGGGTGTTGTGGCGTCCTTGTATATTGTCTTGGAAATGTGTACTCGCGGTACGGATTGGATATGGAGTCGTTCCGTGTGAACCCCGGACTCCCGCTTGAACATCGCTTGGACCATCGTTCCCCGGGGATTTTTCTTGTCGTAGACGGCATATGCGGCAAAATAATCTGCCTTCGCTCCGTTCGTGGTAAATACCTTAGTACCGTTGTAACGAACCGACCCGTCCTGTAGTTTCTCGCAGGTGGTTTCCATGTTAACTGAGTCCGACCCCCGGTTAGGTTCAGTGATCCCAATACATCCAACTTTGACCCCGCTCATAAGATCGTCTTGCACTTTATTGAGGGCAGCGGTTCCTCCATGGCGGAAGGTGGGGTTACCACAGAGGATGCCTGAGGCAGTCCGGGACAATTCCAATTCCGGATCCATAAATCCAATACCAAGAGATAATAAGTTCTCGTAAAACATCCCGGAAGGTCCGAAATCACGCCAAAGATTGAGGCGTTGTATGAACCCTCGCTTTCCTAATTCTGGAAAGAGCACATACACGTCCTTATCCCAGTCGATCTTGGGTTCAAGATCCAAGCAAAATTGCTGAACTTCCCGGAGGAAATCCTGCTCGTTTTTCCCGAGCATGGGAAAGATATTCTCATTCAAAATCTTGTAGCGGTTTTCTAGAGAGAGCGCTAGCTCGATCTCGTCCGTAATAATGCGTGCGCCGGGACACATAGTATGTAAACCTCGCGTTTAATTATATTTCGTGATGTAAAAATTCTTGGTTTAAATCAATGCGGGATCCCATAAAAAAAGTTGTAGCACGGAATCTCCATAAACCCATTCTCCAGATTTTCCGATCTCGCTTCCCTACCTCCGTGAAATCTAATTGAGAATTTTATATATAACAAAATAGTTGATTCCTTTCTCCCCCTGATTGGTCATCCACTGGCCACTGTGTATCCAGGCTCGGGGATTTGTTTGGTAGGTTTCCTAATATCAAGCGGAATTTTTTTTACGGGACGTAACCAAACCAAATCCACGTGATGACATCGCCGAAGAAACCACAAACCGCTGAGGAGTGGAAAGTCCTCGGAAATACCCGCTGTCGCCAAGAGGATTATAAGGGTGCCAAGGAGGCGTACGAACGGGCTATCGTCCTCGCCCCGAATGACCATACCATATGGGCCAACCTCGGAACCGCCCGATCTGCCTTGAAGGACTATAAGGGTGCCATTGCTGCATACGAGCGAGCGCTCTCACTCGACCCTAAGATAGCTGCCACCTGGTATAACCTAGGCAACGCCAAGTCCTACCAGGAGGATCATAGGGGCACCGTGGACGCATATGAACGAGCACTCGCCCTCGATCCTAAGCTCCTTGACGCGTGGTATAATCTTGGGACTGCTAGAACTAAACAGGGAGATTTAAAGGGGGCTTTAGACGCGTTCAACCGAGCTATCACGCTCGATCCAAAAGATGCCACTATATGGAACAATCTTGGAACTGTCCGGATTCAACGAGGAGATCTAAGGGGTGCAGTGGACGCGTTTCAGCGGACTCTCGAACTATCTCCCAAGCATATTAAAGCGTGGAATAATCTAGGGTTAACGTTTTACGCTTTAAAAGATTACAAGGGCGCCGTTGCCGCATACGAACAATCTCTGACACTCAATCCAGAATTCGCCGATTCCTGGTACAATCTTGGCATTGCCTATGAATCACTGAAGTTAAACGCCGAGGCACTATACTGCTTCGAGCGGAATGCCACTCTCGGGGGCACGGATGGGTTGGAAAAAGCCCGAATGATGCGATCTCGAGGTATAAGTCCGCGCGTGGTAAAGCTGGGAACAAAGTGAGTTAACCTATGAGAATTCCTGAATGAGTTCCCAACACGCGATGAGGGAGGGGGGCAGGTTCCGCGAGTGGTGGTAATCTTCTTCTTTGACTTCGACAACCACGGAAATCTCTGAAAAGTTGGACTGGTCTGCAATTAATTGGAAGGCGGATCGGAAGGGGTCTATAACGAATTTATCACTCAAATCAAGAGTACTGCCTTCAACTATAGTATTATGCCCTGGGTGATAATTTCCCTGTTGTCCGCCAACGTGAATGTGGGCCGTTTTTGGTTCAAATCCCCGGAGCTGGTAAAGCGGCCCTTCTTCTGCTATTTGGCGAAATTCCTGCTCTTCTGACGGATATAACCCCCAATATTGCGCGATATTATACTTTCCGTCAATAAATACCTTCGCGGTACTGGCTAGGATGTTCGCGTGTAAGGCATCGTAACAATACGTTAACTGTTCGCTCTGGACTTGCTCAAACAGGAATGAAAAGTCTGCCCCGATCACCCCCGCATAAGGGGATCGGGGAGGTTTCGCATCGATGCTTTCGAAAGGGTACGGGCAATTCTCAATAGCTATGAGAATTCCG
>MBAA01000025.1:13061-13853 GCA_001940655.1 Promethearchaeota archaeon CR_4
ATGCCCCTGTTTAGCGTTGCAGCTGCGTTCAGAAGGGTCTTTCGTCGGATCGCTTCTTGATGATATAAATCCTGCCATTGTTGATCTGTGCAGGTTGAATTGAGGTGCGTGTTGACTAGAGGAATGTCTAATGCAGCCGCAAATTCTGCGCCCTTCTTTAAGAGCTTAACTGTATGTGTTCGCTTTTTCGCGTCCAAGTCCCCGAGATTGAAGTCATCGTAGGGTAACCACGGAAAGTGCATGGTGCGCCGGATTCTTACCGTTCTATCGTGTAAGATATTTTGTTCAAATTTGGCAAGCAAGTCTCGTGTAGTAGCTATACCTGTTGCATTCAGGAAATTGGGCGGTGCGTGGATCTCCAAACCTAACTTGTCTGCACCCGTGGTGGAGAAAAAATCTAAGGCCACCTGAGTTCTATCTTGCAATTCCTCAGGATATTGGACAAATAGTGTGAACGCAGGGAAATATTTCACGCGCATTACAAGGAAACCAGCTTTAAAGTATTTCCTTAAATGAAACGCAGGATATTGCCCCACGATACAATTGAATCTTGTTGCATTTGCGAGGCCTCGCCTCTTCATTTCCCGGTGCATTGAATTTGCTCCGTGTAGATGGAATGGTGAAAAGACGACAAACGAGATAGTTCGAGCGCTTAAAAACTATATTGAATTCCTCGCAATGTGCCCTGAAACCGAGATCGGGTTGAGCATTCCGAGAGACCCCCTCAAAGTAATTGTGTCTCGCAAGCAGAAATCCTTGGTACAAACAAGTACCATTCACGATTTCACAGAC
>MBAA01000025.1:13873-14582 GCA_001940655.1 Promethearchaeota archaeon CR_4
TAGTCTTTTCGAGAAACAAAAGGATTTTGATGGTTTTCTCTTGAAGAGTAAATCTCCCTCCTGCGGGGCGTTTTCCACAAAATTGTTTAAGTCTGTTGACTCTACTGATCCGATCGCAATTGGATCGGGAATATTTGCAGAAATAATCCAATATCTCTTTCCCCTCCATCCCATCATCGAAGAATCCGACCTAGATAACGAGGAAATCCGTGATTTTTTTCTTACCCGCATTTTTACACTCGCAGGTTTCAGGGTCGCAACAGAAAAAAAGTCGCTGGATATCTTGAGGGAATTTCATGCAAGGAATGAAATTCTCTTCAAGTGGTTCAATCCGACTCTTTATTCAAAGCTGGACGCTCTACTCAAAAATAAATCAAAAAGTGATGGAGTGTTCCTTTTTGCGGAATATCATCAACTACTCTTACGTCTACTGCAACAGCGTTCCCCTCCTGAAAGCTCCATTAAATTGCTCCTTAAAATGTTACATAAATATATCGAATCAACTACAAATGTTGATTGGCGAGATCTGGATGAAATTTCTAAGAAATATCAAGAAGACAAAGCTTCCATCCAAATGCTACGAACGGTGTTAAAAACGTGGGCTATTAATTATCAAAAAGAGGAAATTCTTAAGCAGACTTTTTGCGATCCATATCCATTTGTAATGTAGAACGTTAAAAAGATCAATTGCGAGTAATTTTAAGAAGGT
>MBAA01000025.1:14603-15191 GCA_001940655.1 Promethearchaeota archaeon CR_4
TCTCCTTTATCCACTTGAAATGGACATAAATATTCGCCAGAATGGAGCAAAAACTTAAGATGAACCCAATGAAAAAAGTCTGCGAGAACGGCCGGTTTGGTTTTAAGAGTATTTGTGTGGCTTTGCTACGTATATTGCCAAGTAACATCCGAACGAGGACAAATTGAAAGATATCTCTATAGTTCAAATCGTACTCGTTTGTTGCAAGAATTTCTCCGGTTTCCCCTTTAATTTCCAAGCAGAGGGGTTCAATCGGATATCCACGTGGAATTCGGACTTTTTCAGGAGGAATCTGAATCAATACATTTGGTGGGATGGTGATCCCTACGTGTTTGACAAGTTCCAGTGCTCCAATTCGAGCGGTGATGGTAACATTGGAGAATTCCCGCGTCCAATCATTCACAATTATCAGGTCTAGGACTATTTCAGTGTTAGCACGAACGGGGCGAATGAGCGCACTCTTGCTCGAGATGAGCAGAGGATTGAATATCCGTTTTATTACCGGATACGCCAATTTTTGACGCCCATAATAATCTATTGGGGCGAACCCAATTCCAGGCCAAGATTCATCACGCTGCCAGAAAATGC
>MBAA01000025.1:15225-15367 GCA_001940655.1 Promethearchaeota archaeon CR_4
AGAAACAGCTTAAGTGAATCCATTACTGGAAATGCCAGTATACCGAATTTACTGACAAAAGCGCTGTTATCTTCAAAATACGAGGTGTAGGGGGCGTACCCGTGCCATACCTCGTAGTTATGGCGTTCCCCAAGTCCTTCCA
>MBAA01000025.1:15480-15672 GCA_001940655.1 Promethearchaeota archaeon CR_4
TGCACCAGACAAGGATGGTTGCGTAAGGTCTCGACGATCGAGTTGGCTTCCCGACTAAAAACTTTTAGATATCGTGTTGTTTTTGGGAGGAACGGAAATGTGACGGAAGTAACGGGAAATTCTTGCCAGATCATAATCCCAATTTCATCCGCAAGGTCGTAAAAAGCGGCTTTTTCTCGAATACCGCCCCCC
>MBAA01000025.1:15864-15989 GCA_001940655.1 Promethearchaeota archaeon CR_4
TATCGCGGTTGAACCCAAATTGAGTAATCTTTCTGGATCAGAAATACTCCCTTCGATAACAATTGGAACAAAATTTACTTCCGCCGGTTCTTCCGTATCTAATTTTATTAAAAAGGAATTGTGGG
>MBAA01000025.1:16190-16300 GCA_001940655.1 Promethearchaeota archaeon CR_4
AATGGGAAAACATGCCCGTATGCTTGCCTGTATGATGCCCGTTGATCCAAAGGTCTGCAATATAGTCCAATCCATAAAAAATGAGTTGGGCCCGCTGACGCCACTTGAGA
>MBAA01000025.1:16364-16548 GCA_001940655.1 Promethearchaeota archaeon CR_4
TGGACAAGTTTCCAGAAACTCCGAATCGAACTCGCGGAGTTCCGAAGACGAACGCCCAGATATCAATGGATTTTTTCCGAAACCCGCTGCAAATATAACATATACAGCATAAGGCAATATTGACCAGATGCTGAAATCGTAAAACAAGTATTGAAAACGTAAAACTTAAATACCGCCTAACGCC
>MBAA01000025.1:16704-21522 GCA_001940655.1 Promethearchaeota archaeon CR_4
ATGGGATCTGATACTCTTTCATAAACAATGCTCGAGAATATCTGTCATCCTCGACCGCTTTTACCAACGCATTAGCTGCCAACTTTGCAGCAGAAAATAACATTACAATACCCCCGCCTGTCGATGCCTTCACTTGACATGCTGCATCCCCAATAAGAATCGCTCGAGAGAACGCTTGCTGGCCGAGGCATCCGATGGGGATGAGACCCCCATGCGTATTCAAAAATTGTGATCGGGAAATACCTTGTTGGCGTAAAAAGTATTGAAAACACAATTTGGGATGAATACTTGTGGCCAAACCAACACGACAAATCTCTTTTCCCTCTGGAACAATCCATGCAAAGAGATCCTTCCAGTAAGGATTGAAATGTAGATCCGTCCGATTGAGAGGATAATTCATCCTAATCCGCGCCTGCATACCGTATATGAAGTTATGCTGAACGCCAAAGTGACGAGCAATCACGGACATTGGCCCGTCTGCGCCTACTACTACTTTTCCTTCAAAGATTCCCCGATTTGAGAATACTTTAACGCCGACAGATCCCGTCTTGATATCTTTCACGCGAACCCCAGTTACGTAACGCGTCCCCCCTGCAGTGGCTTCCTCATAAAAATACCGGTCGAATTTCGCACGATCAATTACAACGGGGGACTCACGTGGACTTTCTATGATAATATGCTTACCAGAGGGTGAATAAATGGCGGCCTCCTTCACCCGATTCAAGATAATCTCTTGAGGAAAGTCTGCAAGTCGGGTAATTTTTTGTGAAATAATACCCGTGCAATGCACTGGTTGGCCTATTTGTTCCTCGGGGTGTTCTTCTAACACAAGGGCGCGCACACCCTGTTTTGCAAGGAGCGAGGCGAGGTAATTTCCCGCGATGCTCCCACCCACTATGATGACATCTGCGTCCACAATTCTTTATTTAGTAAAATTTCGTTAAAAATCTGGTTATGATTAACACCGAGAGCGCATAAAAATTAGTATTTTCCATTACATTGCACCAAAATTCGAAGTATCTAAAATTAAACAAAACCCAGATTCAATATTGATGAGGTTATTATGAGAAATTAATTAAATTAAAAGGAAAAAAAAAGATCTCATCTATATATCAAGGAAGATCTTTTATTAGATCAAAAATATATCTAATTTAGAACGATAAATTATTAATATAATTTAGATTCTCTTTTTTTAGAGAAAAACCTTGTAATACTTTTACATAGTTATCTGTTCCTTTTCTTCATAAATATCCTACAATAAATTAATTTCTATTATTTCTGCTTCGTATTGTTACAATTTAAGGAATCAGAATTAGCAACAACTTTCCTTAGATATGATATAAATATATTAAATATATGGATATTCCTCTATCTACAAAGACTCTACTAATAATATGTTTTTTCTCTTCCCTCTCATAATAAGAATGATATATAACGAGATCTCCTATGAAATTGTGAATAAAGATAATATATTCTATGGTAATGAATTGAGAACCTCCAATCGCCTTATTCATAAATAAAGAATGACTAAAAAAACCAAATTATACATTAATATGTCATTGATATGCTATGAATATCAAGACAATAAGGAATTGCAAATGGTTACAAGGAATCTCCAAACATTTAAATTACCCCTTGTGTAAGGTTTTCATATGTATTTAAATGATGATGATGCCATCCCCTACGACATTTCAATTGATGCACTTGAAAAAATGATGGAACTCGTTGGTAATTCAGGAGGAGTTATTGATCCTCAGAAAATTAGGAATGTTCAAATCCCAAGTTTTAGGGGTGTTTTAAAAGCATGCTTATGGATGAATTTACTCATAAAACAGGATGGCAAATATGTTCTTTCAGATTTCGGGCGAAAATTTGCTTATTCTAATGTACCAACAAAACCTACCATTTATCAACAATTAATTAAAAATTTTCGCCCTTATGCAATAATTTTAGAGGAATTTTTAGCAAAGGGACGGAAGAAGATTAGCAAAACTGATGTTAGAAACTTATGGGGAGTTAATAATTTCAAGATTTCACAGCGACGTCTTGATACTGCTCTCCCTTTCCTTTTCGCAGTTTTTGAACGGGCGGGACTTGGTACCTATAAGAGAGGTGGTCGTAACTCCGAAACAAACTTTGAATTCGCTCTCGAGTTTCAGACTCCTAAACTTAAGAACGATCCTCCAATTTACATAGGAAATAAGACAAGGATCGTACAAAAGATGGAGGATTATTCCCACTCTTCGAGCGGAATAAAAACTAATGCAGATAATCTTAAAACGAAGGTAAATCGAACCGAACTTCCTGATTCTTTAGAACCCCTGAAATTTTTTGAAATTGATATCACAAACGATATGTCAATACAGAAAATTGATTTATTATTTAATCGGTTAGAAAAATTAATAGAATTGAATAAAAACGCATCTATAAAGAAAGGATCTAAATCATAATATCTTTTAGAGGTAATTAAATTGTCAGACAACCCAAATCAAGAGATACCGTCTAATTTACAAAAATCCAACACCTACCCCTATGTTTTTACTATGACTTCTTTTAAAAATATGATTAACTTTATTGAACAGACTGGGAGAGGTCCTAAAAACGCTGATGATTTCATCGAGCTCGGATTAAGTTCGAACATTACAGATGCCAACCAATGTCTTAATGTTGCACGAAAATTCAAGATGATGGATAATGAGGGTAATCTCTCAGATATAGGAAGAAAATTCCGGCTAGAAAAAACCCGAAAAGAAATTTGTAAGGACGTTCTTAACGAGAATTTTTCTGAACTAAATAAAAGACTTCAAGAAAACCCTGGTCATTTTCCTACCCAGCAACTTGAAGAACACCTCATAAACGAAGATAAAATTAAATCAAAATCTGTAATTGCTAAAATTCTTCTTATGTTAAAAGAGCTCAGCCGTGGATTTCCGCAAAAATCTGTTCCATCTAAATCAAAACAAAAGAAAACTACAAAAAGTGAATCTGAAATCATTATTTTAGAAAATCCAAAAGAGGATGTGAATACCCAATCTGAAGAAACTAAGTCTGAAAAAGCTATTGCTCATATTACTAATGAAAATCCAATTGAAGATTCTTTACCAGTCAATAATGAATCAGAAATGCAGGGTTCCCAGTTATCAGTCGATAATAAATCCGAAGTGCCAAGTTTACAGTTAGAATCTAATGAAAAAATTAGTGATATTCCATACATCTTGCAACAAATATTACACATTAAAATTGATAAAGAATGGGATGATGCAAAAATAAATCTTGTATTTGATCGGGTAGAGGCACTTCTTAAAAAACTCAAAGAGTGATATTTAATTCAAACCAGAAAAATGCGATCTTTATCTAGAAAAGTTTATTATTCTCTAAATTACATTCTGAACGACTAATAAAGAGGGAGTTAGATGGTTGGTATCGAAATCTCTTATGCTATTGAATTAGAACGTGTGATTAAAATCCTTCAAGCACTCTCAATGGAAAGGCCAGATGGCATTAAAATTAACGATTTATTTAAGCAGATTGATTATTCCGATGCTACAGGTAAAAGTATGCACATTAGATTCCTAGAAAGCAATGGTCTAATAGTAAAACCCTCTGGTAGTACAATTGCAATTACTAAAGAAGGTAAAAAATTGTTAAATTCTGATGATTCTGCTAAAAGGCAACATTACATAAAGCATCTAGATGAGGGCATAATCGAGATTTTAAAACTATTAGCGATTGCGAAAAATAATCAGCTTTCAATCGATCAAATTTTTGAAAGGCTACAAAAGATGCATAATGAAGAAAAACCGCGAATGATTGGAGTAAAAAAAGCGTTTGCAAAGAAAATACTTGAATATACAGGTTTGGTGGAATCCATATCTCAACCGGAACCTTCTTGGAAACTCAGTTTTGCTGGACAGAAATTTATCGATGATAAGGCCAATATCTCAATGCAATCTTCTGGTGAAGAACCCGATACTAGCGAAGGGGGTCTTATAAGTATAAAAAAGGAAAAGGATGAAGTCAAAGATGAAAATAGGGAAATAGAAAGTGAGAATATAGAAGAAAAAAGTGAAAAAGTAGAAGTAAAGAGCAAAGATACCCAAAAAAATAAGGTTGCAGATGGGAGTGTGTTGTCAAAAGAAGAAAAAGCTTTAAAATCCAAAATTAAGAAAAGTATCCGATATCCCTTCTTCCCGCTTGAGAAATCCTTGGAATTTGCTGCTTTAATCGGAAAGATGGCGGGTTATGGAGAGGTTCAAATCGATTCTATCGTTCGTGCGATGGAATATACATCAGAAAGAACTAAAGGTTTTACTTATGCAAAAAGCACTGCCGAGCAATTTAATCTTATCCAGCAAGGAAATCAGGGATTAAAATTAACTGACTTAGGAAAAAAACTGGTTTTCGATGAACACCCAGATCATGAAAGAAAACAACCCTTACTTCAAGAAGCTTTCTTTGCTGTTCCATTATATTTGGCGATTCAAAAAAAGTATAAATCCTTGAAAATACCCGATGACAAGTTCTTAAAAAAAGCCCTTATGGATATGGGCATAGCAGAAGACGCAACAGATACTGCATTAAACTGTTTTAAAGATAGTGCAAAGTTTTCAGCTTCTATTATTGACAATAAATTTATTGACTTTGTAGCGGTTCAGAAAAAAAATATTGAAAAAACAGAATCAGATTCGGTTAAGAAAGATGCAACTCTGACTTCAGAGAAAAATGAACCTCACTTAATGAGTTCGATTAAATCCCCTTAAATATTTTTTGTATCAAATATTTTGCGCCATTCGCCCATGTCCGAATCAAAAAGCTGCG
>MBAA01000045.1:0-3864 GCA_001940655.1 Promethearchaeota archaeon CR_4
GTGGTCAAGACGAGTTACTCTTGCACACTTCGACAGGCTTTCGATGAAATACTTTCTCACATAAAAGGCGGGCCCACCGGTTGAGGATTTGGACGTTTTCCTCACTTGCATTTCTCACGATTTCGACATCCCACAAACCAAATTCTCGCACGCTTGTAGCAGTGTTTAGATCAATTTGCCAAAGTTGGGAACACGCGGATTGTAAGGAAGATAAATTAGGTGCATGTATGAGAAATCCATTTTCGAGCGGTTGCAGATCGATGGAATTCGTAATGGCGAGTAATTTCTGCCGTGTACTGACTGCATCCGAAGGGATGTTAGTAAAAAACCGCGGAATTAGTGTTGTACACTTTATCACTAAGGAGTATTTTTCGATGGGTTTCGTGCGGGACAAGGTGCTCGATTTTTTTAAGGTCACAAAAATTCCTTCGCACGATGACTCAATCCCTCCGTTCCACTAAATAAATTACATAAAAAACATACAAAGCATGTGTTTTCAACCCTATACATCTTTACAGGTGAATGTGTGGAGAAAAAAGAGTTTCAAAGAGGGTTGGTATGAGGAACGAAAAATTTAATCGGTTTGTAACCCAATCTTTTTCGCGATTTCGGGACTCTTCGCCCAGAGCTGGATCAAGCGGGATCCGGACGTAATTTTGTAACTGGCAACGTGCATTGCTTCCTTGGCTTTCTCTAAGTCTTTCAGGTTGACTCGCAATTCCATAATTAATTGCCCGGCCTTGACACGGGCGGCGTGTCCAACACATTTCCCGAAGGAATGCCTCATCCCCGTTTGCAAGCGGTCTGCGCCGGCAAAGGCCATCATTTTGTTTTCCCGGTACACGTTCCATGGATGTATTCGGATTATCATGTGAAACCGGTCCTTGCCGAGGTCGCGCTGCAACGTGCGGTTGACGGACGTTCGGATCGCCTCGAGGGCAAAGTCACTGATCTGTCGTTGGCGGTTGCAGATCAAACCGATGGCGCAATCCCAATTCTCTTTTGGTATTTCTTTCGCGCCAACATCGTATAACCGAATGCGCACATCTGCGCCACCCCTGACAAGGTCTTTCTTGTGGCTTCGTTTCCGCTGGTAGGCGGCACCACCCCAATAGGCGTAGCATTGCCACGGTCGTCGTCCCACAAATCATCACATTATGTTATTAATTAAGGAATGAGGTGAAAAACACCGCTTACCTTTTATTTTTTTCGAGTGTGGAGGAAACTTTGCCAGAAATGCACTAGAGTGAAGGGCAACCCAGAAGAGAATGTGGTATCGTCTTACGAGTAATCCAAAAAACGTTCCGACAGAAAATATTTTGCATCCAAGGATTCTGTTTCGTTGTTCTCCCATCGCAAGAGTTAATGGGCGATTTTGTTTTATTCATCCTGATGCTGCCACACAAGTCTCCCACGCCATTGGAGGTGAAAGTCGCGTTACTCTATGATGGCCTCCAAATCCCCCCGCCAATTCTCACGCAGTTGCAGGCAGGGGGGCACATTTGGAATTGGGGGCGTAAAGGCGGGGCAGGCCCGGCAGGAGGCAGGTATTTCAAGCTCGTGACGCCAAGTTCATCCCAGCCGGTTATCATCAACATTTCCTTGCAATCGCAGCGATCGCAACATGCGCCCTTGCTGGTGCAAAAAATTGAAGGCGTAAACTGGACCATCGCGTGCCAAACAGAAACGTATTGCACGCTAGAATTGCTGCCAGTTCCTAGATTTCACCAGCAGTATATTGACGGTCGCCCGGCGGCACAGTATGTGTTGCTGCACGCTACCGATTGCTTGGCGACTACAGTGAACCAGCGATGTATTTATTGGCGAGGAGGACAAGCATGTCAATTCTGCGGGATCGAGTTAAGCCTCGATGCAGGCCATACGGTGGAAGTAAAGGATTCAAAACACATTCTACAAGTGCTGGAGCTCGCTCTTGCAGAGGTGCCCGTGACACACTTAACGTTAACAATTGGCACGCAAGCGGATGAGAGTCGGGGGATTAGAGAGTACATCCCAATCGTGCAAAATTTGAAGAGTGCATACCCAGACCTCAGGATTCACACTCAATTCGAACCCCCTGCACGCGCAGAATTCATCCATCAGCTACGCGCTGCCGGATGCGATTCTGTAGGCATCCACGTGGAAATCCTCGATGACGCGAAACGTAACGAGTATTGTCCCGGGAAGGGGCACCTCGGGTGGAAGGATTACATCCGGGCGTGGCGCACCGCCGTTGAAGTCTATGGCGTGAATCAGGTGGATTCTTTCATTTTAATTGGATTAGAACCCCTGTCGGAAGAGTTTTTCGCCCGCATCCGCGAGATGTGTACCGCCGGGGTGGTGCCCTATCCCGTTCCCGTGAGGGAGATTCCGGGCACCGCATTTGTGGTACCCGAGGTCAATTTAGACCAGCTGGTTTCTGCGCACCGACATATAGCAAAACTGATGAAGGAAGCAGGGATCGAGCCCGGAATCACCACAGCAGGGTGCGTCCGGTGTAGTGCGTGCTCCGCCATCGGAGAAGCGATAATTGAACTCGAATCTTGATGCTAGGAAGGCATAAAAGCACCGCCGAAGAGGTAGTGGTAGAGGTCTTGGCGTGTCCCGCATCTTGTGCCAAAAATGTCGGAAGAATTTAGCCCGCCGCCAGATGTGCGGGTATTGTGGTCACATCAACCTCCTCCTGTGCTCGGCATGCAAGTCAAACCGCGTGGAGGCCTGTGAACAATGTGGCAAGGCATTAAAATAGCGAAATATAAAGGGAGCTTTGCTAAAAATCGGACTCACCAAACCTCTTTTAATCGAGTGTGATTAATAGCATAGTGGTCTAATATGACGGAAGAAGAAAAGCAACCTGCGTTGAAAGAAATCCCGGTTCGGGACATGAAACCTCATTTCGATTCTGAGCGGCAGATCATCTCACTCATGAATTCTCTCAAGGACAATTTTGACGCCAAGTTAATCGCCCTCCGCAAAGACATTGAGCTAAAGTCACGAGAGCAAGTTGCTAATGAGATTATCAAGATTCAAGACGCTATAGAGAAACTCAGGACGGAAAGTGTTGATGCTCGCAAGGTTTTAACAGATCAGGTTGCCACGATCGTCCAAAAAGTGGAAAATTTTAAGGCAGTTACCCCCGAGGAGAATGCACAATTCAAAGAGGAGGTGCAAGCATCTCTCGACCAATTAAACGCGCTGACTTCGAAATTCGACCTGACAGTCTTTGTCAACGACATTCGCGAGTCATTCTCCACCAAATTGCAGCAAGCAGAACAGAAAGCGAAGGAGCTCTCCACGGAAGCGGAAAGAGCGCGTGTTGAAATGGAGCAGCTCAAGAAAGCACTGATAGAAAAGGATATACAAGCAAAACAAGAGATTGAGCAATTGAAGGCTTCCCTTGCCGCAAAGGCGGAAAGTGGCTCCACTACCCGGCCTTTGCCCACTGGCGCGCCGTTGTCGCGTATTCCCCCCACGTCCTCGCCAATCTCAACCCCAGCATACCTGCAACGAGGTTCCTCATTAGAGGAGGGGAATCCTTCTTACAGTCCCCAATCGAACCAAAATCAAAAAAGCGTGCAATATTGCAAGAATTGTGGGAAAACCCGTGCCCGATCCACAGCCCGCTATTGTATTTATTGTGGATCCGAGTTTTGAATTTTGGATCCTTATCTTCAACAATCAGTTCTTATTTTTATCTAACTCTTACGTGTTGGCCACATATAAGGGAGATACGGCGTTTCTTTCCAGTGGAATTGCACGTAATGATCTGGATTTTTCCGGAGCAAATTCGAGCGGTGGGAAGCGTGGAAGCTTTCATTCCCCACCCAGGGTGGCATTTCGATCTCTCCGGTCACGGTGGCAAGA
>MBAA01000045.1:3909-6204 GCA_001940655.1 Promethearchaeota archaeon CR_4
GCATTCATATATTGCCTAAGGGCGTTGTCATATCCCCGCCACATCTGGACTGCGGGATGATGTTGCCACCCGTAATTGGGATCCGCGAGCGCGCGAAGGATCTGCATTGCCTCTACACGCTGCTTGCCTAACCGGCGCATGTCCAAACATTGGGCACTCGCGGCAAAATCAGGATAAGGTAAGAAAGTATTCATAGTCTGGTAAAAATAAAATAATGGCGGCTCTAAATAAATCAACTAACCAAGAAACAAAAAAATTGTGGATCGTGTTAAAGTATGAACTTGCAGCAGGCTGTTACGTCCATTTTGACGCGCTTGAAGGATTTCACGGGGTATATCGAGATCAGCAATTTTATGGATTTCGTCTACTTCAACATGAGTTCTGACGGAGGCCCAGAGGGCGTTATGGGGATGCTCGGAATGGGCGCTAGCAAGGAGATGTCGCTCAATTACGACCCAGAGCGCAAGATTTTCTATTCGCGGGTATTAAGTGGACCTCAAGACAGCAACGCGATCACCGTGTTCACGCGGGATAACCCTATCGCACAAAAAATAGGGGAGCTTTCCGAGAAGTTTCACTTTGATTGCAAGGACAAGATTTTGGACTCAGTTTTCCCAGCGAAACTACATGAGGCATTGAAATCACAGAAAAATCACATCACGTTCGTCCAGTCGTCAGACGCGACCCAGTTCAACGAGCCGAAACCGCAAAAAATTTCCCTCCGCGTGGAAACCCTGTACCACAACATCTTGTCGTATATCTCGGGATTCTCGCAAGCGAAATCCATTTTCGCCGTAGAAGGGGCAGGGGCGGAACCAGACATCTTATTCAGTTTCAACTTTGCCATGTTTCCCCAAACGGACCAAGTCGTCAACTACCAGCTGGATGTCTTTTTGGATCCGGCCCACCTGACCCGGGGGAAGCGTTTCATTCGTGTTGACACAGAAACCTTCAAAGCGACATATCTCGAGAACGTGGACGAAATCCGCATGAACTACCAATACACGCTCGTGTTACACGTCAAATCGTTCAAAAAACCGTAGTATCTATCCTTTTTTTCGTTTTCCACCTTTCAAATGACACCTTTTAATTCCAATGCACTCAAATACACCCGTCCTAAGAGGTCAAAAGCATTGACTACGTTTGTCCCCGTTTTCGCGGATGTTATCACTTCCCCCGCAGCCCCCAGTTGTTTACTCTTTTTGTCAAATTCCCCCTTTTCCACCTTCTGTTCGGGCAAATCCGCTTTGTTACCAACGAGAATGAATGGTACCTCTGGACAAACTGCGTGAACCTCGGCGATCCATTGTTCTAAATGCTGATCTGCCATGGATTTGGTGAGATCGAGCACCAGCATGAACCCTTGACTATGACTATAGTAATTTCGTCGCACGAATTCAAAAGACGGTTGACCTGCGATGTCCCAGATAGTCAACTCGACCGTATAGGGCCGGAAGGTCAAGGGTTTGAGAAAAAGTTGAAATCCTAGGGTCGGTATGTAATTCTCGGTAAATTTATTATCGACGAACCGCCGCACTAGGCTCGATTTGCCCACGTTTTCATCACCCACAAGCACGATTTTAAACCGCACGAAACCCAACTTCAACCACCCTTCATTCGATTAACCTTTCGTCCATTCGAAATTCAAGATACGTTTTAAATGCAATGTACCAAGATCATGAGAGGGGAAAAATTTCCATAGATCCCGTGTTCACGCTCTCGTGACTATAGAGTCAAGCCTTTGGTAAAAAACATGCGAATCAAATTCGACTCGTTCGTGAACTCGCACTTTATAGCACAAAGTGCTGCGCAGCGAGCATTGCACGTCCTAAAAGATCGAAAGCTTCGTTTACCTTCACGCCTTTCATCGCAGAAGTTAATATATTGCAGGAGGCTTTCAATTTTTTACTCTTTTTCGCCACTTCTTCCGGGGAAATTATGGCACGAGTTAAATCAGATTTATTCCCGACGAGGACAAACGGGATGTTGGGACAAACCCCCCGGATCTCCGCGACCCACCGATCCAAGTTTTGGAATGACGTGGGATTGGTGAGATCGAACACGAGGAGAAAACCTTGACTATGGGGATAATAAGTTTTGCGGGCAAATTCAAATGAGCCCTGACCCGCCACGTCCCAGATTTGGAGGGCTACCGAATATTTCCCGATCTCCAGCTTTTTGGCGTAAATTTGAAATCCGAGCGTGGGGATATAGGATTCGGAAAAATGTTCATCCACGAACCTGCGGATAAGAGAGGATTTCCCCACGTTCTCGTCCCCGGCCAACATAATTTTG
>MBAA01000045.1:6229-6408 GCA_001940655.1 Promethearchaeota archaeon CR_4
CGCAAGCCTCAATGTTTTCGAGTGTTCCTTGAGCTTTAAAAAAAGGCAATACGTTATTAATTTTTTCAGGAATTTGAATAAAGGGTATTTGGGTAATAAAAATCGAGTAAAAAACTAGAGAAAATTCATATCGTCGAATTCTTCACCTTCTTCCTTGGCCACACCGTATTCTTTGACTT
>MBAA01000045.1:6424-11306 GCA_001940655.1 Promethearchaeota archaeon CR_4
GACTGCTTGCGCGACGATCTCCTTCGTCTTCCCACCGGTACACACGATACGCCCGGTACTGAAGATGAGAAAGACGGTTTTCGGATCTTGCATGCGGTAGATCAACCCGGGAAAGACCTCGGGTTCGTACATCGCGTACTCCATGACAACCGCTGCCATGTTCAGGTCAATGTTGGTGTGCAGGTCGCCAGACGCGACAATGTTCTGGATCGTGATTTTCGGGTTGGAAATCTCGATTTTCGCCTTCTTAATGCGCTTGATCACGTTATCCACGACAATTTTCGCCTCAGATGCCTTGCGTAAACCAGTCACGACCATCTTACCGGTGCTGAAGATGAGAATCGTGGCTTTCGGTTTCTCGATCCGCATCACCAATCCAGGAAATCGTTCAGGATTGTATTCTACATCGGAATACTTGCGGGCAATGACATTAAGGTCAATTTTTTCTTTGATGTCAAGGGTAACGGTGGCAACGACATTTTCAATCTTATAATCAAGGTCGGGTTCAGTGGGTTCTTCTTCCCCTTCCTCTTCTTCTTCTGATTCTTCTTCATTAACTTCTTTTTCTTCTTCTTCGGACATTGAAACCACCATTAAAAAAGAAGGGCACCTTGCCAGCTTCAATTCCCTTTTTGATAGATGGAATTATCGCGTCCTGCATACACCAAAGTTGGAATTTCTTTCAGAGAAATCGGAGAAACACGAGGGACAAGGGGGCGCGGCACACTTCGTTTTTAGGAAATATTCATTTAAGCGATTTATATATAAATCTAAATTCACTTTTCTTTTTAAAGATTATTTAAATATAGGGCTTGGAAAAAAGACTTTCCTCCCGAATGATCACGCAAGAGGGGAGGGGATGGACTCTTGAATCATTTTATGGCATTAATTTTCGCGGCTACGATGAAATCATTCTCGGAGAGGCCGCCGATGGCGTGAGTGTACAACTCCAAGAGGACTTTCGAGTAGTAGATGTGGATGTCCGGGTGGTGTCCTTCGCTTTCTGCAATGGTACCGACTTTGTTCACGAACGCGAGGGCACGCTCGAAATTCTTGAACTTAAATTCCCGCTCCAGCTTGTGCATACTGCCCCGGTTCAGTTCCCATCCAGCGACTTGATTTACTAACTTATCCTCTTCGTCATCTGACAGTGGAGGTATTCCGCCCTCGCACGGCACGCATTTCTTTTTCAAGAGTTCCATTATATGTCATTCCTGTCTGTGCTTTTAGCTCCAATGCACACATACCCATATAAGGGCGGTGGCGATAGGGGAAAAGCGACCACCCACAAATTGAACATTCATGCGTGAAGTGATGCTATGGTTGATGAAGTGATTGCATACTTGTTGATTTTGACCAATTCGGAGGATACGGAAAGTCTGTTAAAGAATTTACGTGCAATGCCCGAGGTGACGGAGGCATTTCTCATCTACGGGGACTGGGATATCATCGTGCGAGTGAAAGCAAGTAGCTTGCCCGATCTCACGAAATTCGTCATGGAAATCCGCAAGCACAAGTCGATTCGCAAAACCAGCACCCTGATAGCCCTCGTTGAAGAATGATCAAATTCTTTCCATTTCTTCCCTGTTTTTAAATTTTTCACGCCTTTGTTGTACCCAAATTGGACTGATAAGAGGATATAAGCGAACGTCATTGGTTTTCAAAATCAAATATTAAACTTCATTTTATCGTGGGTTGTACGTTAAGGTTTGTTAATTCTTGTTGGATTTCTCGGGTTAGTTGTTCCAATTTAGGATTGGGAACATTTGGACCCACGTATTGGTGGTGATCTCTCATCGCAGATTGAATGTCAGTTAAGGCTTGTTGATAATAGGAGATAGCACCATTCGTTGCCCCCATTTGTTTGTAGAGGTCTCCGATTTTTTTACCCGTAGCACCATGTAAAAATTTATCTCCGAAATCCTTAGTGAAATTATAAAGTTCCTCATAGTACTTCATCGCACCACCGAATTGATTTATCTTTAAGTAGAATTCAGCGAGCTTAGTAAAAATGGAAATCCCTCCGACCTTATGTGAACCAACTTTCAAATTACTATTCTTGTGTAATGTCTCGGCCGCCTGGTATTGCTTCAACGCTTTGACGATCTCCCCTTTCTGGACATAAGTATCACCAAGGGCGAGTTTTATCTTTATGGAAATGGCAACCGTGGAGATCCTCGCTTGCACTTGATCTGCAAACATGAGGACTTGTTCTGCTTCGTCATACTTCCCCAGAAGGGTTAAAAAGATGCCTTTCAATACGAGTGCTTCTGCGATGAGAGCGACATCATCCAGTTCTTGGGCAATACGGGAAGCATCTTCGACATAATGTTCCATTTTCTTGGAATCTTTTAAATTTTGAGCAACATATCCAAGATTTATGAAAATCCTCGCTTTTAAAGCGAGATCGCCGGCAACACTGGCCTGTTCCAGCGATTGGTTAAATGATTCCTCTGCAGACGGGAAATTCTCCTTTTTGAGAAAGGTTTCGCCGATTCGGAGTAAACATGCGGCTTTTCCCGCCACATTTCCGGTCTTGCCAAATAATTCCAATGCTTTTTTAATGTCCTTAAACCCCATATCCCAGAATCCCGATTCGATGGATAAATCTGCATTTAAATAATAAATAATCCCTAATTCATCGGTTTTTTCCGTGTTCTCGTATAATCGGATGGTTTTTTCAAAATACTTCTTGGCAGATTCATAATCCCCCTCCACGGTAGCGATCTGGCCTAAAATCGTATTAAACTCGCCCAAGTTGAATTCTAGGGCAATGTTTCTTTTTTCTATATTGATTAACGCTAACCCTTTTTCGGCGCACTTTTTCGCATTTTTCATGTCATTTAGTGCGAAATATAACCGAGTGGCAAACATTAAGCGTTTAATATTGGGCGGTAATTTTACGTTAATAGTCCACCACGGACGAAAAGATGCAGGTTTGTGAATACCTTTGGCCATTAACATCATCATACTGCGTCTGTGTGCTTCCTTGGCAATATTACCCCACATAATGGATTCCAAAATCTTCGCGGTATTCCCTTTAATCTTGAAAACATCAAACTTTCTTTTGTTAGCGCATTCGGAGAGGAGCTGATCAGTTTTCGAGGAGGAAGCTTGTTTACCATCTAGTCTCTCTTGAATTGGGGAAATTTCAATTTCTGGTGTAGAAGCGTGTTCCACCCATACCAAACGATGCAGGGCGTTCAAGTTTCTCAGCAGGGGCCCAATGTCAAAATCATCACTCCCGGAATATCCTATCACGACCAGCGTTTTTTGTTTCAAGAGGTTGAAGATCACCGGTTTCTTGTAAGATTCAATTGAAAATGTCTCTTCCCCCTCCCGTTCTCTACCGAGCGCACTCAAGGTTGATACTAATGAGGTACTGGTGTCGCGATTTTTTATGATATCCTTCTTCGACCCGTGTATTTTGAAGAAGGGATATTTCCCCGCATCCCGTAGTTCTTCGGGTTTTTGGTTTGCTGGATCCAGGTAATCTTCTTTCGTGATAATCGGGATGATGGCGTTCTTTTTTTCTGGAGGAAGGATGGATAATAACGCACGTTCAATTAAAAAATCAAAGTTCGTCGTGACCACGAAGTGACCCTCCATTAAGGCCTGAGCGAGGAAAAAATGGTTGGAATTTGGTAAAATGGCAGTGTCAAAATAATCTAGGAACGTCAGGTCACGATCGAAATACCGTTGAATCCATTCAATTGCGAGTTCATACCGAAGGTGGGGATTTGCGATTAAACCTTCTATTTCCTGTGCTGGGGCATATGATTCTAGCATTAACTTGATTATTTCCAACGCCGATGGAATTTTCGCTGGTGAATCCATCGATGTGCCTGCACCGGCTAAAAATACGAATTGTTGTCCTTGTGAGAATATTTCTTTTAGTGGGTCCGAGGTCATGTGCATTTCACCCAGAAAATCTACGGGGAATAATACTCTCTCGACAAAGCTACTTAAATTTTTTTTAACAATTACGAGCGTTACGTTATGGTCTGGAGATACTGCGACAGATTTAAATTTCTATTAGAGGATGAATTTACTCCTACAACCTTGTCACCTCAATCGGAACCGAAGATTTAGTGTAAACCCAAATAAGCAAATATTCACCTGAGCAGAGTTTTTCCATAAATTTGTTGAAAAAAGAGGGGCGTCCGTTACACGACGTCCGGGAAGGGAGCCACGACAGCGGAAGGGGGGTGGCAGGATGATGGAAAAAAAGAAGGGTGTGTGTGCGTGTGTTACTACCACATCACCCGCTCACGCTTATAAAGGGGGGATGAGCGGCGATTTAGTGAAATCCGCGTTATACGAAACTTAATCCATCACGACCGAAGAGAAGAATGCCTGGAGAACGGCATCAACGAGCTCGTCCTTCTCGATAGATGCGGACATCCGCCGGTCCCCGATGATAAGCGTGGGGATGGAGAATACCTTGTATTTTTGGGCTTTCTCCGGGCACTCGAGAATGTCAATTTCTTCGATGACGATCTTATTTCCGAAGGAGAAATTGACCACCTCGAGTAACTTCTTGATCTTCTCACACGGCCCGCATGTGGGGGAAGAAAAATAAAGAATTTTTGGATACCCGTCCGCCAAGCTAGTCCCTCGCGTCACTACTTTCGTGCTTTTGACGTTCTATTCCGGGCGGTCACGCGAACATGACCATGAACTCGCAAACCAGTTTGCCTTGGCACTTGCAACTTATCTCTTGGGCAAATGCGGGATTTTTTGTCATATTTTCCACGAGGCCGGCGAATAAACCGGCTTCAAAACTACAAAAGGTATTTTGGGTACGTAACTGATCCGTGCGGATGAATCGCGTCGAGTACCCGTTCGCCAGGGTGAAGGTAATTTGCTGGTCTGTGGCTTT
>MBAA01000045.1:11319-15202 GCA_001940655.1 Promethearchaeota archaeon CR_4
GTGCCCAAGTGATATCGCAGGCAAATTTCTTGGAGTTGTTCCATAATCGGTTTGGATTTACTCGCGAGGTGGACGTCAATCTTGGATGCGAGTTCGTGCCCGAGGTAATAGAAGATCGCTTCGAGCTGGGAACCTAACGCAAATAACGCGGCGATCTTCAAGTCGCCAATAGCTTCACCCGTGAGTAATCCTTGCCGAATCTGGTTCAGGACCGTTTCCAGGAGGGGACGGTTCATTTCGTACTCACCAACTTGAGCAGTTCATTGATAATCGCTTCAAACGCTTGGGTGACATTCGTGCCCGTCTTCGCAGACGTTAGGTAAAACCCGATCACGTTGTTCGCTTTCAGAAATGCCTCAATTTTGGGATTTGCGTACTTGTCATTGACGAGGTCGACCTTGTTCCCGAACAGAACCACCGGGATGTCGGTGCCACAATATTTATGGATGTCATCTATCCACGTTTGCAGGTTGGTAAAGGTGTTCTCGTTCGTCACGTCAAACACCGCGATGCAGGTTTTCGATCCGCTGAAAAACGTGGGGCGCATGAAGGTGAACGAATCCTGCCCTGCAATGTCCCAAAGGAACAAACGAACCTTCTCCCCCGTCTTTGCGGTCAGGTCATACTTGGAAAATTGCGCGCCGATGGTTCGAATATAATTCGTGTTAAAGCTACCCTGTGTATACCGAAGGATTAAGGACGTTTTTCCAACAGCCCCGTCACCCACCACAGCAACCTTGAAGATGTAATCCGCGTCAAATGATCTTCCGGAATTTGACATGACGAACGCCTCAACTACTTGTGACTCACCACAATCACATGTGATCCACGTTTGAGTGGCACAATTTATTAATGTGTTGATCAGAGTTCGAGAATAAATAACTCGTGCGACTAAAATAAACTTAGGCGAAGTATCTTAAA
The DNA here is from genome assembly GCA_001940655.1 of Promethearchaeota archaeon CR_4. GTDB lineage: Archaea > Asgardarchaeota > Lokiarchaeia > Sigyniarchaeales > CR-4 > CR-4. The sequence continues at coordinate 12,241 of MBAA01000045.1, forward strand.
TTATCGAAGTTTCTTTGCAGAACAATGGCTTCTATTGTTTTGAACGGATGCTTTCTAAAACTCCGTAAGGCTGGGATTACAACCGAATATCCGTCTTCTGAGTTCTAGTACAACCAGATAGGAAAAGTGGCTTGGTTCATCGAAAAAATTGAGGAGAGTTACTTGTAAATTCATTAATTGAATGCAATGAGAGGAAATCCTGATAATACAATTCTAATCTTGAACGAGGGGATCAAACACAGCATTTTTTAGTGCTTAACTCTTTTGTGGGATTACCTCGTCAAGCTGGTCGAGAAAATTCTGGATCGAGACATCGAGGCAACATTTCGTCACGTCTCCATTACCCCCGAGGAGTGATTGGACGTGAATGGTTCCAGCGAGTTTCTTGTCACACGTGTGCCCGAAGCGGGGCGCGCGACACTCGTAGCACACCGCGAGGGCGAAGTCCTGCAGATTTTTCGTGGTAATCGGTTTGTGGAGGATGAATTGGGCCCCGGCGTGGGAGGATCCGCACGGGGATGACCTCACGACTGTGATCTCCTCCACGTTCCCTTCTGTTCCGCGTGTGACGCGATATACGGGTTTGCCGAATTTTTGCGCGAACTCGTCAATGGCGGGAATCCCTGTCGTGGGCTCCAAGGAACACATCGTGAGAGGAGCGACCACGCGGGGATTCACTCGCTGCGCCTGCTGCAGGATACCCTGCCCCGGGGTGATGCCCAAGACCATTGGCACGCCCAGCTCGGCGATTTGGAGGATGAGGTCAGGGTGACGGATATAAGACACGTAAAGATCCCCCGGCGGAATCTTGAGGGGGATAGGATCATCCAAGACCACGTTAGGGGGAATGTCCGGCACCTCCACCCATGTGGCATCAAATTTTTCCCGGATGAGGGCGTACGCTCGCTCGCCGTACTTCCCGTCAGTAATTACGCTAACTTTCATTCAAATTCCCCCTCCCCCGTCGGAAAAGGCATCAGGTGGAGCCACTGGAGGACTTTGCCCCCGTAATCCGTGAGGAAATAATACGTGTTCCCTGCACGGTTTTCTGTTTGGACGAGGCCACATTTCGCGAGGAACGCCAGGTGGTAAGAAACCGCCGAATTGGAGGCGGCCAATTTCTCCACGAGCTCGCACACGCAATTAGGGCGCGTGCCCAAATACTGGAGGATCGCGAGGCGAATCTCATGTCCAAGTGTCTTGAGCAGACTCTCCCGTTTACCCATTATGTCCCCGAAATCGCCCATAATTTCGGCTTTTTCCTTTTGGAGTTTCTTCTCCCACAATGCTTTCTGCTGTAGATTGCTCGGGCAACACGGATCTAAGCGATGATTATCCATTTATTTAGCCTCCAATGCTTGCATGAAGTAATGGAAGTATTCCACCCACTTATTTTCTTCCCTCGTAGCATTAGCCACAACAGGAAGAATTTCGGGTAAAACCCGGTGTTTTTCCCGGCGAGTTCCCCGATGTGTCCCCCGTGAGCTCTGCATCGAGCTCTGCGCGGTTCAATTCGTCAGCTCTGTCACGTATCTTGAACGATAGCGTTGCGATTTCAAGTATGTCCTCTTCCGTAAATCCAGCCTTTAGTGCGTGTTGCTTGTGATATTCGAGGCACTTGATGCAACCGCCTGCGACCGAAGCGGCAACAGCTGCAGCTATTAAATTCTGTTCTTCCATAGTTTTTTTCACCTGTCACGCAATCTGGAAGCACTCATCCTTAAAAATGACTCCGATTGATTTCAAAACATTTTGAAGCCTTAGGGGGAAATATGACTTTATGTCGTTCGAGCAATTACTTAGGAAAAATGTCCCACACGCACCATGGACGAGGTCCAGTTAGTTTGGACGCTGATCTGTGGAATTAATTAGAATGAGAAAAAAAATTAAGATAGATCATTCGAAAATTATGAAAGAAAGTGGAATTTCACCCTACTTTTAAAACTTCCATTTTCTCTTCCAAAGGTCTGTGCGTTCTTGCCTAGGGGGCGATATTTTTGGCCTTGCTGCAAGTGGAGTAAGCGTCTGCATTTCTGGGTCGAAGATATTCTCAATCATTAATTTGGTTATCCGACTGAAGGACTCACTTACATTCTGCCCCGTCTTTGCCGACACTTCCATCACGTCCGGGATGTTGTATTTCGCCACGAAAGCACTTGCATCCCCCAGCATCACGTGTCGCTGGGATTCAAGATCCGACTTCGTTCCTAGCGCGAGGATCGGGAGGTTCGCTTTTTGTGATCTCACGACCGGCAACCAATCTTCCAAGTGGATTAAGGACTGCGGAGATGTCACATCATACATAAAAATAGCCCCGCCGACCCCCCGGCAGTATGAAGGCAGGAGAAAGCGGAAGCGTTCCTCGCCGCCAAAGTCCCAGATCGAAAGATCTACAGGATCTCCGTTGATCACAAGTCTCTTGACGAGGAATGCGACCCCAATGGTGATCTGCGTGTTTGAGGTGAATGTTCCTTTGACAAACCGTTCAACTAAAGAAGTTTTTCCCACGCCGCCATCACCAAACAGGACGAGTTTGAATGTAAAACGCATTCCAATCACCCAAGTATATCTTTTTGATGCACAACACAACCTACCTTTTAAAAGATTTTTACCTTTTGCGCCCGGGAGATTTGGGAAACAGGAATTTCTTTACAAAAATAATGATGATGTATAGTCTAGCAGGAGGAGAGTTATCAGAATAAAAAAAATATCTTTACGTGCGGACACGCGCGCTGCCCCTCGCCATCGCGCTTTGGGCGATCACGTTTTCCGCCATCAATCTCGCGATAAGGGAAAATGCTTCACCCACATTTTGTCCCGTTTTAGCCGAGACTTCCAAGACATCTGGGAGGTTATATTTTCCCGCAATCTTCACGGCCTCATCCAGCTTCACCTTCCTTTCCGGTTCGAGGTCTGTTTTCGTTCCTACCACGATAATCGGAAAACCCGTTGTTTGTTCTCT
>MBAA01000169.1:0-813 GCA_001940655.1 Promethearchaeota archaeon CR_4
GATTGAACCATCTCGATAACCGGAATGCACTCATTGCCGACGAAATGATCCCGACTCTTAATTGCATAGATAAGTTCATCGTTCGGCAAAATTCCAAAACCGAATTGAAAAATGGCTTGACTTTCCTTGTCCCATGTAAGATATGCCGATTTCTTCGGACCTGGATCAATCCCGAGAATAAGCATTATTGCGTCCCCCCTTGTTTCCTAAATTCTTAAACTCTCGTCTTTGTTCTGTGCTTCTTGCATTGTGGTAGGCAAGGGCACTGTCTCGGTCATCTAACAGTTTTTGAAAATATTTTGGACCATCTGGCGGAATATATACCGACAGGTCTTTGTTGAACCGAATCTTGTTTCCTACATGGATGAATGCCTCGGCCTCTATCTGCCTAATTCTTTCTTTGCATAGTCCGTATAAATCTGCAACCTGCTCAAGCGTGAGGGTCCCGAAGAAATACCGGATTCCCCATTCGCAATTTCTGGCTATTCTCGACATGTCGTTCTCGTGATGTTTAACGCCTTTCATCTTGGAGTAAAATATATTTTTCGGACATCCGTAATCGTCGCACGGATGGACATCTGCCATGCAATCAAACTCCTTGCATTTGGAGAGCATTCTATATGTTTCCTTGTCCGTCATAGATCTCCCGACATTAAATTCGCAGACCTCGCATGTTATATTCTCGTACCGAATCAACTCAATAAATTTCCGGCATATCTTCCCACTGAATTCCTGGTGATCGAAAGCATTCCCATCTTTTACATTTGCAGGCTTGGTTAAAGACTCTCCTGTGGCGCAACTCAACATGCTGAA
>MBAA01000169.1:896-1108 GCA_001940655.1 Promethearchaeota archaeon CR_4
AGCTTAGAAATTCTAATCTTAAGGTGAAAGCAATCCACGCACGATCTTTTTTCCATGAATTTTCATTGCCTCGATTTGACACCATTTTGCTGGATATATTTTTCTCTTGACAAGAACATATTGTTTGTAGTATGGTAAAAAATAATTAATTAGCACGAAGTTTGAGTATTATTTTACACAGTTTAAGATGCTTGTCAAGGACTTTCCGTGCG
>MBAA01000169.1:1180-2511 GCA_001940655.1 Promethearchaeota archaeon CR_4
ATAAGAAGAAAATTTGTGGAAGGGTGAAAGAAATTCGCGTTGGTCGTTTTGGAGAGGGCAGGGGGGCACAGAAAGAAATGAGCAGGGCGCTCGGGATCCCGTATACGACTTACCGCGGATATGAGGAGAACCGAACGAACGATGATTTCTTGAGATTGTTCGCAAGAAAATTCGGGATCTCTATTCTATGGTTGCTGGCTGCCGACGATATCTCCGGACCCGGGGAGGGGAAAATTAGTTCCTCTGCGGTTGTGATCGATCCAGGCAAGGGAGTTTTAAGTTCCAGCCAATATATTATTCTCCAGATGCCTGACGACTCCATGGAACCCACAATCTCAAAAGGGGCCACCGTAGGAATCCTACCCATAAGGTTCGGGGAACCGGTTCCAGAGAAACTCGTTGCACTAAAACTTTACAAACCAAAAGACACAACCACCATTCGTCGCCTTGTCTCTCGGGGCAACATATTAATGGCTATTCCGGACAATCCACACCTTCCGCACGACCACATCTATATTAAAAAGAAAGATATCATCGGCCAAGTAGTCTGGCAATTTAGTGTAATCTAAGGGGAATCTGGGGGGCATTAAAAATAATTTTTTGCCCCTCATTTTTTCCTTGACATAATACTCAAACTGAGTATAATATAGGTCATGCAAATACGAAAATATAGTTTTAACGGGAGGCCTTATGGCACAGATACGCATCGTTAAGGAATACCTGAAGTGCATCTTGACCACGGAAGAGAAGAGACAGGTTGCCGATAAGTTGGCAATCGCCGTCATGGGCAAGGACGAAGCCGAGGCGGAACTTAAAAGCGTTCAGACACAGATCAAAAGCAAGATCGCCGCCATTGATGCCGAACTGATTGCCTCTGCCGAAAAACTCCGGTCTGGATTCGAGATGAGAAACGTTGAGTGCCGAGAGACAAGGGATTTTGATTTAGACAATTTTTCTGTCGTGCGTTTAGACACGGGGGAACTCATCGTTGATCGATCGTTGACGATGGAAGAAAAGCAACAGAATCTTCCTGTGGTTTGGTAATGCAAAAATTCGCCTTCGAACCGGACAAGTTAAAAGAAGAACTCATTTATCAGGGGGTAACTTTCACGGTGGTTATTGTCAGCTATCACCTGGATGACAATAAGCCCCCCATTCTCGCAGAGGGAATCTCCCGTAGATCAATTCTTGATAAATTCGATCCAGCACTTGGTCGGTCAATCGCATCGGGCAGGGCACTTAAGGCACTAAAAAAGAAGCTACGACACGAAACAATTCGAAATCATTTCATGGGGTGAATGATGAAGACGAAAAGATATAAGGGTTTTACT
>MBAA01000169.1:2518-4681 GCA_001940655.1 Promethearchaeota archaeon CR_4
CCTCTGCGTCAATCAGTGCAAAAATCGAGGGAGAATCCTTGGTGATACTAGTCGGTGGGCGAATAGAATGTACACCAAGCTCCCGCGTTGTCCTTGTAACCTGCCAAGCCTGCGGTCAAGACCTCAATGTTGATCCTGCCAAACTAAAGGATGGAAGCAAATCTATTTTACACGAATGCGAGGGGTGAAATGAGTTGCACCCATAACCAGAGATGTAAGATCACGAGGAGATTTAAGGGGGTAAACAATGAAGATAACGATATTTATCGTCTTAATTATTCTGTGTTTCTTTCTTCCTGCCTGTGGACCGGTTGACCATACCTATACCGTCAACGGCGTTGCGGTGGATAGAAAGAAGCAGGATCTTAAGCGAATCGAAAACATTCTAACTGAATGGGTGATTTCTCGGTCAAACAGGATATCCTCTTCTACGGCAAGGAAGATCGTTGGCGGAATCATGAGGGCGGATTATCCATTATTGATGCTGGCCATTATAGATGTTGAGAGTAACTTTGTACCCACGGCTGTATCGAAACAGGGTGCGTGGGGACTTACCCAGGTAATGCCAAAGGTACACGGCCAGAGATTAATCAAGGCTAATGTTATCGCAGTGGAAAGAGATTTGTTTGATATTGACGCATCCATTCGTTCCGGCAATCTTATTCTTAGGGATTGTCTAAAACAGAGTAACGGCAACGTTGAGAAGGCCTTGGAACGCTATCTTGGGGGAATCGACGGAATCTATGTCAAGAAAATTTTAGTCAATCTTTCAAACCTTTACGTTTTAACGAGGTAGGAGACACACATGAGAACAATGGATTTTCTGAACTACACGCAACGCCCATTCACGAACGTCACGGTTAGGAAAGGATATAAGTGGGCAAACCTTAAGATCGGAGAAATGATTATGCTCTCCGATAACGGCAACCCTATCGAGGGGGCAACGATACGACAGATTCTTGTAAAGAAATTTTCAGACATCAAGACCGAAGATATTAAGCGGGAACACGATTCATATTGCACCACAAGAAACCAGCTGTTCATGACCATGCGAGTGGCATATCCTGATTTTTCCAAGGATGAAGTCGTTACGATTGTGACTTATGTGATTCAAAACTAAACAAGAAATGGGACCCGGGCCTTGGCATCTTCCATCCTCCTTCGCTCTAAACCATCTAACCCCGGGTCCCATAAGATATTTATTTTAAGGAAAGGAGAAAGTCATGATTTTTGCAAGCTTCAGGCTGAGTAGAAAGCTTATAAGCGATATCCTGTGGCAAAGGTGTAAGAGTTTACATGATGGATATCTTTATGGCAGGCTTGTAGTTGTCCACGAAGGATATATTAACCATCAAACTACATTCAAATTATATGATGACTCTGGTGTTCTGTTGGGTGAATGCGGTCCGCTGGATGGCACTAATGTCGCGCTCGAAGGAATTGAATTTAGGATGGGCGTAAGCTTTGAGGGTCAAGAATACGAACCCGAACGGCAACCCGGATCATCCTTCGATGAATGGAACTGGTGAGGAGAAAAGCATGAATACAACAATATTTAAAATCCTCTTAAATCTTTTTACTTTCGGGGGACTCGCCTTAATCGTAATCGGGTGTTTTATGCTCAACCCAATCCTGGGCTATATAATTTTAGGCTTAATTTTCTTGTTGCTTGGATGGGCGGTCAATGAAATTCTGAGGGAGATGTAAGCCATGAACAACCATCGTCATTCAGATTTTCCTGTTTTAATGTTTTTGCTTATATTTATTCTTGTGGTTTCTGCCTTAATCGAGGGTGTCTTTATTGCTCTATTTTTCCTATCCGTAGCTAAATGGCACTCGATAGGTTGTGGCATACTGTCTGTCCTTGGTCTCGTTATCTGGCCATTAATATGCTGGAAAGTCAGGAAGGAAATGTATAATCCATGGCACTTGTAACCGAAAGGCCACGTGTATTGGTTGGAATAATTAATATTTACTTATTTGACACGAAAGAGGTTGGATTGAAGTACGAGAATATTGGTCCGATTCAACTCGTAAAGATTCTTCTTGGGGTGGTTGCTGATTTTGTTTCAGACAAATTAGATCCAAAACGGATTATTGAGGCTACGCAAATTCCACCCACGGAATCACCAAACAACGGGGGCAGTCCTATATGAACGACCT
>MBAA01000046.1:0-240 GCA_001940655.1 Promethearchaeota archaeon CR_4
GGGCTACGGAGAACGCCACACGGTCAGCACCCGTGCAGAAATCACTGTTAGCGGTATTCTTGATTGCTTGCAAGTGGCAGGGATTACCGATGAACCCAATCTTGGTCATTTGATCTTTTTGGAACGCTTGTCCAACCCCGGTGATCAAGGGCCCAGCACAGTTCGTGCCGTTCTTCGGGATATTCCCGTCAATCTTCTTCGCTTCTGATAACACGATGGGGAAATTCGCACCCTTCCCCT
>MBAA01000046.1:311-1916 GCA_001940655.1 Promethearchaeota archaeon CR_4
ATCACGTCCTTGTCACCGCTGGGTTTGGCATTCACGACTTTCTCATAAACGCCAATAGCCTCGTTCTGCCGGATCTTCTTGAATGTGCGTTGGTCCACGTCCTGGATGTCCAGCATGGCGCGGGGGCAGGAATTGTAGCACAAACCAACGTTTTCCCAGCACTGATCCACGAGCTTTGGAGCCCCTTCCTCGTTGTACTCGATATGGGGGCAGAAGGCCCCGCACGCGCCACAATGCATACATTCTTCAGTCGCCCACACTTCAATCTGCAAGTCTTGCGATGATTTTTCCACTTTGACCATTTTTACCACATTTGCTTTATATTTGCTTAATTAATATTCCGCGGTCGGATCCGGTTCCTTGCGGAATTTTGCGCATGTATCTTCTAGTTTCTCACCCACATGCGCTGTGCTTTTCCACGCAATCCACGTGTTCGCGCTTTTTTTGAAGTGGATGTTTAATTTCCCTACCTCGAGCGCACCCTTGATCGCAGGCCACGAAAGACCGGTAGCAAGCTCAATTTCTTTAATGGCTACCGGTTCATTCGAGGGAATCTTCTCAAAGAAGGCGATTATCTTATCCCTCGCACTTCCTTTTGCTTCCGGCACGGACGTTCGACCTTTATTCTTCATTTTTCTTTTTATTTCGAAGTTCGAAGTTTCAAACTACAAGTAGTGTCTGTCAGCATTAAATTAAAAATCTTTACTTAACGATTTTTGAAAACGAAAAGATTTATTTCATTACCATCGAGTTCTATTGCTTATGATCTCCCCGTGGGTAATCATCGGCGCAAGTGGGTTCGTAGGGCAGTACTTGCTAAAGCACCTTTCTAGCGAGTTCCCCCTCGTGGGAACCTATCACACACACCCGCTGGGGATAGGGTCGCATCATATCCAACTCGACATCACAGACCCCATACAAGTGACCGCTTTTATGGAGAGAGAGCATCCTGCTGGCATTATCCTTACTGCGGCCATTTCAGATCCGAATGATGCGAAGGCTAACCCAACCAAAGCAGAGGCAATCAATGTGGCAGGGTCTACCATCGTTGCCTTGGCTTGCCTCCACCAAAAAATCCCCTTTCTTTACTTTTCTACAGATTATGTCTTCAATTCACCCCGAGAGGTTCGCCTGATTGCAGAGGACGATAAAATGACTATGCAACCAGTAAATGAATATGGACGCCTCAAGCTTGCTGCAGAGCGAAGTGTGAGGGAAAAATATCCTGCCACAACTATCTTGCGCATTGCAATGGTCTACGGGTGGCGTCTGAACGCAAGAATTCGCTCGAATTTTGTCTTGACCGTCTTGAAGACCCTCCAAGCGGGGAAAATTCTGGAGGCTTTTACGGATCAATACGGGTCGCCAACCTACATTGGAGACATTATCCGGTTCATGCCTTTACTCCTGCGAGCGATGGAAACTGGAACTGCGGCGGGGGAAACCTACCACCTCACGGGGCAGGGGGCGATTACCCGTTACGATTTTGCGATACAAATTGCACGCGCTTTTGACCTTAACGAGAAGATTCCCCTCATACACGCGGTTCACCAATCAGAATCTGACACGCAAGCTCTCCGGCCATTCTGCTCCGCGCTGGACACG
>MBAA01000046.1:2074-2294 GCA_001940655.1 Promethearchaeota archaeon CR_4
ATGCCCCCAAGTACCCAAACCCGCGGGGGGTGACCAGAATCTAACACGGGAGGATTTAGAGCGAATTGGTATTACCCGCGAAGATTGTCGCCAGATGTTCATTACGAACCTCATTCTCGATGCTGAAATCGGGCTCGCCTGGAAAAAATTCTCGTTGAAAGAGTTGAACAAAATGCGCACCTTCGAAACGAAGACCACCCAACCAAATCTTGGAGGGTCT
>MBAA01000046.1:2422-2641 GCA_001940655.1 Promethearchaeota archaeon CR_4
GGGGATCAAATTTCCCACTTAAGCTCATTCTTATAATTGCCTTATTGACTTTAACATTAGAACTGAATTTTTATCAAATATCCTATCGAATTTGGTCATATCGATTTCTTTTAATTTGCATATTCGAGAATTCGAGTCTACTTCGATTCAACTCCCAATTCATCTAGTGGATGTAGGATGCCATTATAATGTTACATGTGAGTAGGTTCTTCATTTTTG
>MBAA01000046.1:2738-3581 GCA_001940655.1 Promethearchaeota archaeon CR_4
TTATTAACAAGTGCTTATGGTCATACCGCGTGCTCCAAACCCATCTCGATCACCTCGAAAAGGGCAATCCAGTTGTTATCTCGCTACCAGACCGAGTTACATGCTACTTAGATCAGGTGATCAAGCTCCTTGAACGTAAATTGGGGCACCGAGCGGTCGTCTCTGGCATCATTTTTGGGTCTCAGATGTGGGGGGCGAGGCCGAAACCCATCTCGGATTGCGATGTCTTGGTGGTGGTGAAAGACTCGGTGACTCGGACTCGTATTAAGATGGTGCAACCATTCCTCCGCGCGCTCGAGATCAAGCACGGGTTTGCCCGATACCGTACCGGCATCGTTGAGAGTATCCTTCGGGTGGTGGAAAACACCACTGGAATGTTCGTGTCTCACTTTATCTGCCGCGAGACCGACTTACGCCATCGGGATTTTGCCCGGATCTTCAACACCAACAAATTTGTGACAATGGTTCTCGCCCCGTGGAAGATTGTCATGGGATCGGTGGGCAACAACTCTCGCCTTTTTTATGGAACTGACCTCCGTCCTTTCTTGCGCAACCAGCGTCCCGGACCCATTCAAGTTGCTAAGAGCTTGGTCATGAATTACTGTCTGTCCATCAGCAACCTCCTCATCTATACCCTCCGCAATTGGAACTACCGGTACACCCTCGAGGCGGTAAAGTGGGCAATCAGTGCCAGTGGGTATTATCTCTTCGGCAATGGTAACAACATCGCCAAACTCGTGCAGATTTTCAGCAAATTAGGCGTGTCCCCTCGCTTTTTGGAGCAATTCCTCCGTTACCGCGATCATCCCCGCATTGATCCCAAGTTTGCCATCATGGCTCCAT
>MBAA01000046.1:3603-4049 GCA_001940655.1 Promethearchaeota archaeon CR_4
CCTCACATTGCGACTCAAGAAATTACCAACATAAACTATTTGTGCCTATTTGGGAGTTCTGGGAGTGAACAATTGAAAAGATCATTTTAATGGAGCTTACACAAAAAAAATAACTAGTGCAAATTATGGTATCTTCGTTCGTAAAAATCCCGATCTTAGATAATTTCTACCAGACTTCGTCTTTTTTTCCAATGCCGGTAGTGCTCGTTAGTACCGTGGCGGAATCTGGCCAAATTAACCTTGGTCCATATTCCCTCTGCTTTCCACACGTGGTTGTGGATCAGGGTAAGTATGCAATGATGTTAATCTGCAGGGCAACGAGTAATACCGCGACAAATATTCGCCGTACGAAGGTATGTGCTCTTAATTTCATCCCAGATGACAAGAAGATGCTTAAAAATTGTGTTATGCTAGGGTACCCGGGCGAAACCACTGAAGAAAAAATG
>MBAA01000046.1:4065-8812 GCA_001940655.1 Promethearchaeota archaeon CR_4
CGCTTTTACCATCGCAGAGGGAGGCAAAAGACCCGAAAATAAAGTATCCCGATATCGTTGGTGAAGCCCTACAGGTGTTTGAATGTACTTGGGATGATACTTATGATTCCAAACTAAGTGAAGGTGCCGACAATTTTCTCTTACGGATCGACCACATCCTCCTTCACAAACCTTACCATGATGCACTCGTGAATGGTATCACTGGGAAAACCATCCCACCATTTCCCATCGATTATGGGTATCGAGATAACGTCAACTTCTGGTTAGCACCCGCGTCAAAAGCATATGCCGAACCAATCCCCAAAGAAAAAGGTCAGTCTGTCGACACTATCGTCTACGCGGCGGAACGCTTCGACCCAAGTATTGAGTGGGAACGTGAAGCTTGCGCAAAGCTTGCCCGTGTTCCACGAATCTTTCTAAAGAAAGCAATTGCTGGGTGCGTGGAAGCGGCTAAAGCAGAAGGGATAACTCGCATAACTCCAGAATATATGGATAAATTGCGAGATAAACGGCGGAACGAAAAAAAATAGACATAGATGTTTTTTGGTGAGAAAATTATCGAAAGTAAGAAAAGAAGAAATGTGGAGCGACTCTCACCTATTTCTTCAGCTTGAGAGCTATTTTCACATTTTCTTCCGTGAACATCTTCCGATCAGCGTGGCGAGAGAACTAGAGAACTCGATTGATGAGCTCTTTCGCCTGTCGTTCAAGGATGAAGATTCATTCTTTTGATATCGTGGTTCAAAAGGACGACTTTTGTATGGATAAATTGGGTTAAAGATCGAAGTCTCGTTTTTTGATGTTTTTTAGACACAATCCCCAAGGGCACTATCAGACAAATCTAAATCATAACTCGGAAATGCAGGAAGTGTAAAAATATTGAACAAAACCAAGACAAATTGACACCCATCTGGTGACCTCTTGATACCGATTGATTCTTGCGTTCATCCCTGACGATTACCATAGACATGAAGACCCCCTTTAGGGGCGGCGAAGTTTGGAGGGAGAGCGGATAGGGGGGAAAAAGGCCGGGGAGGGAGGGGAGCTTGGCAATGACCGTAGGGCCTGCGGTTGGGAAATGGCATTTCTCCTCCCTCCCATTCGGGAGAAAAACAAATTGAAACAAATTAGTGATCGCTGGTATTTTTATTTTTCAACCAAGATCATTACAATCCCGGTCTCACTCGGAATGCTGGTACAAATTTGAATCCATTTTTTTCTAACGTCAGTTGAGTAAAAATCAAACTCAACTCTAAGCATATCTTTCCATAAAGTTTGAACGGACTGAGGTTAGAATTATTAAAGAGAATTAGAAAAGAAAAAAGAAGTGACTCTCACTTATTTCTTGAGCTTGAGAGCCATGTTCATATCTTCCGCCGTGACCTTCTTCCGGCCAGCGTGGCGGGAGAACTCGAGAGCTCGGTTGGTGAGCTCCTTTGCCTGTCGCTCAAGGACGGAGATTAACTCGTCCACCGCATCGCGGGCGACCATTTCTGCACCATTTGCCTTCATCATTTCCCGAATCGGGGACCATGCGAAAATTTTTGCTTTGCTCATAATGTATACCTTCTTTGGTAGGTGTTCCTTCCGCTATTTTTTAGGCTACCCCGACACACAATTGGGGCCGCTTAAGACTCACTTCACCTAATTCCCATTTAAACCTTTTGGTCGATAGAGTGAACGGGCGCTCCGAGTGGGCGTGAGAATTAACGACAAAAAGACAATCGCGAAAGTATGAACCGAAGGGGCAATAATACCGCAGGAGAGGAGAGTTTTGGACATCGAGATCCACCAACCGGCCAACAATTGGAGAAGTTAGCATATATTCTCCCGGCACGTTGAGCCCGCAGAAAGATGGAATATTCATCTAATCTTCACGTCAATCCCAACTAAAACGGTCGCGATCGTGAAATCTTGCAACGGGCAATTTCGTGCCCGTTTTAGTCCCCCTTTTCCCGGAATCTTTGGGAACTCTGTATTGGTAAGTATTCTTACCCGCGGGTGATAGGATCTTCGCAATGGTGCATCGCTGGGTAGCAAGGAATCACCTCCCGAAAGGTCGAATCGATCTGTAAAATGGTGGAACTGTGCACCGATGAGACGAGAATTTGCTGCAGGAACACCAAACTGATTCCAAAGATCCGCCCTATAATAGTACATGTGAAACTTATTCAATTGAAACAGAATCTTTGCATCGTTTCTTATTTTCGTTTTATCTTGGTTTTGGGATAATGAGTTAACCTCCTTAGTACTTTCCTAGACGTCGCTTTTTAGCATCAAAATCACACAATCCCTTGAATTCGGGCGGGAAAAATGGCTTCTCCACCTAAATGGGCCCCTGACACTCACTTCTGATGCTCTGGCGAAATTAGTCGACTCTTCCCTGTAATTGCATGAGGGTCACCTTTTTATAGCAAAGTTGTGCTGTTAAGGTGGGATGTAAATTGCATGCTTTCAACTGATCTAAATGTGGAAATCCGCGAGGTATTCCTCCTTCCCGGCATTGGAGTGGTTGCAGATGCTGTCGTCAAGAACGGTGTCCTCAGTCGCGGGGCTCGCGTCCAGGTGCAATCCACTGGAGAAATTGCCGTTGTTGCCAGTTTGGAGAAAGAATATCAACCCATTGTTAGTGCAACCGCTGGGGATCAAGTCGGCGTCCGACTGGACTTTCCCTACACAGTATGCAACGAAGCCTTCCTGCCCACCGAACGAAACTTCAGGCATCTCATCCAAGTTCCGGATACTCTTCATCACATCGAGGATACCTTAAAAATACTAGCATCCTTATAGATGTATCCAACTATTATCATCCAGATTCATAATCGCTAATCCGGATGGATCTTAGAATATTAGCAAGGTATAGCGCTAAAATTTGCCCCGAAATAAACCTCCGAGTTATATTTCAAGGCAAATCTTAAGTATAACAACTATTTTCCGTATTTACCCAAAGATTCCGCCGTAGGAAATGTCCCTCAGTTTTATGACAACGACCCTCACCAACTATATGAGATGTCCTCAATTTGAACCTATCTCGTCCAAGAGACTAGGTGGGTCACATCCCTTTCCATGCACTTATAGAACGCTTTGAAAAACTCTCATATAACTCTTTCTTTGCATACCTGAATCAATACCATCCTTGAAGGAAACAACTGGATACGTTTTTAAATGTCCTATTGGGAGGAAAAAGAATGGCGGGCTCGAGGAGATTCGAACTCCCGAAAATTGGCTTCGCAGGCCAACGTCCTTAGGCCTTTTACCCCATTTGGGCAAAATGTATCCTGACTAGACGACGAGCCCTTTGCTCATACCTATGGAGTGATGAAATCCATTTGAAGTTTTTGCCCAACTGTAATACCTTAGGGATTAATGGTTTGATTCTGTTCTCCTTTAATGCGAGATGAACTCCTCCTTTCTGCGAGGGTGAGCCCCACCATCATCAGCGCAAATCCAATTGCGATAGTCAACGTGAAGGGTTCACCAAGCCACGCAACTCCTATTACGATGGCAACGAGGGGCGACACGTATACGAACATGGCCACCTGCTCGGCAGGGACGGATCGGCACGCCTCATACCAAACCCAATATGCAAGACCGGTACATATCGTTCCCAAGAATGCGAGCATCAACCATTCCCCCCCATTGAGAAGAAAGAGGCCGGCATCCCCACCCAAAATGATCCACAATGGAATGAAGATGACTAAACAACACGAAAACACCACGGTAATGACTACAAGCGGGTCGAACTTGCGGGACGCTTTTTCTCCCACTGCCGTATAGGTTCCCCATCCGATACCAGTAAAAATGGTTAAGATATCCCCGAGGAATGTGCCGATGCCAAAGAGTATCTCGCCGGGACGGACGATGATGAGGTAGACGCCCGTAAATGCAATTAGTGCCCCGATCCAGATCATTGGGCGTACGTGGAGCTTGTAAAAGACCACTTGAATGATGACTACAACGATTGCTTGCACGTTTATGAGGATCGACTGGTTTACTGCAGTCGTATAGAGGATGCCGTAGAATTCGAGGAGGAAGGATCCTGGTGTAATAAGTAGACCTAGTGCGAGGAATGTCCCCGGATTTTGCCGCCAACAGCGCCCAAATTCCCGCCAACTTTTTCGCCAAGCAACAATGAAAAATAACACCCCAATGCCAAACAAGAGACGGATGATGATGTACGTTAGGGGCGTGATTTTCTCGAGTAGGATCTTTGCAAGGGGGAACGTTGAACCCCATGCCACGGACGCCGCGAATAACAATAACCCGTAACGTTTGTCCATAATAGTGGCGTTCCTCTAAACCCATAGGTCAAGTGAGTAAAACGAGAAAAAAGAGGCGAGCTTGTATATTAAATGTTGTCGAGCGGGTAATTAGGTCGCGAGGTGACCAAGGTGGTTGTTTCCTCGATGACTTCCTTAAATCGCTCGTCCGTCCGAAGTCGCGTGACGATCTTGTCGAGCTCATCCAGTTGACTGAAGGAGACCTCGATGATTAAGTCCCAGTTGCCATAGACGGGACTAGCGTAGGTGATAATCTGCGTGTCGTCTTTTCGCTTGCCAATGACATCGTTCACGATATCCAATTCCGCGCCGATTTTCGAGAGCCGCGCGAGGATGTACCCGCGATAATACTTCTTTCCGGTCATACTACTTAACTCATTCCCCTACCTTGAGGTGTCATATCGGTTCAGTACGAAGGATAAATTCCTCATCATTTTCTAGGAATCCGTTCCCCAAAATCGTCATCA
>MBAA01000046.1:8871-9151 GCA_001940655.1 Promethearchaeota archaeon CR_4
AGAATGTTCGGGATCAGAAAAAATGGGATCATTGTAAGTTTCAAGACGATGCTTAACAAATCCAGAGTTGCGTCATCAAACGCTGAAATATTGATGATGATAAATCTAAGAAAAAAGGAAGTGGGCTGGCATTTTAAATGTTATCGAGCGGGTAATTAGGCCGGGAGGTGACAAGCGTTGTGGTCTCCTCGATGACGTCCTTGAATCGCTCGTCAGTCCGAACTTGCGTGACGATCTCGTCGAGTTCTTCCAGTTGGCTAAACGAGACCTCGATGATCAA
>MBAA01000046.1:9213-9398 GCA_001940655.1 Promethearchaeota archaeon CR_4
CAATGACACCATTCACGACATCCCACTCCGCGCCGATCTTCGAGAGCCGCGCGAGGATGTACCCGCGATAGTACTTCTTCTTTCCAGTCATGCTAGAATCTAACGAAAAAAGGAATTTCAAAATTATGTTCCATGTCGAACAAGTTAATGCGAAATGATTTCAAGCTGGCGCAACAATTTTCCGC
>MBAA01000046.1:9430-9687 GCA_001940655.1 Promethearchaeota archaeon CR_4
CTTGACTTGCCCCCCAGTATTGACGATGATGCGCCCAGAATGGTCGAACCAGCATGCAGGGAAGCGTGCCTCGGTATCGATATCAACTTCAAAACCTAACGCCCGGGTAGCCTCAGCAAGTTGTTCCAGCGTGAGTTTATCGACTGCCGCGTTTTTTGACAGGCGACGGCCTTGTTTCCGCGTCAATCGTTTGTCGAAATACGCGAGCCAGAAGATGGTCTTGCTTTTTTTACGCATAGTTGGGAAAGGACAACTTG
>MBAA01000046.1:9717-15741 GCA_001940655.1 Promethearchaeota archaeon CR_4
TGGGAATAAGTAAGTCCTCCCAAGAAGTTTACAAAATTTGGGTTTTTGATATGCACGAATTTGGTTTTGCCCAGCAGATCGCAGACATCTGCATCGCGTCCGCTGAGAAGAATAATGCCAAGCGCGTCAAGGACATTTACCTCGAGATCGGGGAATTCACGCTCATTATTGATGATTACCTGAAACAATGTTTCGAGATGATCGCCCAAGGCACCCCGATGCTCGCGGGGGTTAAGGTGCACATCACCCGCACTCCTGGAGTGGTGAAATGTCAAGATTGCGCGCACGAAACCCAAGTCCACGTCTCAACGGACAATCCGCTCACCGGCATCAACATCTTTGCTTGCGAGCAATGCAAGTCACCGAAGACAGTGATCATCAAGGGAAAAGAAGCGAATATTAAGAACCTGAAAATTGAAATGTGAATTCGGGGAAAAGAAGTTTAAATTAAAATGGCGTTAATTATGCCATCTTGACTGAGCCTGACAAATTTTAACGTCTAAACTGTTCTTCCCTCAACAATTTCTTCCCGTTTTGCCCTAATTGGAGGGAGATACCTTGCTGGAATGTAATCACAATCATCGAAATTGATCGACAGATTTAATAACAAAATATGGTCATAGGTAATAGTTTTTATCATTTTTTACTATTCCCAAGAGCGGCAGAATTGGCGAATTCTGGTGAAAAAATTATGTTTCCCGGTAAAATGACGTCTTTTTTTTTCACGAAAACAAGGACTAAGACAATCTCCATTCAGGATCCGGAGTCAAAGAAGGAACTTGCTAGGATCGATTCTGAAGATCACGGGAAAAACGAGACTGATTTTTTCTTGAAGGACAATGAAGGAACCGAACTCGGACGCTTCAGAGAAATTTTTTCGTGGCGAAAGATATATGCTCTTATTTATCTTGCGGATTCTCCTGAACCGAGAGGAGAACTGAGATTGAATTTTGGGTTGTCTTCTTTTAGCTTCAAGCTGCTCAAAGGAAAGAAATTGTATAAAATAAAGTTTAATTGGAAAACCAAAAAATCTAGGGTTATCTCCCTCCTCCTTAAAGGCAAACCAGAGATAGCCATAGGCACAAAAATAGAGAGCTATATCTTAAACCCTACCGATTATCCTTTCAAATTAGACATAAATCCTGCCACTGACCTTGATACTCGAATTCTTTTGTTGATGTTCTTCCCAAGTATATTTGAAATGAAGAGTCCTCCGGCTTGGGTTAATCTGCTTGATCTTATCCCAAGAGTGTAAATTTACAAAAAGAAGTTTAAATTAAAGTGGCGTTAATCATGCCGTCTTGACTGGGCCGGTTGGTGATTTTGGCACGCCCTTTCTTCGTCTCGATGACCGCGCCCTTCGTGAGAATGGAGCGACGCTGGAAATCAGGACTGGCTGGATTTTCCACGAACCGGACGATGTCCACGCATTCGACTTTCTTGGTCTTGGGGTCAACCACGTTTACCTTGTTATCATAGAAAAGTTTTACCTTTTGGTTGCCACCCCGGACACGCTGCATCTTTAGCTTGCGATCCCCGAGACGAGTTTCAATGGCTGGTCGTCCAGCTTCGCTCTTGCGCTTTTTCCGACACACGTGTGTTTTCGCGCCGGTAAATTTCCTCTTAGCGAGGTTTTGCCACGGACCCATTCAATTGACCTCAAATACGATAGAGATGATTTGTCCAACTTTGCCTGCCTTAAATTATTTTTGATATTGTCGACTTGCAACCCTGAATGGGATTCCCTATTAATAGAACAACCACTTGGCAACTTTTATAACTTGAATGACAGCGTCTTCCGGGAAAACAACTAGTATTTTTTCCTCTTTTTCAACTTTTCACGCGTCTGGGGATTTCCACTTCTTCACGTATGCCTCGTATTTCTGCCGCAGTAAATTGAGATCTAAAGTATGATTGCTCTGTATCGATTGGAGCGCCTCGAGGAGAATTTCTGTTTGCAGAAGCTGGAATTCTTGGGCCTTGACATCCCCCGTGTTGAGGAAACGGTTGCTCATTTCGATGGACTTGAGCGAATCTTCCGCGGTGATGTTGTGCACGTCCAAATAATAGCCTATCCACAAGGTCGCAAGAATTAGGCACGGGAAAAAAGCCACGAGCACCCAGAATTCCACGTGGTAGGCTAACGAAATTAGCGAGATTGCATTGACTGTTGACACAATAATGGCGTAATAGGACTGCCCCATCTTCAGCCGGGATAATTGCCGGCCGAGGAACTGGGAGCTGGTCCACATTTTCAAGCGGGATGAACTCCTTGCCATGTGATGGTCAGCCAATGCCCCCTATTTATAATTTATAGTGCAAAAATTGGAGCGATAAGCACAGGTAATTTGCCGGTTCCTGTCGAATTCTTGTCAAGTTCTCCCGATGACAACCACACCATATAATCAGTCTTTAAAAAGGGATCATAAGTACAATTTTTACTTGATCATACTCTTCCACCTGAATTTCCTCAAACGTTAGCGGCTACCATTAGTACATGGGTTTTTGGATTCGCATTCCAAACAAGAAAGAGGTTCACATCCGATATGTGTCCAAGATCGATATAGTGATCTATCTCATTGCATTTATGATATTCCTCGCCACGGGTATTTTGCTCGCTCATATTGTGGAGGAACCAATCACTCAGGAATGTACTGAATCTTTGAAATTTTTGCTATTTCTTATTACAGTTTTTTCCATTTTCTTGTGTGTAATGGGGATTTTATTGCGTAGTCCCAAATGGCAAGTTGACTTAGAGGGTAAAACAATCTGCATTCAATATCGCCGTGGTTTCCGGTGGGTTCAAGAGGAACGGCCTTTGAGTTCAGTGCGAAAATTTAGTGTTGAATCAGAACCTGTGTATGATGGGACGAATGAAATTTTAAACGTTGTTTTCAGAGATCGCACATTCACACTGGCGCAGGATGGGAAACGCCCCGAACTTGAGAGTATGGCAGCCGCCTGCAATTTACTAATCCAATGCCCGATCTGGAAGGGTGTGACCTTATTTTTGGATGCCATCCGGACCCTCGCGGAAAAGTCCCGGCGAATCCGAATTCGAAATTACCTGGTTTTTTGGTTTTTCGCTGTCGGAGTGTTTCTGCTAGGTTTTTTTGGTTGGAGTGGCTATTGTCCTCCTTTTGACATAACGTTTCCATACTATCTCTCCTACTAGTTTTTTTTTCGCGCTCTTAGAGTTTACACTTATAAACAGGTGGAGAGAAATTTTTGAGTGTTTTTCTCTATTGTCGTTCCCGTTCGCCCCGTGACAACCACCATTTTAAATATCCTAATACCGAATTCAAGGATAGGAGTACGATAATTCATGCAATCGAAGCTCAAGATGCTTTCCAGAAGAAATTCCTCCGCCTATCGCGAGAAACTTAATCGGTTTAAAGATGTGGATACGGATGTCCTCATTACTCTTTATAAAGACATTGAGCATTCGTATAATGATATTAATCAGGCGTTAAAACGTGCGTCAGTCGAGCAAACCTTCTATTTTGCCGCAGACGCGAAGAGTTGCAAAACCACCCTAACCGAAATTAAAAAAACCTTGCGCGCGCGGGGTGACAAAAGAGAGGTCAACGGAGGAGTATTTACCAAGTAATCCTATCTCCTATGGAAACCAAAAATCGAAATGAAATGTGGGGGCAATTTGTGGGATTTCTTTTCGATTATTTTCCCTTTCTCCCCGTGACAACTAGGATTTTATATAGATAGAAATACGACATTCTCTTGATAGGAGTACGACAGTCGATGTTCCCCAAACTCAAGAACTTTCCCCACAAAGCACAAGATTCCCACTATCGCGCGAAACTTAGTCGGTTTCAAAATGTGGATACGGATGTCCTTATTAGTCTTTACAAGGACATAGAACAATCCCATAAAGCTATTATTAAAGCCCTGGATAGCGCTTCATCCACCCAGACATTTTATTTTTCAGCCGATGCTGGCAATTGTGCGAAAACAATGGTAGAAATAAAAAACGTTCTCTTCTCGCGTGGGATTCGAGATTTCCCATGAGGGCATAAAACACGCAATTGAATACGTATCCGCCACAGAAGTCTTTGAATTTTTTGCCAATATTAAATCTTGGAAAGTGACTATTGCATTACCAAGTCGGCAAGTTTTTTGTGCATAGTCAGCATTAATTGTTTCATAGAATCTGGAGTGGAATAGCTTGCCGTCAGAACCGATAGGATCTTTGCTCAAGAAATTGCTCGCGAATTTTATGAATGTTGTAGAAAATATCAAGGCGGTGCTTGTGTCTGATTCAAATGGTCTTATCGTAGCATCCCACCTGGGGCCGGATTTAGACGAGAACGTCCTCGGGGCTATGTCCTCCGTGGTTCAACCCATTCTTGATAAAATCAAAAAAGATTTTTCCTTCAAATCATTTGGCACGGCAACGTTTGACACGGATCTGGCGCGTCTGATTTTCCTCGATACCGGGGTTAATATGGTTGTCACGGTTGTGCTTGATATTATCGGTTCCATCGACCAAGCTATGCCCGTGTCGTATTTATTAACTGAGAAAATCACCCGCGTCATTGAAGGTCGCGGAGTTCAAGTGGAAATTCCCCGAATATCCTTAAAAATGGATGCTGAAAGTGAAGAACATCGTTTGAAAGATCACATTTACCAGATGCGACTGAAGGGTGGGAAATACCGCTTTAAGTTCGTGGTAATAGGTGATCCCAGCGTGGGGAAGACATCCATCATCATGCGCTTTGTAGAACATAAGTTCGAGAGGGATTACCGGAGTACTATCGGCCTGAACTTGCTCATGCATACTCACAATCTCCTAGGGAATACTGAAATAAATTTCAACATCTATGATATAGGGGCACACGACTTTTTCCGCCGTGTTCGAAGCGCGTATTACACGGGAACTCACGCGTGTTTTATTATTTACGACATTACGAGACCCGAGACTTATGACAACGTGCAAAAATGGTATAATGAACTGACAGAATTT
Source organism: Promethearchaeota archaeon CR_4 (assembly GCA_001940655.1). Lineage (GTDB taxonomy): Archaea > Asgardarchaeota > Lokiarchaeia > Sigyniarchaeales > CR-4 > CR-4. The sequence continues at coordinate 14,699 of MBAA01000046.1, forward strand.
GTCGGCACGCTCCCCATTTGTATGATTGGAAATAAAGCTGACCTCGAGAGCGAACGCAAGGTGCCCGTAGAAAGAGCATTAAAGTTGGCAGAAAAACTAGAGGCATCGTTCCTCGAAACTTCAGCGAAAACGGGTTTCAATGTCGATGACGCATTTACTCTGATGGCCTATAAGCTCGTCCAGGGAGAACAACAGCGCGAAGCTGACATAGTGAAAAGTGACATATCCGCGGAAATTCAGAAGCTGTTTGACAAGCGACAACCTCTCAGAATTGGTATATTAAACGAACACAAGACATGGAACCCAGTGCTCGACCATCTTTTCCAACTTCCGATTTTGGGGGACATTCAACAGAAGAAGCTTGAACCGGGCAAGCAGATTCTCACGTTCTCCACGGGAGTCAAAGTCTTCAACATGAATTTGGATGTGCTTAGTGAGCCCCCCGATATGTCATTCTTCAATGGTGTGCAAGGGGTCGTATGCGTGTTCAATGGACGTAAGGCAACTGAAAGTGCCCGGGAATGGAGGACTAATATCCTCAATTTAATTAACGCCACGCAGCCCGCCTGTACTCTCTTAGTCGGTATCCAATGCGATGAAGAACAGAAAAATCAATTTATCGAAGAACTCAATTTAAATCCGGTATTGGAAGCAAACCCTCGCCACAGCGTATTGTTCTTCTGCCTCTCGCAGGATTATGATTTAGAGCTTTACGACAACCTTATAATCCTACTCGAATCTTTGCCTGGGAATCAAGCGGATGGTTATTGAATTATATGAACCCTTTAGAAAAAATCGTGTGGATAGGTTGCCTCGAAAACGCGGTGCGGTATGAAGGACAAGTCAATGTCAAGGCAGTAATGGGAAAAATCCTAGCACAAAATGCGGAGTACCGGTCTAAAGCGCCGGAAGTCAAGAGCGTGGTAGAAAAGGTCGCGCTCGAAGTTGGGACGTTGTCAAAGGAAGAACAGGAGAAAAAATTGCTAGAACTTGACCCAGAGTGGAAACCTCCCGAAATAAAACACGGGCCAGAGAAAAAACAA
>MBAA01000046.1:15751-22539 GCA_001940655.1 Promethearchaeota archaeon CR_4
GAAGATACACGAGCGGTACTATAAGAGTGATCGTGTTGACATCTACCAGAAATATGCGCGAGAACTTATCGAGCGGGGAGAAGCGTACGTGTGCACGTGCGAGGCAGAGGTATTTCGGACGAAATACAAGCAGGTAGGAGTAGATTGCCCCGATCGTATCGTTAGTGTCGAGGAAAACCTCGCTCGTTGGGAGAAAATGCTCGATGGAACCTACGCGGAAGGGACAGCGGTGGTGCGCCTTAAGACGGGTATGCAAGCCAAAAATCCTGCTATCCGAGATCATATAATTATGCGAATCTCGGAAGCTCCCCATCCCCGTATTGGTACCAAGTGCCGCGTCTGGCCGATTCTCGATTTCTCGTGGGGGATTGACGACCACCTCATCGGCGTGACTCACATCCTCCGTGGACTGGACTTGCAGAAAGAAGGCGAGGTCGAGCGAATGATCTGGAAGATGATGGGGTGGCCGGATCGGGAGATGATTCTTTACGGGCGCTTGAACTTTTCCAGCGAATATAAGCTATCAAAAACATATCAGCGGCAGAAAATTCAAGAAGGTGAATTTGTCGGGTGGGAGGACCCCCGCACGTGGAGCATGCAGTCCCTCGCGAAACGCGGGATTCAACCTGAGGCATTACGAGAAACCCTGCTCGATCTGGGATTATCCAAACGTGGGATCGACTTCGACAAAAGTTGGGTCTACGCGAAAAATACCAAACTCATTGATCCCCAGTCTGACCGCATCTTTTTCGTGCAGAATCCTCTGAAAATGCACGTGACAGGCATTCCCTTCGACCATCTGGTGGCAAAACCCTTGATAAATCCCTCGCTTCCGGAGAAGGGTACTCGTGAGATTCCGGTGCCCGTGGAGGGCGGATTACTGGAGGTATACATTGCGAAAGCCGATCTCCCTGCTATCACGGTTGGAAACCACATTCGTTTGAAAGACCTTTTTACCATTGAAGTAACTACTATGGGGAAGGAAATACAAGCGAAGTTTTTCAAGAAAGAATTGGAGGAACATGATGAGGCGAGTAAAATCCAGTGGGTTAAGGTGCAGGACAACATTAAGGTCAAAATCTTGCAACCGGATGGTATCACAACTACGGGATTTGCCGAGAAAACCCTCGCCACTATGAAACAAGGTGCTTTTGCCCAGTTCGAGCGGTATGGATATGTCCGCATAATCAAGAAACAAAAAGGGAGCATCCAGTGCTACTTCATTAATTAGAAATTCCTGAAATATTTCGAGGTCAATAATGAAAAAGAGTAATATCTTGAAATTGTCGTTGTGATACCCATGAGTCTGAATTTTTGCATGCACTGTGGAGCACCTGTTGCCGATTCCAAAGCCAATTTTTGTATGGTATGTGGGAAACCCCTGCAATCATATCAACTAAATAGATTCACCAGATTCAATCGAAAACCAAGTTTTTTTAGAAGAGAAAGTAAAGTTCCAAAAAATTTGGACGAGATAACGTTTCCCGCTAAAATTTCGCTCCTAATGCCTATCATAGCCTTCTTTTTCATGATATTCGTTACTGCTATTGTTATGGTAATATTTATAATTCCTATGATAATTAATGCAGATTCTTTTTCAATAGCCTTAATAGAATCCTCCTTAGAATCCCTCCTAGATTCCAAAGAATTTCTGATCACTGGATTATTTTTAGAAATCCTCTTCATTATCGCCCCATTCATCTATTTAAGGAAATATTTCCCAAAAAAGACTACAAAGCTACGATTTCAATTATTGGGATTGCCATTAAGCGGAGAATCAAAGAAAACGTTTTTTCTTGAAGTCGGGATTGGGTTAATCTTTGGATTCGGCCTCGTATTTCTCGTATTGGGGACTCAAATTTTGTCCGAATGGTTCTGGGGTGTTCTTCTCGGACAGGAATTCGTTGAAAGCGGGGTTAATTTTATGGGGGACTCCTCGATGGGAACAATTCCTGCGAGTACCCTACAACTCGTGCTCATTTGGGCTGCAATGTTTGGAGCAGTAGGCGTTGGTGAGGAAATTCTCTTTCGAGGTTTCACGCAGCGGGGACTCGTGCAAAACTGGGGAAAGGGGGCGGGCATTCTCGTTACCGCCCTTACGTTCACCTTATTTCACATCCTCCCATGGTTAATCGCTCCTCCCGAAACATTCATAGTGTTTTTTCTCCCCTATTTTGCAATTTCCCTGATCCTAGGGTATATGCGTGAGTGGCGGAAGGGAAACCTCCTTGCGAATATCATTACTCATGGATTATACAACAGTCTCGTCATCACCTTGGCTTTTTTGGGGTTTTAACCGTGCACGTTCCAAAATTGCTCCCTCCCTTTGAAACTTTAAGCGGATGGATCGGTATCGGAGTCAACAATACTGATTCAGAATCTTGGAGCAAGATTTTCAAAGCCTTTATCGACTTGAAAGCACAATTTCCAACCATTTCCCTGGCTATTTATTCAAAGAACAAAGCGAATTTCCCAAAAAAGACCCCCCTGGATGTTGTCCTGAAAGTTTCTGACACACCGGCTACGGTTCTCTTACAAGATCTCAAGTTGGGTACCATCCAAGGAGTAGTTCGTGGGTCTTTGCCATCTTCTGACTTCCTGCAATGTCTGATAAAAGAATTCTCCGTCACTAGTTTTTGCCGTATTGCTCTGCTCGAATCAGCGAGCGGACATTCCTTCTGGTTTGCCCCGGTAGGCATCGATGAAGGCAACTCTTACCAGGCTCGCAAGCAAATCATCGAAGAATCAATCATTTTACTTGAAAAGTGTCATCTTACACCGAACATCGGCGTTTTATCAAAAGGAAGAGTTGGGGACGCCAAACGTGGAGGTTTTATCATGGATTCTCTTGCCAGCAATCAAACCCTTGTCGAAGAAATTGCCCGCAAATATCCCAACATTTCCATAGCGCATGATGAAATCCTATTGGAAAATGTGGTGTCTCAGAAACGGAACTTTATTCTCGCCCCAGATGGCGTGTCTGGGAATCTGATTTATCGAACCCTTGTTCATTTAGGACAAGGTAAAGCATATGGGGCAATCTATTGCGGAATACCCTTCAAAAATCTTAAAATCATTGATACTTCGAGGGTTGGCAATCTTGAAGAAATCGAGGGTGCAATGATCCTTGCTCTTGCGATGTAGAATCAATGGGAATCCTGAAGGATTATTGTATTTCTTTCGTGACGTCCAATAATTCATCTCGAGAGGCATAGAGAAATCCAATGCTGGCGAGTGCCCCAATCATACCCCATTCGCCAGTGACACTGATCAGATCAACGCCAAGTTCCCCTGCCACTTGCTTGGCCTCTTCAATGGTCACTTCCCCTTGACGCGCTTTGCGTGAGAAAACTTTCAACTTCTCGGGCACGACAAGCCCTTCCATGAAGGCGATGGCAGTTTCATTGGAATCCGTTTCTTCTTCAAGGAACTTCACGCAATACTCCTTGAATTCCGCCACGTTTTCGGGCATCACGCCAACTTCAATGAAACAAGCGCTATTCCCGCCGGTTTTATGAGTAATGTTGGGATATAAGCGTACAATTTTGTGGGCGATTGCTTCGACTTTTAATTCCTTGGACAGTGCATTCATGAGGCGCATGCTGACTTCCCATGTCGCTGCCTCGTGCTGCTCGTCATCGGTGTCGTCCACACCTACGGTATAGTGGAAGAGCAGTTTAGTACGGAGCTTCCCGATGACGTAATTGTTATTTTCCTCCACTTCCATGTGCAAGCACCCGCGGGCTTTATCCAGGGTCTTCGTTACCGCGATGGCGGCCCCGCCAATCTTCGACTTAATCGTCTGGAGCACGAACTTATCATCGATGATTTCAATGCGCTCGACTCCAATACTAGGGGACTCTTTCTTAGAAAAATCGATGGTTTTCTCCCCGATGCGGGCTCTCTGCCGGAGAAACAACCCTGTAATGTCACTTTCATACACGAGTCCATCTTTCATATATTCACTCGCGCAATAATTCTGGGCCCCCACACTCTGGCACTTGTGGTAAATTTCCACGAGGTTGTTGCTGAGATCCGCGGTAGTGATGATCTTCTTGCAGGGGGAAATCATGGCTGTGCGCGTGTATCGATACTGGGCTGGTTTCCGGCCGGATGCTTCAGCCACGACTTGAATGGACTTTTCTACAAGGAGGCGTGAAATCCAATCTTGCACGGTGGAGCGTGGGAGGTTCATGCGGTCAATAAGATCGTTAACCGTGAACTGACCCTTTTCCTTGGTCAATTCCCGCAAGAACTGTAGCGCTAACCTACGCTTTTCTAAAATCTTGGACAAATTAATTCTACCTGCATAAACCTTACGCAAAAATTCCTAAAAATTCTTACTTTTCTAACTCGTAGAGCAATAGTTCGCCCGTATCGAGTCCCACAATCACTTCATAAGGTCCCTTCCCATCAATATCTGCAACCTTGACGGTGTTGATCATAGCCTCAAAATTAAAGATTCCACGTTCTTGCATTGTATTCTCTTGAAAATCAAAGATGCGCAATTCTTTATTTGAACCGCCCAACACAATTATGTGTTTGGAGCGATCTGGTACCAATGTAACACCCACTGAATTGATTGTCCCCTTGAACTGAATCTGATAGATTGGTTGGAACATATCTTCCACGTAAATATAGATTACAAATTTGCCATCTGCAGAGGTCACGAGCACATACTTATGCCCCCCGTCTTCAATGACTTTCAAGTCTGTTGGATAATAATCCAGGCGAATTGTAGCTTTAGTTTCTTGATAAAACCGGCTTTGATACGCAACGAGTTGTACCTCATTTCCCCGCCCCCCAAACAAGAGGGTATTTCCCTTCCCATCAAAATCTGCAATGGCACAGCTATAAATGTCTCCTTTCAAGCGTATCTGCCCTTCCTCTCGGAGCTTTCCTTTATAATACGAGTAGATGTAGATGAATTTCCCCGAGCACACGATAAGGTGGGATATTTTCTTGGAGAAGACATCACCGATGAGGATGTGTGAAATCGGATCATGGAAACGGAAATTAGCTTTCTCTACTAACTGAGCGGGAAGGGAAAAATTGTAAATGCGGAGCATCTTGTCGTGAAATCCAACTACAATTTCCGCAGAATTGTCACCATCTAGGTCGCCAACTTTTATGGCAACCACGGCGGAAGAATTGTTGATCGATGCGATTTCAGCAAACTGGCTATTCTGCATTTTCAAGATGGAGACATCTCCTCTAAAGGTACCAATAAGTACCTCATTTACCCCGTCCCCATCCACGTCCCCGAAACCGAAAGTTGTAACGGGAGCGTTGAAATTCCGTTTTGCCTTGAATTGAAGTATCTGTTTCGCCAGTTTACATCACCTCTGTTGATTCTTTAGGAAAATATACTTCTTTTAATTGGTATTTTAGGCTCAAGTCTTTGATCACAATTGCTACAATACTCTCCTGTAGGGACTTTTTCCTTACATTTGTCACAATATTGGAAGATTGGGACGCCGATAAGCAAATCATCAATTTTGTCTTTGGGAGCATTAGCAAATGTTAACGCCCAACCGCGATATCCTTCTACTATTCCCTGTTTTCCACCAAATTTCATCGCAACATGATCCATAGCATCGTGTACTGCGTTCCATAAGATGTTTACGCGGGTTTTTAACAAGTATGCTATGAGTCTCTCGGCAATCTTCTGCCCGCGTGCCGCTGGAAGTACAAACGCTCTATCTACATGAGTGAAGGTTTTGACTAACCGACCCCATGCCATACCAATAGCGATACCCAACTCGTCATAGGCCACAATTAAGATATCCGTCTCCCTACCGGTCAATAAAATTTGCCCTAAATCCGTCTTAACACCCCGTTTGAGTAAAGTTGGTTTTTCCTTGTCAAAGCTGGCATACCATGCAGTTTCCCCGATCTTGATAAAACCCCCGTGATATGCTACAACTTGTTTCAACATAATTTTTCCTCTCCCAATATTTCTAAAATAACGTTTTTCCAGTTCAACAAGAGAGAAGTATATTGCTGGGCATCGTTGAGAGTCACTCGCTCGTAGATATTTGCTTCGAGTTCCTTTTTGAACGCTCTAAATTGTGTTTGTAAGTCTTCATTGGCCATGAATCTCTTGATTTCTCTCTCTTTTTGCTGGAAGAGAAAGAACAGGTGATAACTTTCGTTTCCAATGTCCGTTTCCAGATTTTCGCTCATCTTTTTGATGATATCCTGCAACCAGTTGAGCATTGGTTCCAGAATCATTAATGTTGTCTCGGGGAGAAGTTTTTCAATCTGTTTCTTCCAATTAAAGATCATATCCTCGTATTTCGCAATCGTGATATTATCCAGTCTTATATCCCCCATCACAAGCAATTCCTTTTCTACGCCTAGAATTTCCCTGAGGAAATAGTCATCCAGCACAAAGTTCGAATCTTGCAGGATCTCGCGGAAAAGTTCCACGTTATCTTTAAAAGTTATCGCATAAGGGACGGTTTTAAGGCGTTTATGTAATTTATCAAGTATCTTGCGAACTTGATTTGTCGTAATGGATTTATAATGCCGTTTAAAGGTATGATACGTCATTTCAGCGCGATCTAATTCGTTGAGCACGAAATTGCGAGTAGTTTCCGTCAATGTTTGAGATTCCTCCATGGTCAAGCGATCAACGATAATCTTGAGGATTCGCTGGATTTCTCCGTATTGGGGGTCTTTTGATAACTGAAGCGAACTGCTCAGATGATTGAGAGAGATCATCGCTTTTTTACCCGTGCAGATCTTTGATCGAATTTGACGCTCCACCATATCGAACGTAAGGA
>MBAA01000046.1:22555-23227 GCA_001940655.1 Promethearchaeota archaeon CR_4
CCGTCCCTGCCCTCCTTGGATAGATTGTGCTGGATTCTCGAGAAAACCAAAATACCAAGGCATTCTCCGTTGCGATGCCTGTTGATCTGCCCTCTTTCCTCGGAGGTGTTGCTCCATTAAGCGTAAATGTTCTTCTTCCATTTTTCGCTCGATGGCAAAGGATCGTTTCAAGTGGTTGTCAATGTTAGATTGCTGATTCTCGAATGAAGTTCTTAACTTTTCATCAAGGTTGTTCTTTTGTTGGTTAAAGGTTTTTTCAAGGGTAGTTATTTGTTCTTGGAGTTTCGTAGCTACAGATTGTAACTGTTCAGATACTGATCCCTTAATGATATTGAAACCCTTGACAACCTCCTGCTGGATATTTCCAGCATTCGTTTCCACGGCTGCGACTTTTTCCTGTAAGTCCTCTACAACGGATCCAATCACTTCCATCTTCTTAAGAATTCCTTGAAATACCGCTGGGACATCATCCATACTTTTTTCTTGTGTAATTATTTTTTCCTTCAAACGCAAAGGTCGCTTTAACGTCCCATTTTCTGGGATTTGTTCCGTTACTGTTTGTTCTTCTGTCATTCCCCTTTCCTCCTTAATGTAAAGTAAAATTTCCCTCTTAATATTCCTCTTCCGAGAGGATGGATTTTTCCGTCAGATTTTTCAATGCTTGGAAGATCG
>MBAA01000046.1:23243-25190 GCA_001940655.1 Promethearchaeota archaeon CR_4
CGCCACGTATTGTTCTGGACTCAGGATAGCTTGTGAGAACGTAGAGACCATTTTCTCCACGAGATTTGGGAGTTCTTGGATGAGTTGCATCTTAATGACGTTGTCAGTCAGAACCTTCTTTGTAGCAGAGAGTTCCGCAACATCTCCTTGAGCTTCGAGCAGAATTTTCTGAGCCTCGTACTGCTTGCGTTGGAGGAAAGTCTCTACCTCGATTTTTTTCGTCTCAAACTGTACCTTCGCTCGTTCGATCTCTTGTTTAACCCGATTGATTTCCCGTTCTCTCTCTGCTTCTGCTTCGAGAGCAATACGTTCTGCTTTCTGGCGTCCTCGGATCGCAATCTGATTGGCCTCAATCTTTCGTTCCTCAATACGTTTCTCCCCATAGAGTTCGACCTCGCGCCGGTCATCTAACTGTTTCTGGAATCCCGGGTCCTCCAAGAAGATTTCTTCTATTGCAACGGATACTATGTCAATACCCCAATTCTCTGCCACGTCATCGAGTTCCCGGCGCAGCATTTCCACGAGTTTCTGCCGTTCCTCGAAAATCTCGCTCATCGTGAGTCTACTAATGGTCGCTCGTAGAGAGCTAGCCAACTTTGACACGAGGATGATAGTTGCACGGGTTTCGGATCCCACATTAGTGATGAGCTTCAAGGCATCGTGCACGCGGTAGAAGATTGACGCGGTCACGTCGAGTTGTATCTTTTCCGCCGAGAAGAGCGGTCCGAATTTGCGCGAAAAGATGGGGTATTTCCGGGCATACATCGTTTTTTCCTTGAGCCCCCCCCCCATCCCCAGGTACTTGACTTTCGTGCCGACCGGGGCGCTGAGGATTTGGTTTGCTTCGATAGCTTCAACGAATCGAATCTTGTTGAATGTGATCGCGGTGTTGATTTCTTTGAGGGCGATGAGTAACAATTTGCGACGAGTCTTCTCTGCTTGGCGTAAGTTCATTTCTTGGTCGCGCCGTTGCCTGATATCTTGTTTAAATCGTTCAAGTTCTTGGGTTCGCTCTTTCTGATAGGCATCGTCATATCGTAAAGTGGCGTTCCTATCTTCGCGCTCCTCGAATTCCTTCACTTTCTTATTAACTTCTTCATCGAAGCGGTCTTTAATCCGCTGTCCCTCGTCTTCCTCCCATTTCTTGACCTCTTCAGCGACCTCGGTAAGCACGCGGTCCCATACCTTCGCTGGGATCTGGTTAGCAACCGCCACATCGGTAAATTGAAATAGAGCATCCTTGAAAAAACCAACGTACTCCTTGTCGACCTTCAAGTCTTCAGTGCTGACCTCCATGAAGATTTTCTCCTTTTGGAGCAACTCATAAATGCCATATTGGGACACTTCACTGTCGCTCAAGTTCTGGAAATTTATCGTTTTTGAATCAACAGCAGCTTTAAACTTGCTTCTGAGAAGTCTCTCGATAACTTTGAGCGCATTCTCGATGCTCTCGCGGAGGAAGATAGTCACGTTCTCTTCTTGCCAGATCTTGAATTCTTGGCGCGTGGGGAAAGCTTTGAGTAACCACGATAAATAAACATTCGTGAATCGACCTGCAATGCCATAGAACCCCACGATGACGCTCTTTTGAACGGTCTCAATTATGTTCGAATCCTGCCAAGGCCACCGTACGACCCAACCTTTTCGGATACGTGGAGAAAATTTGCCCCACGAGGCCATCACACATACTTGATTTGGTCCCAACAGTTTTGGGATGATTGTCCTAATGTTTTTTGCTTTTACCACTTTATTCCTCCTCCTCTACTTTCTTTTCAGTTTGTATGCCGAAGATGCCAGCAGTCAATAGACCCTGCTTCTTAGACGGTACCAAGGTGAATTTCTGATGGTCATCGAATGAGACTTGCTCGATTAGTTGCGGAAGCATTTTTATGAACTCGTGGATGAGAATCTTAGCATCTGTCACTTCATCGATCATTTTCTTACGCT
>MBAA01000046.1:25248-28037 GCA_001940655.1 Promethearchaeota archaeon CR_4
GTCAATTTGAGCTTGCAGTTTGACCAATTCTTGTTGTAATTGCGCGACATCCTGCTGTGTTCGTTGGGCAATAATGCGAGCTTCGTCCTTGGCTTTCGCCTGCATCGTCTTGGCATCTTCCTCTGATTTAACAATCATATTCCGCATCTCGGCTTCGTGCGTCTCTCGGAGTTGTTGCGCGTCCCCAATAATTTCGTACTTCTTGCGCTCATCGAGCATATCCTGGAGTTTCTCGTCTTCAAGCCATAACTCCTCGATGGCAACGCTGAGCACTTCGAGACCCCATTGTTCATTCAGATCCGAACTGTCCCGGATGAGCAACTCCATCAATTTTTGTCGTTCCTCGAAAATTTCATCCAAAGTCATACGAGCTATCGTAGAGCGAAGCGCTGAGGCGATTTTCGTGACGAGAGCGCTCTTAAATTTGCCCTTTTCGGTTTCCGAGTTCTCCAGTTGGTCGAATACTTTCGACAATTTCAAGGGGTCAATGATGTGGTAATTTATGGAGCACAATACGTTGATCTCTTCTCGTCCAGCGGTCACAAGTGCTCCAAACTCGTGGAAATCCGAATTCTTAAATTTTTCTTCCGGATTTTCGATCCAGTATTGGTTTTCATCGACCGTGAGAACCCGCTTCCTATAGGAATCAAGATCCTTCATTTGGTTTCGGTTTGCTCCCCGGGTGCCTACAAACTTCATCCACATTGTCGCGATGCGAGAATCATATATAATGAATCGTTCAATCTTGGGGATCGTGAATCCCATTTTCCCCCGATAGACCTTTTTGGTAAATTGCTTCCACCGGAGTTTCACCGTAATGTCTGTGGGTTGGAAGATGTGGATTCTACTCCCTATGGCACTGACTATCGCAATACAGGTAAAAAGGATTGAGAAGAAGGTCACTCCCACAAGTGCCGGTTCTTCCAAAATCCCTAAAACTCGGATCAAGTATAAAAACAGTGCTGTAATAGCAGATATAACAAATAGGATCAATGAAAATCCGTATACGTTCCATTGATCTTTATCTTTGATATGGATAACCATTTTAATCATACCTCCCTTTCATGGGTTTTCTAACGATATTTACTTCAGACGCCTACTTTCTCAAATTCATGAGACAAGCCCAAACTTATTTCCTTGCGAGCAAAAAAATCTAAAAAACATAAAAAAAACACATATCTCTCTTTCGAAAGCTTACTTCCACGCTGCCAATATGATGCAACAAATAATATCGCTCTTGCATAGCACGCTGCTCTCTGAACGGAGAAATGGTCTTAAGTTATTAGCGAGCTACTTGCGAGATGCTGTGGATGAATCCACATCACAATTACAGGTATCCATTTTGGTTGGTGATGCCTTGAGGGAGCAGAATAACCTAATACAGCAGTCTGCATTGGAACTCCTCTTCAATGATTTTACCAAAATTAAGTTTGAATCTAATCATCTGTTAGTACCCCTACTCGATATCTTCAAGGATGGCAATCCGGGGACTCATTCGCTTATAGTCGGCATTCTGGTTAAGATCTTAGAGTCCAACTTGTACCCCCCTCGAGAATTGATTCAGAAATTCTTTGGAAGCACTGCTCAAGAAGAAAAATTGAATGGTTGGAGACTGGGTGATTTCCTCCAGGTGCTCTGTCAAGTCTCCTCTGTTCATGGTGACACGAAACGAATGTATTTCGACCTTTTCTTTAATGTCGACAACATACCAACTCAATTTCCAACCGACTTGATAACTAAAGTGCAGGTAATTGTAGGCACGCATTTCTGGAACCTCGAACACCAGCGAAAAGTACGCCAGGTTGAGATTTCTCCCTTGGGAATTACCTTTCCTGTGGAAGAAGAATTATTACCCCAATTCCGGACATTTATCACCGCCCTCACTCACGCGGCCATAAAATCCACGTTGGATCCGGAAATATTGGATGAGGTTCTGCGAAGCTTTCCTCCCTTCCGACTCGACCAGTGTCTTACACCTTTCTTCTTTACCGAAGTAACATCGGTCACCAAACACCGCCTCCGTGCAGACGTGGATGAAATAGAAATAGTCGGAATCCTGAAAACAGTCTTACCCGTCACCTTTTTACTTATTGGGGCAGAATCTACCACGTTCTCACCCAAGGATATGGTAAGTAACGTTAATTCAAGCGGGGAATTTCACATTAACGTTCGGACTAGGAAAACGCACCAAAATTATATTCCTTTCACGTTCTATGTAGACATCTTGGGAAAACAAGTGCAATTGACAGTACCATTTATGATGCCCGCTCCCGATGACCCAGTTGTGCACACAAACATTTACGTAGGGGCAGAGAAGGCAGTATTAGTTCCTGTCGGAATGAATGGGGAATATTTACAAGCCATTTGTATAGCTTGTGGTAGGCAAAACGCTTTTCGAATCGAAGAAATTGCCAATCCAGCCCCGCTCTATTGTAAGTCGTGTGGGGTCTTGCTGAAACGTTATGGGGAGCTGCATCTTATTTAGATTTCTAACCAGAACTTCACTCCCAAGTTGTTGGGGAGATTATTATCTTGGGCAGAATTGTGGAAGATGTCATCAACAAGGAACACCATGAGATTGGAAGAATATGGGATGATGTCGTCCTCGTACATGGAGAGCACGGGATTCGTGGGACAGCGGTCGACTACTAGGATGCGATGAACAAGAATGGGCATTATGTGTGGGATTCCTTCCTTCTCGATTTGAGCTGGCGTGACGTGGCAGGCATCGTAGATCCACTGGATTTTTGCCTTCACCCCTGCCAAATCCTTGGGATATGCATAGAAAC
>MBAA01000046.1:28069-30206 GCA_001940655.1 Promethearchaeota archaeon CR_4
GCATAAATATTGATCATGTCAGTATCCGTGCCATTCATCACCCGTAGATATTGCTTGAAGATATCCGGAAACAGGAATCCCATATCTGCCTCGTATTGAGCGATTTGATCCTCCGTTAAACCCGGATTCCACTTCGTTCCCGCTTGAATTTGGAAACCATATACATTGTCTTTCAAAGGAATTGTTTCCCAAAAGAGTTCACTTTTACGCTTCAACCAAAGGAAGAATTCAACGGGATTGGTTGGGGCGTCTTTCGAGAATATATTATTTTCCACAATCAACAAATCCGACTTTTAATTAATTTTTCTCACGTTTTTCTGGGTTCTTTCTGTTGCGCGCAACTCGGTAACCACGGTTTTTAGTTCTCGTTGATAGCGAACCTCAATCTCTTTCCTTGCAGCACAGAGTATTTTAGTCGCGACTTTGTATTCTGCGCAACACTCCTTGAGTCTGGCTCTCGCTTCCATCGCAGCTATTGCCTCTGCCTCTGTTTTAATTTTCTGTTGCTCGAAGTCGAATTTCAATTGCTTGACGATTTCCCCTTGGGTAGTCTCGAGTTGTCGGAATTCCTGCTCTCTTTTAGCAGCGAGGTCTGCGAGGCGCTGTTCTCCTTCAGCGATCAATGAAGACTTCGGGTTCAAGGGAATTTCCCCAATAAGGCGTGAGGGGAGGGAAGGATCCCGAACTTGGACTAGCAATCGCGAGATTTGTTCCTCCAGTGGGAGATCGTCCGGGAGGTCAATCAAGAAACGGATGACGTCTTGCTTTGATGCAAAAGGCATAACCAATTCAGAGGAGACGCAAGGATAAATACTTGACGAAGAACAGAGGTATTAAACAGTTCAGGACGCGAATGGAACAGGATTACAAACCACGACTGATTGTTTGAGCTTCTAGAGTCTTAAAACCAAAAATGAAGCGAGAAGAAAAGTCCGTGGACAGGAAAGCGGAACACAATTTCAACTCGGGGTAACCTGAGATGCCTTTATCACCTTTGCGAACACCGCGTACGGTTGCGCCCCAGAAATGACGGTGGAGTTAATAATGAACGTTGGCACCCCCGAGATACCTATCTTTCGCGCATCTGCTAGGTATTTGCGCAATACTTTGGTAGGTTCTTCACTCTTAATGTAGGCGAGGATTTCGCCCCTTTCCATTCCAAGGGAAGTGGCGAAGTCCAACAGAACGGACAAGTCACCAATATCTTTTCCCTCCACCCAATATTTTTCAAATACTATTGCGTGGAACGCGTCAAATTTACCCTTCTTCTTTGCGAATTCTGCAATAGACAATGCTAACCGGGAATTTGGCATCCTCGTCGGTAAGTTGAAAACGATGCCGTCCTCCGCCGCAAGGCGTTTCACGTTGGCAATCGCCATCGCGAAATATTCAGGATCGAAAGGTAACTCCTCGTTGCTCAACCCCTCCTTTGGAGTTTCAGGGTGGAGCTCGAAAGGGCGAATATCCACGTCCAAAGGGAAAGATAGTTTGAGTTGCTCGAGCCGGTGAAATCCAATGTGGCAGAAAGGGCATATATAATCCGAGTATTCAATAATTTTAACTGAGTTCTGAGTCATATCAATCAATCGAATGCATTACGCTGCTTTTATGTTTCCCTGTGGCATATTTTAGGAAAAACTTAGGAATATTTTATAAGAGGATTGTACAATTCTTGAAAATCCCTTTAAAAAATACTTTTTTCCTCGCTTTTACGATCGGTTTTTTTGACGAAGATAATGATTTCTACGCAAGTTGTTTGAGAAATTGCTAAAACCTGAAAACAAGTTTTATTCCACGTTCAAAATCTTGCGCGATTAATTTCATTCAGAATAGAGTTTACTTTAATTTTCGCGATAGGGTCGGATTGCTCGAGTGGTGCGTCCTTTTCTAAGACAAGATCGTCCCGCTTGGCTAACATCGCGATATTATTGAACGTGCAGATAGCCGACACCTCAGGAAATTTGTCATTGTACCCGCCCCCACCGATGCAGAGAAGGCGCCCATTACAGAAATTCTCAGCAAGAACGCGGTACACGTTAGCGAGCTCGGTAAACGCTTGGTAATCCACTCGCAGGGTGCCCTTATTAAATCCATCCAGCACGTGTGCGTCAAACCCGCAATACGCAATCATAAGGTC
>MBAA01000046.1:30297-30653 GCA_001940655.1 Promethearchaeota archaeon CR_4
ATGTCCACATACGTGTTTGGTTTGTCGATCTTGACACCCGGTTGTTCGCCGGATTTTTGCGCGTGAGCATCGATGTAAAAGAAATCATTGTCGTACCGGAAGAATTTTTCCGTGCCATCTCCGTGGTGGAAGTCTTGGTCGATGTAGAGGACTTTCTGGGCGTTGTATTTAGTGCGTGCCTGGTAGGTGGCACAAGCCACGTCATTTAAGTAGCAAAAACCCCAGTGACTACTCGGGCCAGCATGATGACCTCCGACAGGAATGGTCGCAAAGGCGTTGGTACACTTACCGGACATTATATCATCAATGGCTTGCACCACTCCCCCGCAATGGAGGAGAGAGACCTCCACAAATCC
>MBAA01000046.1:30726-33593 GCA_001940655.1 Promethearchaeota archaeon CR_4
TCAAACTAATCTATTGGTCTCACCGCTTATGGAAAATTTCCAGCTGGAATCTCTCTCGGAAAAAAATTGCCAGGAAATCTACGAATTTTGCGAACGCAAGACACAGTTCTGGACCTTTCCTTATAATATATTCAAGCGTTTCATGCTAAATGATCCCAATTTTAATCCAGATTTAACGATCATTGCCCGGCAAGGTGGCAAACTGGTGGGTTTCATCGTGGCAGCCAAGCGTAGATGGATGACCCGCACGCGAGCGATTATAAAGGCAATTGTTATCGCGAGAGAATTTCGCCGCAAGGGTTATGGGACGGGACTTATGCACGAACTGAAAAACCGTTTGAAAGTTATCAAACTCAAAAAAATCGATGCCATGTGTGGCCCCCCAGACTATTGGTTTCCTGGTGTAGACGTTCGCCACACTGCGGCGTTATTCTTTTTTAAACGCAATAACTTCCATAAGCGAGGTCAGCGTATTAACCTCTCTGTTGATCTTTCTTCCCCCACTTTAGATCAACCTCCAGAAGCACGGCGAGAAAACATCATCTTCTCCCGTGCCACTTTGTATGAAAAGGGAGAGTTAAGTGCTTTTGTTCAACGACATTTTGGTCTTGGTTCCTGGCCTGAGGAAACATTACTTGCGTTTGAGAATGATCCTATAACAAATTTCATCGCTCGGGATACAATCACAGGCGCATTAGTTGGATGGGCGACCCACAGTTGTGGTTATTTTGGGAGTTTTGGGCCTACGGGTGTATTGAAAGAAACGCGCAATCAAGGTATCGGTGGTGACCTCTTGCGATGGTGCATGTTCGACCAAAAAACCAAGTTCAACCAGAAAGAGATGACAATTCGCTGGGTAACTGGTAATACGGTAAAATTTTACTCGAAGGCAGTGGGCGCCTATATTTCCCAAGTATTTTGGGTAATGCGAGCTCGCGTCTAAACTCCCCGAGAACGATGGAAGAAATAAAATCATCACAAGGATGTTATACTATTGAGTCTCTTTTAATTATTAATTCTTCACAGGTGGCAATCACGTGGAAAACATAACCGAAGTCGTGAAATTTTGTTGTGATCGAAAGGCCCTTCGCTTCGGAAATTTTACCCTGAAAGGTGGGCGCAAGTCTCCCGTATTTTTCAACATATTTCTCACCATCAACGATGGCGCTGGACTTGCCTTTATGGGAAAACAATACACGGAGTTAATTCTGGAATTCCTCTCGGATGTCGTGTTGAAAGGGGAAAAAAATCCTGACAAACTCGCCCAGCTTCAATCCAAGGTGTTTCTTTTCGGACCTGCCTACAAGGGAATCCCATTAGCGGCGATCACTGCGGACTACCTCTTTAAAGAAAAGAACCTGAGCTTCCGTTGGGGGTACGACCGGAAAGAAGCAAAGACCCACGGGGAGAAGGGAGGGGCCGATAATCCCGAGGCGTTACTCGATGGAGATGTGCGGGACGGTGACTTGGTCGTCATTCTCGATGACGTGCTCACGGAAGGTACGGCCAAGATGGAAGGGATCGAAAAAGTCACTGCCTTTGCGGCTGCAAAAAAGGTAAAGGTCACAATCGCAGGCATTGCCACCTTTCTCGACCGATGGGAAGGAGGACACGACCTTCGAAAGCAATTCCCCGTTCGAGCGTGCATTCGCATGGATGAAGTGGCTAAGAACGCATTCGAACAAAAATTGATCTCCCGAGAGGATTTTGACCATTATACCTCGTATTTTCAAGAATTTGGCCTGAAATAATGTAAGTCGAGAAGGTGTTAGTAAAAATGACCAAGATACGCGCGTTTATTGCATTAGAATTGCGGAATGAAGAAGTTGTGAACAAACTCGAGCAAATGGCAGTGACTATCGCGAAATTAGGGGGAATTAAAGCGGTAGAACGGGAAAATTTACACGTTACACTTAAGTTCCTTGGTGATATAGAAGAGGAGACCGCGAAAAAGATTGCTCGCTTCCTCCACGAGAAGATAAATCCGGTCCTCTTTCCACATGGCGGGAGTCCCATCGAAGTTGTTGGGGTGGGCACGTTCCGTTTGAACATCATTTTTGCGAACATCGGGATGGGGGTTGAACTCGTGACCAAGGCCTTCCGGGACGTGGAAGATGGTTTGGTAAAAAATTTCGCAATTCCCCGGGAGCAAAAGGCCTATCATCCCCACATTACCCTCGCCCGTGTGAAAAACTTGCCAGGACCGGCAACGTCACGCTTGAAAACGCTCTTGAGCGAAAAGGAGAATATGTCCTTCGGCGAAAGCAAGGTGGATGGGGTCGTTTTGAAAAAGTCTCAATTAACGCCAAAAGGTCCCATCTATTTTGACGTAACTTTCTAAGGGACATTCTACGACCAATTCTCCTTTCTCCAAATCTCCCCCTTGAATCGAGGCAAGTTCCCTTTTGTATTCCGAGATTCTCGTGAATTCTCCAATGAGATTGAAAAATGGAACTCACTTTGAGATTTGTCGGATGGCAGGTGTTTTTGTCCCTATGTCGAAACGGGTTGGAATGTAATTTGACGATAAGGTACGCATATTAATCTTTCATCAGATACGCTTTTAAAGGACGAAAATCAAATGCAAAAATACTAAGCTGCCAACACCACCTCTTAGAGTTGATCTGCGACTCCATGGATCTCGAACCCCAGACTAAGCGAAAAATTCGGGAATTACTCAACGCGAGCATCGCTAAGATTTGCCACAAGTACCGTGAACCCACGGAAGCACATTTGAATAGGAATTTCATAGAATTGCAAAACATAGGTCGGGAAGATTTTGAGCGCATTATGCACCGGACGGACGCATTTTTGGACGATGAAAAAATTGCACTCCGAGCCGAGGAATTCATCGTGTTACTTTTCGA
>MBAA01000046.1:33612-41286 GCA_001940655.1 Promethearchaeota archaeon CR_4
AGGCAATTAGGGATCATTCCCTCCCCTAGTCAGTGAGATTCTCCAGAATATCATTATGAAACCTTGGCAACCTTTTATATTAATGAAAGTCCCTGATGTTCCAGAAAATTATGGCTCCGGCACATCCTGTTTCTATTAAATATGGTTTGAGTTTGCGTTAATATGTCGAGGCTATGTCCCTAACAGCGAACTCTATATGCTCTCGACAAAAATGACAATTGTTGTAAGAAAGTTGGGAAATACATATTAACGAGGTAATAGTGCCGTGACCGTAGCTGCCACTCCCGCACCTTTTGACCCGGTGGAGAATTTCGAGGATTTCTTCCGGTTCTACCAAGATGAACCGAATAAATTCAAGTATCGTGAAAAGATCCACGAACTCTATGCTGACAGCGGGAATACCCTCCTCTTCATTTACGATGACCTAGTTGACTACGATCCGAAACTGGCACACGAACTCTACGATAACCCGGAGAAGCTCCTAGATGATGCGGTCGAGGCCTTCAAAAACCTCCTCCGCATCGAGTCTGGGGGGGTTATTGACGAAACCATTGAATATTTCATCCGCATCGACACAGGAAAAGACCAGCTCGCGGTCTCCTTGCGGGGCCTCCGGGCCGAGCACATTGACAAGATGGTGTGTGTCCATGGCATTCTCGTTCGCACGACGCCCGTTAAACCCCAGATCATCACTGCAACCTTTGAATGTCAAGACTGCGGCCACCAGTTTGAAGTGGAACAGTTTGACACCATCCTGATCAAACCCGCCAAATGCATGAATCCCGGGTGTAAGAATAAGGCCAAATTCATTCTCGTTTCGCGGGACTCGAAATTTATCGACTGGCAAAGCGTGCACATTCAGGAAAGTCCGGAAGAATTACCAGCCGGACGGATTCCCCGCGCAGTACAAGCAATTCTCACGCATACTCTCGTGGAACGCGCCCGTCCCGGAGATAGGGTCAAGATCATCGGAGTGTACCGGTCGGTTCCGCAGGAAAATGCCCGCGGCAACAAGTCCACCATCTTTAAAACCTTCCTCCAGGTCAACAACATCGCGTCAAAAGAAGATGAGACCGATAGCTTGCACACCACGGACGAGGAGCTCGAGGAAATCCTCCGCCTAGCTAAAGAACCGATGATTCAGAAAAAGATCGGCCGTTCCGTTGCTCCGTCCATTATGGGGATGGATCAAATTAAGATGGCCACCGCACTTCTCTTATTTGGTGGTGTTGCGAAAGTCAAACCCGATGGGGGTCACATTCGTGGGGACATTCACATGCTCACTGTAGGCGACCCCGGTACGGGTAAGTCCCAGATCCTCCATAGTGCTTACCGTCTCTCCCCGCGGGGTGTTTTCACCTCTGGAAAAGGATCAAGTGCAGCAGGCCTCACAGCAGCGGTGATGAAAGACGCGGACACGGGCGGTATGTCGCTGGAGGCTGGCGCTATTGTGCTCGCGGACGGGGGAATAGCCTGCATCGATGAATTCGACAAGATGCGCAACGAGGATCGTGTCGCCATTCATGAAAGGATGGAACAACAGTCATATCACTATGATACCGAGATTCTCTCGACCGATGGAAATCGAATACATATTGGTAGTTTTGTTGACAATTTAATGGAAAATTACAAGGAAGAGATTATTCAAGGTCTTAATTGCGAGATCCTCCCATATAATCAGGTGAGTGTTTTTTCCACGGATTTTCAGAAAATCTTCAAGACTCCCATTAACCGCATTAGTCGACACAAGGCCCCGGATCATTTTTATCGATTTACCTTTACCAACGGAAGAAAGATTACCGTAACTCCCGAGCATCCTTTGTTTATTTTTCGCAGCACAAAATTAGATCCCATTGCTGCAAGGGATTGTGTTATCGGGGACTTCATACCCATCCCCAGCTATTTACCGAACTCTAGCAAACCTATCTGTTTAGAACTAAGTGATACAATACCGGATCCTCGTGCTAAGGTTGTAAATTTTCCCAGCACTCTCTCCCGTCAATTAACGAGGATTCTTGGATATTTCATCACGGAGGGTCACAGTTCCAAAGGATCCACTGTTGAACTTGGTTTCACAAATACAGATCCCGCAATCTTAGATGATTTTAAATCACTTATGATGGATATTTTTGGAATTTCCCCATCTATCAATAAAAAATCCGATAATTCGGTTACTTTGCGATTTCTCTCCACAGAATTGTACAAGTGGATGGGTAAGAACTTTCCTGAGGTAATGACCACCGCTCGATACAAGAGAGTTCCGGCAAAACTACTTGGGACCAACGTGGATTTAATCAGGGAATTTTTGCGGAGTGCTTTCAAAGGGGATGGAAGTTTGGAATCCACGTCCGTGTGCTACCGGACTTCCTCCAAGGGGTTGAGCGAAGATTACCAAGATCTTCTTCTAAAACTCGGCATTCAATCCCGCATAGTTTTTGACGTACACAACGAATCCTATAAAGTGTATATTCGAGGTCAGTCTTTAATTCAATTCTTCTACGAGATTATTGAGGAAACCGACCCTCGATACGAAAAATTCCAAGAATTGATACAACCAGATAACGAAAAAACACATCACTATGATGTGTTTCCTATGGATATCGCAAAAAAGCTAATTCGATTAAAGAAACACTTAGCGATACCATATAAGGATTATTTTAACCGCCATTTGGCAAAGAATTATGGTGTCACCCGAAACATTGTTGAAAAAGAGATTATGGAAATAAAGGGCAAACTCTCGGCTATTGAACATCATATAGAGTTTAATTCTGACATTACCCAATTAAGAGATGAGATGGGTTACTCACGAGAGGCCTTGGCTAAGATTTCTGGATTGTCGAGAAGAAATCTCGATTATTATGAAAATTGGGGTTATTCTAAAGAAAAACGGAATGAAATCAGATATAAGGTGGTGAATTCCCTTAAAGAACAATTAATGGACGTTAAAATTGAATTAAAATCAATAGAAATGTTAATGAATTCCGATATTCTTTGGGATCGAATAACAGACATTGAAATAATAAACAATGAGGGAGAAAACTATACTCCCTGGGTATATGATCTGACAGTGGAACCTTCCCACACGTTCATTGGTAAGGGGGTTGTATTACACAATACAATCTCGATAGCTAAAGCGGGGATCGTGGCTACGTTGAATTCTCGCACCTCCATCTTAGCGGCGGCGAACCCCCACCTCGGCCGGTACAACCCGTGGAAGACTGCTACTGATAACATTCGCTTGAGTCCCCCGCTCTTGTCCCGGTTTGACCTCATCTTCGTTGTCATTGACAAACCGGATGCAAATACGGATCGCGACATTGCGAATTTCATCTTGGATTTGCATATGCAAGCGGAAACGCCAAAAACCTGCGAGTCCGAGGAAGGAACGGACGAGTCCACGATTCCAACGCCCCAAAATACCATTCAGGGGAACCTGCTGAAAAAATACATCCACTATGCGAAAAAGACCTGCAAACCCCGTCTGACCCCGACAGCCTCCAAGAAAATCTCGGAGTTTTACCTCAAGATGCGCGCGCAAGGAGGGGAGGACAACGCGGCCATCGCGATGGTCGCGCGCAACCTGGAGGGGATCATTCGCTTGTCCGAAGCCCATGCGAAGATGGCACTCAAAACTTCAGTAGATGAAGAGGACGTTGAGGCAATCCTCGAGTTGGTGACCCGATCGTTACAGGACATTGGATTTGACAAAGAAACAGGCACCTTTGACATCGACCGCTTGATGACAGGTCATTCCCGTTCCCAAGTGTCCAAGATTGGCAAGATCCTCGAAATTTTACGTGATATGGAAGAAGAGAACGGCAACAAACCTGTGGAGCTCGATGCACTCAAGGAACGCGTTGCCCTCGAAGGTGAAATGAAAGACGAGGACATCGAGGAAGCGCTCAAGACCCTCAAGCGAGAAGGAGACATCATCTATCCCAAAAATGGGTTGGTGAAGAGCGTCAAGCATTAAAAATAATTAACTGCTCTCGTCTCTATTACTTATGGAATTGGTGCGAAGGGATGTTCAAGAGAAGATCGAACGCGCGCCCATCATTGACACGCATGAGCATCTTTGTCCCCCCCATTTCATAGTTGAAGGCGGTTCGTTCCTCAGCCCGCAAATCTTTTCCCGATCTTACGTTGGATTCTATGATTTTTTCCCGGGCCTGAAACCGGAACATCAGCGGTATGCCTATCCCGTCCTTGCACCCACTGATACCCTGCTAAATTTTGCAAATTTCGTGTATAATTATAGTAATGATTACTTCCGGGAGTCCCTCAATCGAGGATTCCAGAGAATGTATGGAATTTCGTTGGATAATTGGAATTACATGAAAGCGGTCCAGTTGGAAAAGAAAATACAGGAGTTCTATGGAGGGCAGAAGATACTTGAGGATTCTTCCTTTTTGAAAAAGAAACTCCAAGCATATGGAAATTATAAATGTGCGATTTTAGACGTTCCTTATGGAAGATTTGCTACTCGCCTGCCCTCGGGGTATCAAGAACAAGGGGATACTTTCTTCCGGCCCGCCCTTCGGTTAAATTCCCTGTTATTTGCTTTTGATCCTGAATGCTGGACTCTTGATTCTGACATTCTGCATCTTAGTGAGATGTTTAGCATTACTCCCCGCAACACAATGACCTTTGGAACTTTCGTAGACGCATTACATGCCATCACCGAACATGCTGCTGACCACTGGGTTTCTCTCGTGTTGGCGAGTGCCCACGAACGATCCCTTGATTTCGGGCCCACGCCAAATCCACAGCAATTCGGCGACATGGGCGCGAACGCTGCCAAGATCTTTAACAAATCCCTCAAGGACGTGCCTTGGCCAGAAGTTTTAAATTTTGGAAATTACGTGTTGCGGGAAATGTTGGTAACACTGTCGGAGCTTCCAGAAACACGTAGAATTCCCGTCCAAGTGCATACCGGTACCGCCATCATTCAAGGGTCAGATCCGAGAAAGTTTTTCCCGCTCCTCGAGGAGTTTCCAGACATCACGTTTAGTTTACTTCATGCGGGTTTTCCCTGGTGGAAGAACGTGTTTTCAGCTCTCGACATGTATTCTAATGTAATCGTGGACGCGGACTGGCTCCCCCTCTTGTCTCCCGTTGACACCATCCAGTTTTTCACGCAAGTGATCGAAAAACAGTTGTCTCGCCGAGTTTGTGCCTATGGTGGTGATTGTGCGTGCATCGAAGGAAGCATCGGAGCACTGGAATCAACTAAGTATTGCCTGGGAGTGGCCCTAGAAACGAATCTCCGCGAAAATACCCTTCATCCCCAGGATCTTGATTCCGTTATCAAGGATATGTTTTACGATACTCCTCGTAAATTCTTCAAATTAAGATAAAATGGCTTTTATGTTTTCAATCCCTCGATCTCTAACTTCCTCAAACGTATATATGACAAAACGCATGTAATTTTGCTTGAAATGATAAAAATTCGACATATCTAAAATCCGGTGGAATCTTTACCTCGGGTAGAGCGATTGCATTGATAGCGGGATTGCTGTTTTTTTTGATGATAAACCTTACCCCAGAACTCGAACCCCTCAGAGGGTGGTTTACGATCGCAATCGTAACTGCAAAGATATGACAACCCCTTATTTATAGTGGTCACTTCGAACACGACCCACGAGTTATGGTCAAAAAAGGGACTCTCAATGAGGTAGAAGGCGTTATTGTAGGATTAATTGTTCGTGGGTGCTGCGATGCGCAAGCAATATGCTACTTTCTATTTATTCGCGGTATATAAATCAAATTTGAAAGACATAGTTAAACCCGATCAGGTACACCAGTTGAAAGAGAAATACAGGTTCCAAATCCGAACATAGGACGCGGGGTTGGAAAATCAAATTAAAAAGCTCTCGAATTATGGTTTCATTACTTACGAGAGACGGGATGGATTTAACAAACAAAATGAATGGTGGTGGAACACAAAGACCTTAGCGCTGATCGCGTGAACCTGGTTCCGAACCATTTATTCGGTTATTTTGCTACCGCAAATCATACAGAATTTTTGGTCCATTGAGATTTTTGCGCTACATTTACAATATCTATTATCTTCATTAGAATTGGAAGTGTTTTCAGGGATTAACATCGGTTCAATTTTCGTAATTTTTTGCAAATTTTCTCCAGCTCGTGGTCTTTCTCCTTGAGTGTGGGCTGCTACCTGCGATTGTTTAACTAAATCTCGTTGAATGATCTTGGTATTTTTAATAATCTGTTTTTCTATATTTTTAGATTGATCTGAAATTAGTGTGATATCGTTTTATAGATTGTAACCAATTTCCGTTCATAAATGGGTATATTTCCCATATTTTCTAGCAAATAATCGAGAAGTTTGCGTTTTTCGCTTAAGATCAAGTTAACCACGAACCCATTGTGAAAATTATGCCACAAGGCACTCTCAGGTGAGGAAAGGTTTCTTTCACGATATGGGTTTCTTTTAAGTTGAACCCCTAAACGGCCTCTTCCATAGCTTATCTTAAATTCACCATTTTGAATCGAAACATGCGCTACGATGGAATTCCAAGGAAAATATTTTAAAATCCCTATTTGTGCGGTTTTTCGATCAAAAGACGTAGAAGGGGAGTCGAGATCAGCTATAATAGGGAAAGCATATCCCTTGTTGGTAAATATCACTTGACCTTCCCATTCTTTCCTTATTGTCCCAAGGTATGGAGAATACCCCTCGTATACAATCGCGCAAATATCGGAATAAAAAATTTTATCTTCTGGAGGTATTACGTTCTTCAATCCCGGGGTGTACTCTAAGGGAACGCCCCAATTTTCGCTTAAATGGGTTTTTATCTCCCCTTTCACGTTAGAGAGGATAAATGCCTTGTAAGTCTCTGAATCGATCTCTTTTATATCCTCGAATACGCTAGAGACTTGTTTATACTGATTTTTTTTTCTCACATAGCGAATAATCATAACTATTCCTACCAAAATTGCTGCTACAATGGCAACGCAAATGGAAATTAGAAGGTCTATTCCTTCTTCTACTACGCCGGTTGAATGCAATATTAGATAGGGCACAGTAAATGTTGCAAACACAAACAGTATGAGATACAAGCAAGAATCTGAAATATGGGATCGACGTAAAGCCATAATATTCGCTCTCTCTGGTTCTTATTGTTAAGTTTCAAATAGGCTCAATAAATAAGAAACACGATTTGTATTTCTAATCTTCACCTTTAAGAATTTTGCGCTCGGGCATATCAGAACGACGTAGCACTTGATCCACGCGACACCCATCCTACGAGGGTCGTAATAAATGGCACTAGGTACCGGGCTATCCATCTTTATCAACGACAGGGTGGCGGTTACTTATAATATGAGTGTGAGCTTTCCTCTCACTGCTAGTAATTGAAAAAAAGTTATCCCGCGGTTTGTGTACCTATGGGTGTGAATGTACCTGCATCAAAGGGTGTATTGGAGCACTTGAGTCAACTAAATATTGTCTAGGAATGGCTTTGGAAGCGAGTTATGCGCACCTATTTCCATAATTTCGATCCGCCTAATTCCCTCTCATTATTTTCTTTCGTATTGATCAAATGCATTAATTTTTGGAATTTCCTGTTTGTAAAATTAAACTTGATAGTCGAATTAGGATATGGAATCTATAAGTATCGTGATATCCTTCTTGTCGTTTTCCTTGGATTT
>MBAA01000046.1:41388-41499 GCA_001940655.1 Promethearchaeota archaeon CR_4
GCGCAACTGGCCGATCAACTCGTCCAGGCGCCGCTGTGCCTTCTCGTAGGCGTGATCGATGGCGGGATTGACGTGGATCACCACATACAATTTGCCCGCCAGGTTGTCGAA
>MBAA01000046.1:41596-42127 GCA_001940655.1 Promethearchaeota archaeon CR_4
TTATCTTGAGAATCACTTGCGACTCGGCCGCGTACTTGGTATTTGACTGGAGATTTAACAAATAATGCACTTGTTCTCCCGTCAAATTTTCCTCGTGCTGGTTCAAGAGTTCTCGAATCTGCTCGTACGCCGCGAGATACTTCTTAGCAACAATTAAATCGTCCACCTTTCGCTGGTGGTTGGTGAATTTTTTGAAGTCCATAAAGGAAAATATCTCCGAGACACTTGAAAATTTTTTGCTCCCTTGGGTCATTTTAACTATATATAAAAAAAGCACAGCGTTTATATCCCTACAAGAAAATCCCCCCATAACACCACTAGTGGGTGAATAACATGGCTAAAAACGATGTCGTGAGAATATTACTGATTTTAGGCGCGGTTGTTGCTATCATTCAATCGGTTTATGCGATGTTTAGTCCTTCATTCGAGAATGTCGCATTCGGGATAATTGTTATCGTCCTAAGCGTCATTTTGCTTGGTTCTGTCGGGGCAATCCACACAAAGCACAAGATTAACGTAGGTCATTGGTTA
>MBAA01000046.1:42198-42424 GCA_001940655.1 Promethearchaeota archaeon CR_4
AGGTATCATCATCCTCTTGGCCGGGATTGTCGCCCTCGTCATGTCTATCTAATTTTTCCTTCTTTTCCTCCTACCCTTCCCTTAAACATACTTTCTCAAATATATTACATTTATATTTTTCTTCAGGAACTCTTGAGTATTTTGTGAAGTATTTACAATGAAGGGAGATGTTTTTACAATGAAAACAATTTTTGTGATGTTTTTACAACGGAGAATTACCCGCCGG
>MBAA01000153.1:0-4974 GCA_001940655.1 Promethearchaeota archaeon CR_4
CGATGATCAGCTCAGCAAGGGAACCGATTTAAAGTCGAAAAAAGAGTATATTAATTTAATTGATTCGTCGGCGTATTTTCCGTTTCATTGATGTTTTTTCTTCGCCTTCGGATTCTTCTTCGTTTGGAGATTCTTCATCTTCAGATTTTTTCCTAATCTTTTCTGAGCTGGATTTGGGTTCTATCTCTGTAACGGGCATTTTTGCCATCTGTTGATTAATATTCTTTCTTGCCCGCCACCCTATCAGGGCGGCTCCTACCGCGATGCCGATGATTATACCGATAATAAGGAACACGATGGGTGCCGCCATAGTCCACGTGTCGGGTAGAATCTCGATGCTCGGTGGTATTGGTGGCTCGTAAGTCCCTCCATCAGCATCGATGACAGTAAGATAAATGTACCATGTACCGACCAATAAGTCCTCCGTATCTATAATGATAGTGTGGGAACTATCCGCATAATTCATCGTGTAATTCCTCGATGTTCCATTATCATGTTGCAGTTTGATTTGGATGTAATGCACAGAATTTTCCGGATCGGTCGCGAAAATGGTGATATTAATCGTTTTACCCATGCGGATCCTGATATCCGTTGCATTAGCTGGTTGATCATTGATGATCATACCTGTAGCAACGTTGATCGATGGATTTTGGTTGAGGATGGGGATCGTGTAAACGTCTGATGTTATATTTTCTTTTTCTTCCATCCCTGCCCGATAATCTTGCACGGCTACCCAATATGAGTAAATGCCAACAGGCCACGACTTTTCTGTTGAGATCCGGGCGGAATAATTGCCGGGAAACGTCCCATTTTGATTTTTCGCATTCACGGAATATACTTCGCCATTTGGATTCCGGTAATAAACTCGTACGTAAATGTTCGCATCGTTTCCATCATCCGGGGCAAGATTCCCAATTTCTATGTCTGTGGCGTTCACTGTGACGTTAAATGCGGAATTACGATACACGGAACTTTCGTTCGCAATAACGCTGGTGATGATGGGGCGATTGTTGATCACTGAAAAATCTTTAAAAACATTAGTATTATCTGTTCCGTTAAAAATCGATAAGAAGACCCTGTAAGATCCTGCTGAAGCCGAGAGGGGGACTGGCCACGTGTCATTCATTATCGGATACTCTATCTCTGTAATATTACTCCAATCCGCAAAATCGAACTCGTCTCCACCTTCCGTGAGATTTTGTATACCGAAGCTCCAATTCAGCATTTCAATAGGCATACCGACCTGCCCCACTGTGACGTTGTAGGTGAGGTTTTGACCCCGGTAAACTTGATCGGTCGACAATTGGATAGCTCCATACATAGTATTGTCCGTGATCTGAGATGTCTGAGGCGACAACGTGTTAGGGGGGTTGCTTTGAAAGGAGTCAACCCTTGGTTGAGTACTAAGGAAAAGAGGGATAATTGACAATAATGCGCTTCCGACTATTACTGGGAGGAGAATTAATGCTATTCTTGCACGGTGGTGTGTCATAGTTGGTTTTCACTCCATAAGATTCGTTACCTGAGCATGTCCCGCTTCTTTTTCCTCTGGAGGAGAATTAATATGATTGCAATAGGGAAAACGATCGGTAACACGTAGGCGAAAATAATGCTTTCAATAGACAAAATCGACTGCACCAAGAGACGGTCTTGAAACACGGTTTCTGATCCCACTGTGATGTTGACATCCAGTTCGTAGGTTGTGACATCCCACGGGTTGGAGGTAAGAGGGTTTACCTCCACAATGAGGTCATTCTCTCCTGGTGTAAGGGTAATATTCGCTTCTAATTTCACCAATTGACCGTTTACCTTAAAGGAAACGTCAATTTGTCGTGTGATATTGACGTTATTGAGGGCGCGGATGTTCACGTAGAAACTGCGACCTTGCACGACGCCGGTGGAAGTTGACACGCCTTGGATCTCAATGGCGCGGGCGAGGTTTGATGTATAAGTAGAGGATTGGATCGTTTGAGTGTACCGCGATACATTCACATCGAACGTCACCGTTCCTGTAAGATGGGTTCCCGTGTAATTGAGGGGGACGTAGACTTTGACCCTTTCTTTCGGTTGCAGAGAAATCAATTGAGTAACATCTTGAAGATCCGCCCCTCGGAGGGTAATATTGACACTTTCTTGTGTGGTAGGACGAGCATTTTCAAGCACGATGAACATTTCTCCGTTGACTCCTGCAACGATGGAGCGGGAAAACTCGAGGTACTCGAAGCTGACCGCAGGAAGAACTTCAACATCAAGCTGTGTTTCAAAAATGACTCTGCTATCATTAACTAATGTCAAATTGAATTTTTGATCCCCAAGTGGAGCATCGATCCCTGCCGCGATGGTTAGATTCGCGTTCGTTTCCGTGTTATTGGCAAGGAAAAAGGTGGCGGCATTCATCGAGAGCTCCGGCCCGGTGCCGTTACAAATCACATAAGTGGCATTATTCCGCTCATTGGTAAACGTGAGGTTAAAGGGTATGGATTCCCCTTGCACGATTTTAATGGCAGGGTCAATCTCTGATGGTACTGAAATGTTGCTAACAATGGAAAAATAGGTCACTTGATATGCTGTACCAAAACCGGTGCGATTTGCGAATGCATAGATGGAATAAAGACCGAGTGGCAGCTCTTCCGGTAGGGGGTAAAGGAAAGTGCACGTCCCATTAACATTGGTGTAATTACTTATCGCGTTGATAAAGCTCCCATTTGAGTCGTATCGCAGATTCATGGTGACGTTCGCTTTCCCAATACCCTGGTTAATGTCCACGTTGTTCTCACTGGTGAACGTCATATTATATTGCCAAGTAAAATTGACCATGGAACCCGCGTGGACTACCAGTTCAGTCATCGGAGTGGTGAAGGTTAATTTCGTTTTCCAATAGGCTTCGTCAATTTCTTTCAGAAACAGGTAAAAGAGGGCATTTTCACCCACGCTTTTGTTGGAATCGGTGCCTAAATCTCCCGTTGACCGGATAAACCCGAGATTTGTCTCGTCCCAGAGATTCGCGACCACTTGCTGGTAGACTTCGATGGCTTTCTCATAGTAGGTGATATTGCCCGATGCCTCGAATAAGCGGCCAAGGGCGAGCAACCAGTAAGCATTCCCTTCCAAGCTGGTTTGGTTGATTTTTATACTCCCGTCTCCACCATTTAAAACATCCACGAATCCTCCGCTGGTACCCATGTCCGGTTCGTAGAAATGATCCCAAATGACTTGGCACAGGTTTTCTGCAAGCGTAAGTGCACTCTTGTTTGCCGCAGCCCGCCCCGATCGCAAGTAGAAATCCGCGAATGCCGCGACACCTAAGGCATTTGTTTTTAAGCTTCTGTCCCCGATAGTTCTTGATTCTCTAAAATTATTCTCAACTCCTTGCGATGCTCCAAATTGTTCAAATATTCCTGAAATGTTCACCGCTGCAAAAGCCCGTTGAGCTAAATTTTCTGCCTGTGACTTGATGCTGCCACTAAAAATTGTCGCTTTATTTCTAGCAAGCATCGAAAGTACAAGCGCGCCGAGCAAGTTGTTATATGACATTGCCTCTCCAGGGTCGGTGCCATTTGATCCCAAGAAATAATCGTCGGGATGCCACAGGACGTTACTCAAGTACTTGTATAAATTTAAAGCGGTCGTATTTGCGGGTGCGACCGAGTTTGTGTCGCAATAACGTAACAAACTGAAGAGACTTAACGCATTGTCTACCAAATGATAGGTGTCAACTGGATTCGTGCCATTTTGGCCCATCTTCCAGCGAAATGCACTACCGTTAACCGAACCGAAATTCGTATATAACGGAGATCCTACGATTGCGTCTTTAAACGTTTCTATCAGTTCTTGCTCTCCCAAATAGGCGTAATACGTTGACCACAGGCCAAAATAGGTTAGGATATTGTCAAAGCTGTATTTGTCCGTGTCCCCGCCGTAAACTGTACTCCAGTCATCTGTCATTATATGGAAAAAGGTATCGTCCAACCCGAACTCCGTTTCCGGGTCGCGGGCGTGAGTCTCGATTTGTTCAAACACCGAATCCAAGTAATAGTGTAAGAAATCCACGTCAAGGTCGACTGCGGCAGCATTGGGGGATTTTTGATTCTCTCGGGCACCATCCAATTGGGATGGCGCACCAATTGTTCCGCTTGGGAGAATGAAGTATGAAGTCGCTAACAGACCTAAGATTATTACCGCTGAAAAGGCTTGTAATTTAACAAATTTGTTTACCATGGTGATCGACCTTGTAGGCAAGGCTTCCGGCGGGTGCCGCATAGCGGGGGATACTCGCTGGTACAACAACCTTGCTTTGAGCAAAGTCTAAACTCTGCTGATCTTGACGACATTAAGGAATTGCGCCTGCTTATTAAATATTTCTCCAACCGGCGTTGCCGCGGGGTGAAATATGGGACAATTACTGCCACGGAGTGGAAATTGCATCAAAGAATGAACTAATAAATTGGGAAATCCATGGAAAAAAGAAGACCTGCATAGCAAACCCGGCTAGAATAGGTCTAGATATAGCATTTCCTCCAAAAAAATGAAAAGATCTCAGGAAATACGCTAAAATCACCAACGGAATTGCTTCTCTGGGTCGAGAAATCCCACAAACTTACTTGGAGTACCACAGTTCTTGCATGTACCGTCCTCCAGGAGGAGCCCAACCGTGGTTGAAAATCCCTGCCGGTGGACCAGAGTTTTCCCACAGTGATGGCAGGTGGAATTATTCCCCTCGGATCGTCCGATGTTGCCCGCGTACACGTACCACAATCCGACTTCTCTCGCAATCTCTCCCGCTTTGAGCACGGTTCGAGCTGGCGTTGCTCCAGCATCGTGGAATTTATAATCTGGATGGTATGCGCTGAAGTGTAAGGGTGTATCTTGGCCTAGTGCATCCAAGACCCATTTCGCGAGTGCCCGGAGTTCTTCCGGATCGTCATTTTCCCCGGGAATCAAGAGCGTGGTGAAAATGACGATCCGGAAGAACTC
>MBAA01000153.1:5003-6168 GCA_001940655.1 Promethearchaeota archaeon CR_4
CGTGCCAGATAATGGGTTCGTTGTAGGTGAAGGCAATGCTGGCGCAGGGGGATTGTTTCACCCGCGCAATTAATTCTTCGGGCATTACCTCACGCAAGGGAAAACGTCCATCGCGGTTGTTGGACGGTGATTGAATCCCGGCGATTTGCCCATTGTCATCAATGCGCGCTTGCGAAATTTGCCAGTTTTGGCAGAATTGGCACCGTAACGAGCACCCGACACTGGCGACCGAATAAGCCCCCGACCCTGGCCAGAAATTGTAGAGGGGTTTTTTCTCGATGGGATCCTGGGCTTCCGAACTGAGCATGCCATATGTGAGACTGAAGATCTTCCCGTTTTTGTTGATGCGGGTGCCACAGAATCCTCGCAGTCCGTGTTTCATCACGCACTTGTGGGCACAGGCAAGGCACCGGGCTTTGTCGCCTTCAACCTTCTCTTGCAGGTATCCTTCCTTGAGCATCGAACTATCACAAGCCAAACTTGACTTATGACCTCTTGCAATCTCCAATTGCTTAATTGTGTAATCGTGATTACAATTCACATCTCTTAAAAATTCCAAAATCGCTTGCATTTCTCCCCCCCTTCTCCCCGCAAATCCTGTTCCGAAATTCACGGCACACTCCTATCATCCCTAATCTCATTGGTGTTGCTTTCATCTTTTTTCCACACCGGTTTCTTTCTCGCCCGATTCTCGTTGCTTTCGCTCCGTGGGGAAATAATCTTTTTATAGGACTATCACCAAATTTTAACGCACAATCAAGTCGAATTTTCGCGTAACTTGATACATACAGTGATAATACATGGCCAAGGAAATGAAAGCTAAAGTCGCAGACGGCTCCTTCTCGGTTGCGGATATCCCAAAATATCTCAACGTAGTTGTGTTAACCATCTGCAATAAATCTGACGACATCAAAGAAGAAGTCGAGGGCTGGGATCGCGTCCTCCAGTTCAAGATCGGCGACAATTTGAAAGTCTGGTTGTCCATTAAGGACGGGCAATTTGCCACGGGTGTCGGGGATGCTGCCAATTCGGACATTACCCTCGAAATGACGGACGCGATCGGTGCTGGCATCTTCAGCGGTGACGTGGACGCCACGTCCGCCTATATGTCTGGAGATCTAAAAGTTGTGGGTCCCCTGCCGGATGCAGTGAAATTCCGCACGAT
>MBAA01000153.1:6174-6342 GCA_001940655.1 Promethearchaeota archaeon CR_4
AATGGTGCGGGAAGAGCTTGACGAAATGTGAATTTCCATTCTATTTTTTAATTTCTAACAGAATTCGGCCCGTTTCCGCCCGAGTTTGATCCGACGAAATTCGAGATGTCGTGCCCGAAACTTTTATAGGATCTACCACGAAAGGAATGAACATCTGCTAGCCAATTA
>MBAA01000204.1:0-627 GCA_001940655.1 Promethearchaeota archaeon CR_4
CGTCTGGAGCACAAGAAATGTGCTTCAGGAATGGGACATCCGACGAGTGGACTGCTTGGGAACCCTACAGTACCACCAAACAGGTTTATTTAGGCGGTTCGACAAACAACAACGAATACACCATTCAAGTCAAATTCAGGAATCTTTATGGTGGCGAATCCGCGATAGTCGAGGATAGCATCCTGTATTTAATTCAAGGTGGAGGAGATGGCAATGATGGTGATTATCAAAAACCGCGTATTCCTGGGTATCCTCTTGAATACATTATAATTGGTCTATTCGGAGTTATAGGAATATCGTTGGGCATTAACCGAAAGAAGAGGTTAATGTTAAATAATGAACGACTTGTCAGCTAGGACTTCATTTAGTATGTCATTGAAACAGCAACGTCCTTTTTTTCTATTTTTTTAATCTTGCCATTTTTAAGACAATAATCCACTTTTTCCTTCGTTTCCTGCTTTCTATAACCCTAGAGAAAGAATTCCTAAGACATAACTTAGAACCAAATTAAAGTCACAGAATCGATGTTCATCCCCACCATAAAATTTTTCGAAGGGAAAAAGGTTAAGAGTAGATTCTAATTGCTGAAATCGTTAGATGCATCCTGCCTACAATTTCATTCAATTT
>MBAA01000204.1:682-3253 GCA_001940655.1 Promethearchaeota archaeon CR_4
ATAGATGGTAAAACATTCGCCCTTCTCGTTGTAGGGACCTTGCCCCTTGAAATTGGTTCGCTGCATTGTTACCATTTTCACATCTTCCTCTCTCTTAGCCTGTGCGCTTATCTCTCCGACCCGTTTTTGCGCGGCAACTTTGTCCTTTAGTACTTCGACATAATTGTAACGCAATCGGTTGATGATCCTGAAAGGGGCAATATCCCATTTTATGAGGTCGGAACTGGAGAACTCGTTCTCCCACGCGTCTATCTGGGCAACGCGTTGTTCGCAAAAGGAAACCGTGAGCGGGTCATTGATCTCAGTTGCTAGTTTCTTGATTTCAGCATATGTCGATTTGGCCTCGGGAAATTTCAATGTACTTTCGAGGTCTGCCGCGGATTTTTTGAGGGAGGTGATCTTTTCATATTTTTCCTTTTGTAGAGCTAGCAATTTCGCTTCTTGTCGAATGTTGGATTCGATTTGCTGGTGTATTTTTTCATATTTTGCACCGATGTCGGGTTTATCGAGTTGGGACGCCAGATGGGTGATTTCAGGGATACTCTGAAGACACACCTCGTATTTCCTGTCGCCAAATGCATTCTGGAAATTCTCTTCGGCAAATTGTAGTTTGCGGGACAAAGTTTCGAGGTCTTTCGCCTTTTCTACCGCAGCTCGGCGCTTTTCGTCCTCTTCGGCTTGCTTTCGTGCCTGTTCTTCCCCTAATTGTCGCTTCTCTTCCTCGGCTAATTGTCGTACTTTTTCTTCTTCAATTTTTCGCTGTGCGTCTAGTACTTCGACTTTTTGCTTCTCTTCTGCTTCCTGCTGTTCCCGTGCTTTTCTCTCCAAAATTTGGATACCTTGGTTAAATAAGGCTATTAGTGTCTCAGAATGTTCGACTAACTCGCGAGCGGTTGACGCGTTTTTCAGTTTCAAAGCGTATGCGTCTGCAAATTTTTGGAGTTCATCCAACTCAACGATATTTTCAACCATTGGCGGTGCAAAGTCTGTAATGTTGAACTGTCCTTTGAGATCCGTCAAGAAGGGAGACCACATCGATGTAGCTTCTGCATAATTACCTGCATAACTCGCTTTAAGGGCGGGATCGAGGAGGGCGAAGGCTTTTATTTTCTTCTCTTCAAACCGGAAAAGTTCTAGCAGCCGGTATTGGTGCACGCGATCTGCTTGTGGAGGGATTACGCCTTCGTTCCACTTGACGATGGTTCCACTGGTACTTTCCGAAGTCAAAGCGGGTTTGGCTTGGGGTTGTTGAATTTCAAATAAATAGTAGAGCGGCAAGATGTCCTCAAAGACGGCAAATCGGAGGGGCGCAGTGAAGGTATTGGTAAAGTTTAGGAACGCGTCATAAAGGCCTTCCGTCCCAAGCTGGGAGAGGCTAGCGTGGGTTTTCACGATCTTAAGCGAGTCTTCGAACGTGAGGATGAGGGTACGGGAGACTCGCCGGCGTAAATCGTAATTCACGTCAACTTTTCCCTTGGGGGGTATGTTTTGTACAGTCCAAGTGACTTCCAATCCGTCACGAGTGAGATGCTGGACCAGTTCCTTGGAAGACTTTTCACCATTCAATTGAATTTCCGTGATCTCGAAGCTATATGGGATGAGATCTTTGATAACCGCTTCTTCGATGTAATCATTGAGCGGATTGTCGATTCCCGATTGGAATTTATAAGAGGGAGGGGCAGTAGGTGCGACATCATTACTAGGTGGGAGATTTATGATTTCAATTTTCGAAGTTCGTTCTAACGCGACCATCTCCCCTGAGGTACTTTTGAGGGCTGCTTTGCTCACCCCCTCCGCCTTAATCTCCACCCGGTGAGTTTCTAGCAAGGAACCCACACGTGTCATCATCTCGTCAACATCTTGGGAAAGTGTTCCCAGTAGTTCTTGAACCGAAAATTCTTCCACCAGAGGAAGAATGTTTTTATCGGGCCGGATGACATCCCGCACTGAATTGGCTTGTTGCGATAATAATTCCTGTGCTTTTTTACGCGCGGTTACAGCGAGCTCAGCTTTTTCTCGAGACTCGTTTAATAATGCTTGATATTTCGGGAGAAGATCTTGCTTTTCAACTTTGGGAGCGATGGTGAGGATTTTCTCACAGTTTGGAACCGCCACCTCCCACTGTTCGTGCTTCACGTTATCGGCAATTGTTGCAACGAGGCGGTCGAATAATTCGACATCTTTTTTGTAGATCTCCAAACTAGGAGCAATGGATTCACGAAGGTTGGTAACCCGTTCCTGCAAGTCAGAGAGCTTATTCATTTTTACAAATGCGGAGATTTCTTCTAATTTAGTCCGTGCTTTTTCAAAAGCCGAGTTCTCAACCAGTTTCGAGATTTCCTCAAAATCCTTGTCCAGCTTGTCCTTGAATAACTTTGTTTCCTCCACCCGTGTGATGAACAGTTGCTGTTCTTTGATGAGCGTGAGTTTATTGAGTTTGCAACCGAGAGCAATCAATTCCTGCGCTTTCTCAATCGCTTGATCGTAGGCACTGTTCGCCAGTAAGTCTTTCTCCGTCACCTTCAACTTTTCGATAATCTCGTTTAACGTGTCACTGATCTTTCCCGCCGC
>MBAA01000204.1:3273-4045 GCA_001940655.1 Promethearchaeota archaeon CR_4
CTTTGGGTTGCAAGTTCAAGTCGTCAAAGAAATCTTGGGGTTCACTCCCACTTTCGACCACGATGTGGCGGAGGATGTGAATCTTCGAATCATTTTTGAGAATCAAGTCCTTGGCTCCAGGAACGTATTTCCCAACGACTAGATCGAGTTGTTTCCCCTTCCAGACATACAGTCGTTTCTTGTCGTAGATGTAGATTGCCAACGCGTCAATGGGCGTGAAGGCTTCCAATAATTTCTGGGATTCTATTAACTCCAACGTTCCCTCGCACGAAAATTTATAGATAATGAGATTCTCGGCTGTCAAAGGAATCACCACTACAGGTTGACATCAAATGAAATGAGAAAGGTATATAAAAATACTCCCTATATTTTTTTGCAATAACGGATTCCAGAAAATCTGAGGATTCGTTAATGTAACCATCTGAAAATAACGGGCTAGATAACTTACCCTCAAGTGGGAAAAAACCTTATATCTTACTAAAAATCTCGGGTCTTTAACAGATGCATTTAAGAGACAACAGAGTATTTAGCCATTAGTCATAACCAAACAGTCAAATACATTACATTTGTCTAGTTTAATTGTTTATATTTCTTGTTAAAAACAAAAATTAGCGCAATTCCTAACACAGAAACCATTAAAATTCCATAATATCCAGGAATGCCGAACTCGTCAATAACCAATTCATAAGTTAGGGTTGTAGCTTCTTGATCCTCCGAATCATCATGAACAAAAACGAAATAATATGGAGGTATCACGGTATTTGTCTCCGAG
>MBAA01000204.1:4059-7518 GCA_001940655.1 Promethearchaeota archaeon CR_4
CATCCAAGATACTGGAACCTCCCATATCCCCGTATCATCAACGTGTCCTGAAGAGAGTTCTGAATACCAACCTGAACCAAGATAACATTTCTCCGTATAACGTCTTAAGGTTATATTGACGTTTGGATTTGAGCCGTTAAACGTCCAAACGACCTTTTTTTTAGGGGTAATTTTTACAGCTTCTTTTTCCAAATAGTTGAGAGTCACACTATTTGTAACTTCTGTGCCTGCAACGAATCTTACATCGATAAGGAATAGAAATCCCAACATGCATAAAATTACGATCGAATATGATCCTTTACGCATTTTTATCGCTCTTTAAAAGCGGTATTTTCGAAATCAATCACTATTTTCAATAGATGCAAATGATTCTGGCTAATTTCCATATAAAGGTTTTCATCTTTCGAGGGTGTGGTATAATTCACAACGATTAAAACCCACTGGTTCCGATCTGAAAAGAGCGAGAATGGTAAAATTATTTCACTATTCTCCGGTTAATGGCAGGCACACTTCGCAGACAATTCCCAAACGGGGTAATGCCGGGATAGTCCACGAACCAACGCAAAGTTCGTGCATTATGGAAACTGCTCCTTTCATCTCGCGTTCATAGGTACATAGGACGCGGGCATCGCATAGGCAAATCGGGGCAAATGGAGGCTATCTCTTACGTTGGACGCAATAAGGAATACAGGAAAAGATCGTATCCAAGTTGGCGAAGTTCCACGATCATATGAAAACGGGAAAAATTGACCCGCCCACAATGGTTTGTATTTTTAAGCAATGGAGCGAAAATTTGGCCTAGACGCTAAGATCGAGGTCGAAGGTGAAGTATGGAAGACCTTCAGGTAAATCGAGGCCAAATTATATTATGGAGCGGCAATGGATCAAAGTCGAGGTATTTCCCCTTCTAGATATACAATCGCTTGTTGTTATATATGTAGATTGCAAACGCGTCAATGGGCGTCAAGGTTTTGAGCAATTTTTGGGATTCTATCGAGTCCGACGTCACCTCGTACGAAATTTTGTAAATTATTAGATTCTCATCCATCACTACAGTCTGAAATCAAATGTCAGCCAATCACGGTTAGGTCGCCTTTCCCTTTTATAATATTCGTGGAACAATAGGTCAACGAGGCACCGCGGGGCAGCGGTAACCCCTACCTTAAAGTCGTCCTGGTGGGGAATAACACCTGACACCCGAACCACCAAGTTTCTGCAGAGGAGGAAGCGACGCTGGGACAGAAAATCGGCATCCCCTACATCGAAAATCCCGCGGTAGGGGGAAACCTCGGCAACAGTATATTCGAGATGCTTACCCAGTTCCTCGCCAAAAAGTGGAAACGACACCAAATCTAAAATATTTTTGTGGGTTTTTTTTCGAAATACGCTTTCATTTTTTATTGGGAGCCTTCTTGAAGGTACTCGTGATAAACAGCTCACCTAAACTCGATTATCGCGGGCGTCTCCTGAATGCGTTGGGCGATACTGACCTGATTCGGGCAAAACCTCAGTACACGGACAAACTCGATGACGGGAATATCCTCGATAAAATTAGCGGCCTGAAACCTTTACCAGATGGATGTTTAATAATCGTGAATGACCACGACCGGTCTACCCCGACAGTCCGCATTGTGAAGCTGTTGCGCGAGGCCGGTATCTTAGTCCATCCTGCTACTTTCATCCTTGCAACGGGCACTCACGCCCCCACGCCGGGAGAAACAGCCTGGAAGATCTCCGGGGCGGAATCTAAGGACACACTACTCGTCCACAATGCTGGTGATGAGGCACAGCTAGTTTCCGCGGGGAAAACATCCCGAGGCACGGAGGTGGTCGTAAACCACGCTCTAAAGTCAGCTAAGCAAGTATTCACAATTAATGGCGTGGAACCCCACTACTTCGCGGGATTCACGGGTGGAGTCAAATCACTCGTGCCTGGCCTCGCATCCAAGAAAACTACTGCACAAAACCACCGTTGGGCTATGGATCCTGGTGCCCGGATCATGCATACTACAGATAATCCTTTACACGAAGACTTGTGGGAGGCAGCTAACCTTGCATTTTCCACTCAGGAAGTCACCACGGTGCAGCTGGTCAACCACGGATCTGACATCCTCTTCGTTAGCGCGGGGTTCCTGCGCCCCGCTTTCGAATCCGCCAAGGATGCGGCCACTCGTGTGTATGGACTTGGTCTCCAAGAAAGGGTTGATCGCATCGTAAGCATCGTTGAGAGCCCTCTCGATCATACGCTCTATCAAGCCCAAAAGGCAATGGAAAACGCCAAACACGTCCTCCGGGATGGGGGCACGTTCATCCTAGTGGCTACTTGCGACCAAGGCATCGGGACCGCCGCATTTTTCAAGCGCCTGCAAGCTCTCGGTACGCCGGAGAATGTCCTAAAGTCTCTATCGTTCGAGGATTATCAATTCGGAGATCATAAGGCATTCTACTGGGCGGAGCTCGCCAAACGGGTGGAATTACTCTACACAGGAGACCTCCCGCAAGATGTAATCAATTCGACATTCATGCGAAAAGTAACTGTTGGCGATCTCGTGACACTTGTAAATCTATGGAAATCGCAAGGCGACCGCATCCTTCTCGATGAAGCTGGCGGGTATTCTGCGGTCTATCTCCAAGGGAATTAACTATTAATTTTTACCAAATAGTGGAAAAAATGATATCTCATAACCATCACCTTCCCGAATCGCTCTATAACTAGTTAAAGGAACTCAAAATCTACTAGTGACGCAATACCTACAGGAATTTTATAGAATCGAAAAAAAGATTCCTATTCGATCCGATTCGGGACAAGACCCTTATTACTATAGTTGAGGGATTGTTGTTAAATCACATTTGTTCGATGACTTCCCGGAGCAGCTCCTCGCCGCAGAACCCGACCATCACGCCATCTTTCACGAGCGTCCGCGTCAACCGCACGGTCGTCTTGTCCAAATCTTTGAGGGGTTTGTTATCTTGGAGCACTTGGTATTCGTAAGACCCCCCTAGTACTTGATCGAGAAGCTCGGTCACCGGGACTTCTTTCGCGTCACCCTTGGCAATGGACCCGATACGCTTCCCATCCTTGAAAAAGACCAGCGTGGGGATGGAGTGGATGTTGTGATTCTTCCCCAATTTTTCGTTTTTGTCAAGGTCTTCTTGCACGAGGGTGATTAGTCCATTTTTCTGCATTTGGTGCAGGATTGGGCCAACCTGCTTGCACGGGCCACACCATTCCGTGAAAATGTCCAAAATCACTTTCCCTTTGGGAGGAATCTGGATGCCAACGGCCTTCAAGTCCTCCACGCTGGGAGGAATGACTTCTTCAGTCATGAGGTTACCACGCTAGTTTTCTGACGAATCCATTCGAACGTGCATTCTTACCTTTATAAAGGCTTAGTCTCACCAAGGCTTGCATTTCCGCTAGTCGCACGTCCGTCTTGATGGAATAAAGAATAAGAATTG
>MBAA01000204.1:7524-10723 GCA_001940655.1 Promethearchaeota archaeon CR_4
ACTAATAACATTTCGGCCTTGCTAGTCCATTTGGAAAACTCGGTAAGGCAATAAGAGGTGTTTCCAATTTTAAATCAGGAGGACTTTTTATCTTGTAGCGGGGAGGTCGTCTCCAGCAAGGAAAAGGAGGATTTCTTTAATGAACGTGAAAATATCCACCAGCGAGACGATTTCGTTGACGCCATGGGGATTTGAGGAGGCGTTAGCAACACCCCGGAGTATGATGTCCTTGGTTTTCAAGATGTCATTGAGAAAACCGATATCTGTCGATGCGGGTAATGCGAGCTGTTGGAGGGTATCACTTTTAATGTTATTCACGCGGCAAATTACTTGTTGCATACGTCGCGCTTCTGAAGTGGTTGGGTCGACTTTTAATGGCGCATATAAATATTGGAAGTTGACTTTCACGTCCTTGGCACTACTTTTAGCCTTCCCCCGGTTTATCGCTTCCATAATTTCGAGGGTCACATCATCTATCTTTTCCTCGGGAATTAAGCGGCGGTCGATGGTCAACTGGCACGTGCCGGGTACGATATTGTTTTTAATACCACCCCGTATGATGCTCAAATTAAGCATCGGACTCATATTTCGCTCAGTCGGGGTCTCGGGGCGGGGGATTCCGGGTACTGTGCTCCTGCGAGCTTCCACTTTTTTCCGCAATTTAAGAAGTTCAATTAATATGGGTACAATCGCTTCGATGGCATTGATGCCGAGGAAATTCAGGCCCGAATGGCAGGACATCCCTACCACCTCAATTTCGACCAGAAGGTCGCCCAAAGCGCCAACCACATATTTGTCCCACATTAATGCATCCATACAAAAAATGGTACCCTTGAGGAACCCCTGTTCTGCGAGGTGATAAACACCAGATTTTCCCCCCAATTCTTCATCTGTGCAAGCAACAAACCGAATGTTATATTTTGGTTTCAAATCCAGTTTTTGTAATAATTCAAGGGCGATAATTAACGCGGCAATAGAACCCTTCATGTCCGCAACACCACGTCCAAAGATTCTCTTACCTTTGAGAGTTGCTTTGAAGGGATCCGTCCGCCACTTTTCATTTCCCTCATTTGGAGCCGGCACCACGTCCATGTGCCCGTAGAAAGTGATTGTCTTCTCTTGACCTAAGTCCTTGATAGCCACCAAATTGATACGCGAGCCTTCCACCATAGGGTATGCTTGCTTTACAAACTCGTCAGGAATTTTCACGATCTGGAGAGCAAATCCTAAAGCTTCGAGGCGAGGAGAAATGATCGCGATGAAATCGGAATAATGTAATCCGGGGGGGACTGTAGTGTTGATTCTCACGAGTTGGTCGAGAAACTCCACGAATTGGTGCGTGTTAAACTGGTCTACAGCCGCAGAAATGTCTGCCAAACTTGTCAAGAGGACAACAACCTTCTTAGATTTATACAAGATTCACTATATTATCCTAATTATGTGATTATCC
The DNA here is from genome assembly GCA_001940655.1 of Promethearchaeota archaeon CR_4. GTDB lineage: Archaea > Asgardarchaeota > Lokiarchaeia > Sigyniarchaeales > CR-4 > CR-4. The sequence continues at coordinate 8,975 of MBAA01000204.1, forward strand.
GCTAAAACTAATGCCCATTTTTTGAAAATTAGGTTTATGACGAGAAGAATTTCCTGCCTTTTCAAAATAGAGTGCCTGTTTAAAATAAAGTCTGTTGTTTGGTGGATTTCTTTTTAGCCTCTGCAATTAATTTTTCCAAAGTATGAGTCAATCCTGCTTTTTGGGCATTCTCTTTCAATACGTTTAAATTAATTTGATCTCGTTGTTGACGAAAGACATTGATAAAATCTCGTACATCTTGATATTCTATCAATTCCGTGTCGGGAATATCACTAATATCTCCCAAGTATAGTACTTTCCCGTAGAGGATTTGTTCTGTGGAAGCGACCTGAACGATGACACCATTGTAACTTTCTTTGATTGCACTCGTCAGTGCAGTTATGTCGTCCCTTTTTGTTGCCACCTTGAGATCAACCCGGAGTGGGGAAAGATTGTCAAAAATTGATATATTTGTGCCTTCTTTTATTGCCATACGGAATTGATTTTCCATCATGTCAAAATTTTGTTTTTTTAATTCTTCCAAGAAAGTCTCAATTTTTTCTTGATTATTTTCGATAATTAAATCCAGATCTGTAGTCGTGCGCGGGCGTCCCCGCAAGATAGTAGCGAATCCACCAACAATCACGTATTTTAAATGAATTTCATCGAGAATTCGTGCAATTCTTTTAACTAAGTTATCAAACTCCGCCATTTCGTTTCCCGCGCGATGGTTTCTTTAAATCTTTATCTTCATTTATTATTTCCCGCTGTTTAAGAAAGACCTGCTTGTCCGTGTACTCCGGATGTTGATTCTTTATGCCAATTTTCATGGCATCCAGTAGATTATGAATTAAGACATCTGCGATGGTTGCGGAGGTATATCCTTTCGCAACCAGATACTGAAAGTGGCGTTCCTCTTCTTCAAATTTCTGCCACTGCCGCTCTGCGCGTGATTGTGTCATTTTACTCTTCACAAGTAACAAGCATCAATCCATATATATATTTTAATTGAAATTCATTAGGGATTACATTTTTAATAATTTTCCAATTGTGTAGTTGTAAAATGGAAGAATCAATGAGTCTGAAAAAATAACAATTCTGGGGATCGAATCGAACTAACTAATTTTTTAGTTTCAGATATAAGTTTTAATCCCACGAACGGAGATGCGATGATTTATTCAATCATTTTAAGGAAAACGCCTAATTATGAAGTCAGATCTCCCTTAATTACCGAAGTGATTAAATTTCAAAAAATAGTTAAAAACAAAAAAATTGCTTAGTTTTCACTTTGTTCCTCGTACAATAAACCTTCGAGTAGGGAACGATTAAATAACGTTAAATGATCGGTATGAGAAAATCAGACACCTCTCGCTCCGAACGAGTTTTTAGCGAAAAACACCGCTTCCTGGCGACAAATGAGGGACCAACATTCCGGATATGGTCATATATAGCGAGAATCTGCTTCCGATATGCAACTTGTTGGTCGTAGATTGGCGTATTTTCTAGTGACAATATCTTTTTCAAAAAAAAGGAGAATGGGTTCTCGCGGTCATCTCCTCGTAACTGTTGCACGTACCCGAGGCTGCCGGCCATAGAATTCAAATCGATGATGCGGGGGTTACCATCCGGGATGATGCAATCCACGGAGGCGAAACAAAAGGGGTAAAATCGCTGGATGACTGGGTTCATGATGTCGATCACCTTCAGGGGGACGTCCGCCGGTTCCTCGCTCATCCGCGCTATGACTTTCTCGTAAGGTGCCCCGTCTCG
>MBAA01000204.1:10770-11056 GCA_001940655.1 Promethearchaeota archaeon CR_4
TGCTGCCAAAATAATGGGACTTGTAGATGTCGATGCTATTTTCCTTCGCGAGAAATTCCTCGAGGAGAAGGCCCCCCAAATTCGTCACCCCGTGGGACTTCTCGTAGAATTGGGCACAAAACTTGTCCAATGCATCCACGGGAGCAATATAATAGGGGACAGTCGCGCCCGAGTTGAACCCGAATTCGTCCTTGAGGAAAAGGTACTCGATGCCATGTTCCCGGGCGAGCTTTTGGATGATGGCGATGTAATCCTTAGCATTTGATCCCTCCGGCAAGTAAAAGGT
>MBAA01000204.1:11070-11793 GCA_001940655.1 Promethearchaeota archaeon CR_4
GCGCAAACGTGAAGTTTTTCACCCATTTACTGAGAAAAATTGAATGTGTCAGGGGGTAGATTGGCACCTTGTAAGTCTTAAGAATGAAATTGTTAAACTCCTCGTTCTCGTCCATATTCAGGGATGCGATGCACCGTACATCGTCAAGTAAGTCCCTAGGGGGCACCAATTCTAGCAATTTTTGCTGGTAAGGAGTATCGGACATTACCACGAAGACCTCGTGTCCTTGTTCTTGGAGGAGATTCAGCAATCCCCGCAAGATCCCCGGAACTCCTACGTACTTTCGGAATACGATAATCTTGTAGAACTGATCCGCTTCTACGAGTTTCATCTGTACTGCAGTCAATGCTTCGATTAACTGCCTTAAATCGGCCGGTTCAAGCACTTGATTGGTGAGAAAACGCTTGACGGGAACAGAGGAGGCAATGGTCGCTGGGAGCAACGGCAGGGATTTCTGGAACAAAAATCTGACCATCGGATCCAAGCACACGACAAATCTCATCGCTCTTGACATCTTCCACTCTTCTAATATAGTTACGGAAGGTGGTGGGGACACCTTCCCACCATTCATTTACCATTTAAGGAAGCGGCCATAGTACAACCTGATGTGTGCAGAAAAAACTACTCCAGAAAGTAACGCGGACACGCTTGCGAATACGAGCCCTGCATTGGACTTACTATTTAAACCCCGAAACATAGCCCTTTTCGAGGCCAAGGAGAAGT
>MBAA01000204.1:11808-12361 GCA_001940655.1 Promethearchaeota archaeon CR_4
AAGGTTTCCACAAGCAAAAGTTTCCCCTTGACCAATTGTTTCTCGTTTCTCCCACGGAAGCGGAATTGCTAGGAGTCAAATGTGTCAAGTCGTTCGATGATATTCCGGCCAAAACAATCGACTTGTGTATCTTAGCAGTCTCCAGAGACAGATTGCTCGCTTCGATGAAAGAAATCTTGGCACGAAAAAACGTGAAATTTTTCCACATCTTTACCGCCGGAACGAGCGAGACCGATGAGCTGGGCATCCAGATCGAACGTGAAATGCTCAAAATTTTACGTCAACATCCAGGAACCCGCGCCGTTGGCCCAAATTGCATGGGCGTGTATTGTCCGGCTGGCCACAATACCTATTCAGAGTTCTTCCCCACGGAATCGGGGCATATTAGTGCGGTTTGTCACTCGGGGGACCTCCACTCGAAATTCGTCCTTTACGGTGACATCCGGCACAAGCTCCGCCTTTCGAAGGGAGCTAGCGTGGGGAATTGCCTCGACTTACAAGTGAGTGACTTCCTCGCATATTATAACACTGACTCTGATTGTGATTTCATATA
>MBAA01000204.1:12431-12726 GCA_001940655.1 Promethearchaeota archaeon CR_4
ATGAGGAAACCCGTTTTATTTCTGCGGGGTGGACGAACAATCCGAGCACAAGCTGCGGCGAAGTCCCATACAGGAGCGTTAGGTACGAGCGCTCAGATCTGGGAGGGAATTTATCGGCAAACGCACTGCATTGAAGCAGGCACTTCCTTGGACGACTCTATTGACATCGCCTACTTATTCGATCACTTTTTCAAGCGGTACCGCCATTTGTCCGAGAAAGAGAGACTCGAACGGTTTCCCAAGTCAAAGAACACTCTCGTCATTATTTGGTCCGGCGGCCTCGGTGTGCTAGACA
>MBAA01000204.1:12790-13259 GCA_001940655.1 Promethearchaeota archaeon CR_4
GATGAAAATCCTGCCCGTGAAGGTGGGATCCCTTTCAAATCCCCTTGACCTCCCGTGGATCGCGGGCTCGGATGACTACATAAAGATTGTCAAAACTGCGATTTCTGAGAGTATTGACGTTGTTATTGTCGAATCTGACTCGTCAATTAATTGGGTTCCTGAGCTTCATGAGAAATATTATCAGAATCTCCTCAAGCTCAAGATTCACATGGACACCCTCAATAAAATCCTCCTGATCATTTTACCGGAATATGGCCTGCCTATTCGCCAAGAGTATTACGACCAGCTCATTGCCGATGGATTCATCGTTTACCCTTCCATGCGGCGAGCGGCGAAAGCATTTCTCGCCCTGCAAACGTGGGGGATGCGATTCAAGGCATTTAGGGATAGCACAAACAAGTAGTAGGTCAAGAACCATTTCGTTCTATTTAACGTTATTTAATCGACCCATTTCACATACCTTTTTTTA
>MBAA01000204.1:13300-15072 GCA_001940655.1 Promethearchaeota archaeon CR_4
AGGGAGATTGATCTGAGAATTATTTTGTGTATTTTTATCGTGTGACTCTTAATTCTCTCGAGGTCGAGAATTCATCTTATATACTCATTTTTTTTTTTAGATCAATTGAATATTTCGCGGGTACCCCAAATGGATAGCAAAGATAAGCTTCATCCAAAAAGCAGTTATTATAGAAAACTGAAAAAAAGGAACATATCCAAAACGAAGATAACTTTTATTTCTTTGAATCTTGCCCCACGGGACAGCTTTCGATGCAGAAATTGCACCAGATGGTAGAATAAGCAGATATCTTGATTAGATGGTGCAGCTGGTAGGTTTCACAGGTCACTCGGTCATATCGTCCCTCGGGAAATGCACCTGCCGGGCATGCATCAATACACCGCTGGCATCCGAGACAAAATTCACTTGAGGTTACCGGCGTGCCGCAAGCAAGGGGTGCAGCGGTCACAATGGCGCGTAAGCGCACTTGGGGGCCGAAGCGAGGAGTTAGGAGCAAGTTATTCTTCCCGATGGGCCCGATGCCCGCCACGGCCGCAGCATCCTTGAGGAACAACCCATCGTACGGCACGACAACGCTCGCGTAGTTCCGCTCGCCAAGGAAGTCTTTCACACGGTAGCAAATCCCTTCCAAAATCTGATCCGCGAATTGGTACCCCTTCCATGCCCCGGGAGGTTGACTCCACGCATCAAGCACGAGGTCATAGAGGTGAATCCCAACCACAACAATTGTGTGGATGGCGGTCAGGAACTTCTCCGGGCGATTGTGCGGGGACAGTTGTTTGAGCACAATAGGGTCAGCACATGCCACAATGTCGGCCCCCGCTTTGATACAAGCACGTTCCAATTTCCGTGTTAATTCTGCTTCTGGTACCATGTGTAGTAATACAATTCTCTTTTATCGTATATAAGATATATTTCGCTATTTGGAGATGCTCATATCCACTAGACTGAGGGCGGGGCAGTTTCGAAATTTTTTGTGGTTTTGGTGTAACTGGAAGTATCCACAACCTAGGTTTCTGGAAGGTTATTTGATATCTATCAATAGATTCAGGTATGGCTGCTTGACTAACCTCCCTAAGTATACCTTTTTTTGGTAAATGACCATTTCCGCACTTAATTCTGCATACAATCTAGTGAAAGATAAATCCTAATGACGAGGAGGAAAAACTCGGTGAAACGTGTGATGCGATGCGGCTGGTGGCGCGATCAATAGGTAGTCAGATAATAGGTATGATATTCATTCTTGTGATATTTTTGCCCAGCGGGTTAATCCCACTGGACACCTCCTGTGGGTTGCCAACGTAACCACCATCTGCGCCGCGATAGATGATCAATCTTCCGCTGAAATTGCCAGCGTTTGTGCCGGTGGCGCGATCATAACATGGGAAGATAGGAGGAATAATCCATCTTATCCAAATGTCTACGCTCGGCGGGTCAGCTCCACGGGAAACGTCCTGTGGGAGCTCATCATCTACACCGCGAGATATCGTCAAGGAGACCTTCGACTCGTCAGTGACAGGACTGGTGGGGCGATCATTACGTGGGAGGATGACAGAGCTTATTGGGACATCTACGCCCGGCGAGTGGCGAACCTCCCCCCCGTAGCAAATCCCCCCGCCGACATCATCACCACCACCACGGGCATGAGCACCATCGACTGGGTTCTAACCGACAACCAGGGGTCCGGTCAGTATCGCGAAATCGTTAACGAACCGTCCAGCGAGTTCTACACGTGGGTAAATTCGACGGCGTGGGAAAAAAACGTTGCTCTC
>MBAA01000185.1:0-212 GCA_001940655.1 Promethearchaeota archaeon CR_4
TACTGGTGTTCTCTTGTCGTCGCTACTAAGTCTCTTGTCAGGATTTACTGGCGTTTGCTGACAAAGAATTAATAGCGACTACAAAAGAAGTTCCATCGAGTATGAAGAGTTGAAGAAAAAAAGAAGGTAGAAATACCCGCTTTAGAAGCAGCGGTGGATGATCTGGGGCCCCATTTCCTTGTACTCGCGCCGGGTGACCCACATCTTCTGGA
>MBAA01000185.1:230-521 GCA_001940655.1 Promethearchaeota archaeon CR_4
GGATGGACCCGCCGATCCAGACCGAGTACATGCGCTCCGGGGGCGCGATGATCTTGACGTCCACGGATTCCGCGATCTGTTCCTTGATTTCCTTGGTCAGGCGCTCCTTGAGTCCTGGATACATAGTGGACCCGCCGGAGAGCACGATGTTCGCGTAGAGGTCGCGCCGGAGGTCAACGTCGCAGTTCTTGATGGCGTTGCAGACGACGTCGTCGAGCGGCTCTAATTCTTTCCCGATCACACCAGGGTTGAAGAATGCTTCAGGTGCGAGGAACCGCTCCACACCAACGG
>MBAA01000185.1:532-1936 GCA_001940655.1 Promethearchaeota archaeon CR_4
CCGTCTGGGAGCATGTAGGTTTTCTCCATGCCCGCGACTTTCTTGGCGAGCATAATTTCTTTCTCGGGGTCGAGTGCAACGTAGCAGAGCTTTTCCTTTATATCCCGCACGATTTCGCGCTCTGCGGAGGTCGTGAATGAGAACCCTTTCTGGCGGAGCAGGCGCTGCAGGTAGTTGGTAATGTCCCGCCCTGCGAGGTCGATACGGGAAATGGCGTGAGAAAGCGCGAATCCTTCGTAGATGGGTACAACGTGACTGACACCATCTCCTATGTCAATGACACACCCGGTGGTACGCCCGGAAGCGTAGAGGGAGAGCACCGCCTGCATGGCAACGTATAGTGCCGGGACGTTAAACGTCTCGAACATAATTTCGGCCATCTTCTCCCGGTTTGGACGGGGGTTGAGTGGTGCTTCGGTTAAAAGGACAGGATGCTCGGAGGGGTCAATCCGAAGGTCTGTGTAGAACGTATAGTGCCAGATCTTCTCCATCGCGGTCCAATCCTCAATAATACCGTGTTCCACGGGAAACATCAACTTCAAGACACCCTTAAGTTGCAGGGCCTCTTCGCCGATGTAGTACTCGCGTGTGTAGTGTTCCACATCCGTCATAATGATGGTATATTTTGGATATCCAATCAAGGTGGGGAATACGGAACGTGGCTGGTCTTCACCGGCGAATCCATTCTTCGAGATGCCGGTCCCGTTGTCAATTACTAATGGCTTAGCTGAAAGGAAGTCTTCTTCTCCCATGAGATTCACCTCATTTCGTGATTGCGGTTCTATTCCACACCAAGTCGCTGCAAACGATTGAATGGGAGGTTATTACATATGTTCCCCATTCGACCTTGAAAACAGGCGATTTGAGAGGATAACCACAACTTAACTAAATCTTTCCCAAGTCTTACCTAAAAAGATAGTGGATTACCGCCGAAATATATTACGTAATTCGTAATGAAATTAACAATTCGTGATGATCCTTCAATCAGTCGGCAAAAAAGTGTCAAAGATTAGCCAGAATACATTTAGGAAAGCGTTTATTGAAAACAAATTTTATTAAAAACTATGTTTGTTAGAAGAAATTTTCCGAAAAATTCCGAACTATACTGTTTGAACCATCATCTTATTTTTTGTTGTTTACCACCCTAAGTGGGTTTCGAAATACAATATCGAGAATTTTCTCGATAAACTTAACTAAATCGCCATTGACGAATCCATCGATTCAGAAATCCCTCCCAAGATTATTTTTGGATTGCTATGATGAAATGATTTTATAAAAACGATTAACAAAAGATATTGAAAACTGTCAAAAAATCGGTTTCCCAGTTGATCACATGGATTTCATTGCCCACCTCCTGTGGAGTATCATCATTTTTTCGGGTCCCCAAGTGATCCTTGCATCATT
>MBAA01000185.1:1963-2203 GCA_001940655.1 Promethearchaeota archaeon CR_4
GTTTGGCTTCGAGCTACTGACTCGCCGGTGGCGGAATCCACGGGGACTCTTTCGGCAGGTGGGAATGGTGGCCTTTTATGAACAACCCCAAAATCGCTGGGTTTTTCGCTTTTATTGTTGGACCCACTCCGTTGTAATGTGGGGCGCGTGTTTTGGGGTCTTAATTGCGATTTGGGCGGTGGGGTGGACAGGATTCCCACTATTCCTCTTCGCGTGGTTGATTCATATTGGTATTGACAT
>MBAA01000185.1:2357-7719 GCA_001940655.1 Promethearchaeota archaeon CR_4
TTAAAACCGCCTTATCCTCTGTTTGTAGCATGAGTAATTCCTTATTAGTAGAGAGCATTTCTCCGGTGAGGGTGCTTATGCCGCTGAACGCGCCGCTAAATAATTGTTCATTCTGAATCGTTTGTTCTTTTTCAAAATTATACCGCGCAACAGCAACCGATTGCACGCCGACAACGAGGTCGTAGATTTTGACGTATGTAATGGTTAACATAAGTGGATCTTTAAGGAACGCGTACCCCATGAAGAAAAATCCCATCCCTAGACCAATATAAAACCACAAATTCTCGTAATATGATACTACATTCGCCCCGATAGTGATAAGTATACCAATTAAGAAGATGAAAGTCGTTGAACGACTTTTTTTGTTGCGAAATGGAACTTGTAACCGCCGGAGCGCGTGAATTAATAATTCGAAAATAGGGAGGAAAAGTAACTGATCAAGGAGCAACAATCCAATAGAATCCAACTCAAAGGATGCCAACCCAAAAGATTCTAACCCATATTTCCAACCTTCACCCGCTATCCATTCTACATCAAAATATGGGAAAAAGTAATAACTGGCGGCTGTAAGTCCAAAGAGGAAATTATAAATGATTAATCGTTCGGCATAGAATCGCGTATTTTTATGAGAATTTAAAAATCCATAGACAACCATAGCCATTCCAAGGATGGTTATGATTATATCGATTTGTAAGGAAAGAAGCACCGTTTCTTTAGAGGTGTCCCACGGAAGACTAATGGCTCTCATATCTAGGAGTGTGCCGATTCCGACCAACAATAGACCCGTTCCTATAAAACCAAATGGTTTATAACCTAATTTAGTTACCCAATACCAAGCAATTATGGAGATAAAGAAGCTCACGCCACTGGCCGAATACCCCATCAACAGAGTGGTTTGAAGTAAATCCAAATATTATCTAACCCTATGAAATTCTTCAAATTAAACTGACATATTTGCATCGTTTGCTAGATTATTTATGTATTTACTTAAGAAGAACGATGCCTTTTCCCCTAATGAAGATCAGTAAGGCAGGACATTCCCGTGAAGCAAGACTTCCCCCCCAAGCGCCTCATTGAGGAATATTTCCCTGCTCGCGAGCTGAGCCACCAAGCCCGACGCGAGAAAAAGGGACATCCGCCGACTTATCAAATGCATTACTGGTGGTCCCGCAAACCCCTCATTGTTTCACGCGCAGCGGTTCTTGCTAGCGTACTTTCTGCCTCTACGAACATTGACAATTTCGACAAACTCCTCGGATTTGATGCTGTTGAACCGCCATATATGCGGTCGTATTCATCAGCGGAAAAAGAGTTCATCACACGTATGAGTATCACCACTACTAATCAATCAATCATAGTGGATCCCTTTGCGGGCGGCGGTTCGATTCCATTTGAAGTTTTACGAGCAGGACTCTCATGTGTATCATTAGACATAAGTCCTGTGGCGTGGATGATTCAAAAAGTGACGTTAGAGTTCCCTCGCCGCTTTGGCAAAGCATTTGTAACCACAATCGAGAATTATGCGCGGAGCGTAATTGAGCGAGTAAACCATCAATTAGGGCATTTTTTCCCCACATTTGATGCTAAGACTGTCATTGCTTACCTGTATGCTTGGGAGGTAAAATGTCCTTCCTGTGGGGGGGAAATCCCTTTAGTAAATTCGTGGAAGCTTGTCGCGAAACCCCCTAAGAAGTCTGGAGAGAAGGGAAAATACATATTCCTGAAACCACGCTTTAATGCAACGAAAAAGTCCGTGGAGTTCGAAATTACAACAGAAGGACAAGTTTCCAAGGGAAACTGCGTCCGCGCCCGAGGTTGGTGTTTGAATCCAGAATGCAGGGCAAAAATCCTAAACGAGTGGATCCGGCAACAAATTCGTAAACAGCCATCCGAACGTTTGCTTGCGATAGTAGTTGCAGGATCACGCGGAAAGGAATATCACATCCCTTCGAAAGAACAAACAGCAGCGATCACCCGTGCAGCAGGTTACTGGCGTGACCGAGAAGAAACCTACCTCAAAGCGGATGCGGTTCCCCGGGAATCAATTCCCTCGGATCCCCGTGCTGTCACAATCCACCTTTATCTTGACACCTGGGATCAAGTCGCCAATCCCCGCCAGCGACTGGTTCTCGTGGAGTTAGTACTAGCAATTCGGGCAGTGACTGAAGATGCGATGAGAACGCTCGGCCCAGATCAAGGGAAAGCTGTAGCAATGTATCTCTCATGCCTCTTGGCTAAGCATCTCAACCGCAATTGTCGTATCACAACGTGGGACGTCCAAGGTGAGAAGATCGTCCACGCTTGCTCGAACAAATTGAACGCCATCCAGTGGAATCACGCGGAAATTAACCCCTTTGTAGCTGTGTCCGGGAGCTTAGAATATTCACTACGAGACATCCTACGGGGATATTCCTTTGCTGCAGCAGAGCTCGCCGCTAGTCAGGATTTCGAAAGCCCAGAATTGGTAATCGCAAATGCTCCGGTTTCTGCGTTGGGGTCCTTCTTCACGAGACCTGTGGATCTAATTATCACCGATCCTCCCTACTATGATGATGCTCCTTATGGAGAAATAAGCGAGTTTTTCTTCGCGTGGGAGGCGCGGGCGATTGGTAAATACATTTCTTCAGAGAATCCGCTTTTTTCATCCCCCGTCACACCGAAGGTAGAGGATATCTCGGTGTCTCACGCCCGTAACGGGAATCATTTTGGGAATGCATTCGTGAGTGCCTGTTTAGAGTTAAACAAGATTCTCACTGAAAAGGGACGTCTAGTGATGTTTTTTGCCCATAGCGGATGGGATGCATGGAATGCAGTTCTCGAGGCTTTAATGGAATCTCATTTTAGAATCACAGCAACATGGCCGGTCCACACCGAGAGTCTCGGAATTACGAACACGGGAAAAACTGCTAGCCTATCTTCACTAATACTCGTTGCGTGTAAAAATTCTCCAGAGGAGGATGACATTCACAAAATACCCGCAGTGAATATCAAAAAACTATTGTTGGAGCGCTGGGATGAAAAAATGCCCCGTTTTTGGGGGATGGGTTTTCGTGGTCTCGATTTACTCACGGGAGCTACTGGTGTTGCATTGGAAACGCTCTCATCTCAGAAAATAGCCGCCCCTCCCACAAATAATGGTCAATATTCCGAAGTTTTCTCTGCTATCAAAGAATATGTTGTTGATTTCACCCTCCGTCAAATGGAGTTAAATCCTGAGAAACTTGATCCCATTACTAAGTTCTACCTTTTCTTTCACGGAAACGAGATGTCAGGGATTCCGATTGCCTTTGCCGAGATGATCGCTGAAACACTCGGGATTCCCTTTTTATCTATACTTCAATCAGGGATTACCTCCCGTAACCTTCCTTCTGGAAAGAAGGTTAGTGTGCTTTCATTAATTAGCAAGGCAGATTTTGATAAAAAAAGTAAGGAGCATAAACTTCAATGAACTTAAATTTAAACATGAACAAGAAATACACAGTTTTGGAGGATTGCCTCCCAGTCCCAATAAGGTTCCTCGAAAGTTCAGGTGAATGAGAGATATGGTCGTTAAATTCAAGATTCTAGTTGCCGGTAATAAATCCGTGGGAAAAACAACACTCGTTCGCCGATATTGCACGGGGGTTTTCCAGACGGACACGCTGTCAACAATTGGCGTGGATTTTATGGTCAAAGAAGTCAAAATCGGTAACGAGGACGTGAGTTTTTCCATTTGGGACTTCGCAGGTGAAAAAAAATTTCGTCAATTACTCCCAGCTTATTGCTCGGGGGCATCTGGTGCCTTATTGCTTTTTGACTTAACAAATGCAGAGTCGATGGAAGAGTTAGACGCTTGGGTAGAGGTAATTGATAGAAACGCCCCCGATATCTCAAAAGTACTTGTTGGAACGAAGGCGGATCTTGTTGCCAACCGGCAGGTTCCCAAGAGACTCGCGGAAGAAATTATGAGTAAGTATAAGATGATTGGATTCTGGGAAACCTCTTCAAAAACAGGGGAAAACGTAGAGGATGTCTTTCAAGCATTAGGCGCAGAAATCCTAAAACGATCTCTGCGGAGATGCCCGTATTGTGACCATCTCGTCCCCAAGGAGTTGTATTTTTGTCAATTTTGTGGTAAGAAACTGATAAATAACTCCGTATAGTCGATAATTAGATTATCTCCTCATTCTAACTTCTTTTCGGTTCCGTACTTGTGCGTGGCGGAACTTCTAACCTGCTTCGCGAGCTTCTGACCAATCCCCTCGCTTTCTTGCAATTCTTCTTCATGCGCTGTAAAAACTCGCTCCAAACTCCCGAAATGACTTAATAATGACTTTGCTCGGTAATTATTTAAGCCTGGCACACCTGCGAGCACGAACTCTTGCACCCGATCCATGTTCGTAGGGCTTTTGTCCGCACGAATGCGAATTGTCTTCTTTGATCCTTCTTGGATTTTCTTCGCGATGGCAAAAACGAGCGATGCGGTATCTTGACTGTCAGTTGTTTGTAGGACAGTGATGTGAAATTTCACCACGACTGTTGCAAGCGCTCCACGAATGGCATTCGGGTGGAGTCCACTCGAGCCTATCGGTTGCCCCTCTAAAATGAGCACGGGATATGGGTAATATGTGGCCAATTTAGTGCATTCCTGGAAGAGACGTCCATCAACGATCGATGCCACGAAGTCCGCACCAGTTTTACGCTCGATGGCGATCTCTGAGGAAACTACGTAGTCTCCCCTGGGTAATGCCCCGAAGGTGATTTTTGCACCAAGTTGGGACAACGCTTTCACTACTGTAGAGGCGGTCTCCCGGTGGTCGATGAGGAGAGAGACCTCTCCTGGAATGATTTCTAAGGTGAGTTCCTTGGTATTTTTCGGAGAAATGCCTTCTGAATTGAGTGGTTGTGAAGGAGATTGCGGAACGGAGTCTTTGCTGGGGAGGGCGAAGGAAGATTCATCGGTATCCTCGAAAACTTCTGTCTTGTCTTCTTCTTCAATGATATCTTGGTCTATCGCTTCATTCTCTGGTTGTAATGAGGAGTTATCATCTGTGGTTACTTGGGTATCGGTAGTATCTTCTTTTTTCACATATCTCAAAAGGTCTATTTGATCCCCCGAATGCATATTTTCTGGGTGGGTTTTATTTACCAGCGGTGATTTTACGCGTTTCATCTCACGGAGTGTATCCTTCATTCGTTTTTCCTTATGTTTCTCTGCCCACATGTATCCCTCATCTCTGGTGCCCTTCGCTACAAGTATCACAACCCGCCCCTCGCGCTTCCGCCCCGTTCTCCCCCGCCGCTGGATGGTGCGAATCTCAGAAGGAACCACATCATAGAAAACTACTAAGTCGCACTCCGAGATATCTAAACCTTCCTCCGC
>MBAA01000185.1:7733-8301 GCA_001940655.1 Promethearchaeota archaeon CR_4
CGAGGATGTTATAGGTTCCCTGTTTAAACTCGCTCAATAACTCAATCTGCTCTTTTTGCTTGAGGCCCTTGTCGCGTGTCCCGTGCGAGGCTTGACCAACGAAACGAAGGGGATGGATATTTGGTATTTTTTCCAAGGTTTCGACAAGAATTGTAACCGAATCGCGGAAATGCGCGAAGACCATTACTCGAGACTCGGGGGATTTCTTCACTTGATCCGCTATGATACCTTCGAGCGCGTCAATTTTTGGATGAATTATCCCTTCCTTGGTAAGATTGGATGCGAGAATCCGTGCTGAGCGGACGTTCGGATTGGCCATCATTGCCTTCATAGATGCCCCGCCCTGACCACTTGCTACCTCCTCTTCGCACTTCCTCAAATAATCGTCAAGCACCCGCACACCTTGCGTTTCGAGGAGTTCATGGGCATGCGAAAGGCGGATCGCCATAGTGACCGCTTTGATTGCGGCATAATAGGGGGACATATCTGCCGTTAAGGTGGGTTTGGCTAGGACTGCCTGTACCTTGCCCCGTACTGCGAGTAAATCTTTGCGGGTCACCTTCTCTAC
>MBAA01000185.1:8373-16745 GCA_001940655.1 Promethearchaeota archaeon CR_4
ACCAATTTTGAGAAAATCTGGTGGTAGATTCACGCTGAGATACTCGACATTGATCTCGTGGACATGGGGGCGGACATCAGGGGAATTCTCAGTTTTAATCTCGATGTGGGTAATTTTAAGATTCTGGGCTACCTCCTGGATTTTTTCTTTGGAACCACCAGGAGACGCCGTGATGCCTAGTATTTGAGGGGATGTTGCCTGCTGGAGGTACTTGTCCGCGATAAATCCGTAGGCATAATCTCCTATAGCCCGGTGCGCTTCATCGAAAATGAGCAATGAAACGTCCACAAGCGAGTATCGGCTTGCAATGATGTCATTCTGGAGCACTTGGGGAGTCATGAAGGCTATCTTCGCATCCAACCACATGCGGTCTCGTTTCTCCGGAGAAGTACTTCCTGTAAAGAGAAGAAGAAAATTCGGGTCAATGTTGGTGACATCTTGAAAGGTTCTTTGGTGTTGGGCAGCAAGCGGTTTGGTGGGAGCTAGAAAAATGACTTTAGAATCCGGACGAGCCGAGAGTCGTTCCACCGCTAGCATGATTGCAACGATAGTCTTACCAAGACCCGTTGGCATTACAACGAGGGCATTCTGTCCTAGTACATTAACGAATATGTTATCTTGGTATTGGCGTCGCTCGATCTTCCCGTTCTTGAGTAATGGGTGAGATATATACTTATCATCATCGATCGTTTCTGCCGACGGAGGCTCAGACATATGCACGCCCTTTATTCGTTTCTGATCATATAAATCCAAAGTATGAAGAGGTTGACTTAAGAAAAGGCTATAAAATATATTATTTGAATGCATACGCAAAAATTATTATTTTTCGGCAAATTTTTGCACCTATGGCGAAACGCCCAACCATCGATTTGAACACATTGAGACATAGTGCAAGTCACATATTAGCTTTGGCTGTCAAGCGACTCTTTCCCCGTACCATACTTGGCATCGGTCCCGCCACAGAAGACGGTTTTTATTACGATTTCGATTCAGAACTCAACTTTACTGCGGAAGATTTAGTGACTATTGAATCGGAAATGAAAAAGATCATTGGGGAGAACCTCCCCTTTGAACGACATGTTATTAGCAAGGAGGAAGCGGTTACATTATTCTCTACGGAACCCTATAAACTCGAATTAATTGAACAGTATACAAGCGAAGGCAATGACTTGAGTTATTATAATCTCGGATCCGAGTGGTTTGACCTGTGTGCGGGGCCACATGTAAAATGTTCCGGTGTGGTCAAAGCCGTAAAACTCCTCAACCTTGCGGGGGCATATTGGAAAGGGGACTCGAATAACAAGGCCTTGCAACGAGTGTATGGCACTGCGTTCCCAACACAAAAAGATTTATCTGCCTATTTGGTAATGCGAGAGGATGCGCTAAAACGGGACCACCAAAAACTCGGTCGTAAAATGGGTCTTTTTTTGACCGCCCCTCCTGTTGGCCAAGGCTTGATCATTCTGACCCCCAAGGGTACCAAGATCGTGCAGATCCTTCGCCGGTGGGTAGAAGACACCGAAGAAAAATGGGGCTATCTGCAAACTCTCACGCCATTTCTATCCAAAAGTGACTTATACAAGATTTCCGGGCACTGGGATCATTACAAGGAAAGCATGTTCATTCTTCAAGGGTTCGAAGGGGATATGGCGTTACGCCCAATGACTTGTCCGTTCCAATATATGATTTACCTTAATGAGTCTCACAGTTACAAAGAGCTTCCATTGAGATACGCCGAAACCTCCACGTTGTTTCGCAATGAAGCATCCGGGGAAATGCATGGCCTGACGCGATTGCGCCAGTTTACCTTAGCAGACGCCCACATTATTTGCCGGTCAGATCAAGTAGAGGATGAATTCGAGAAAGTCCTTAAACTCATTCTATATATTATGGACACGCTCGGCATCAAGGATTTCTGGTATCGGTTCTCGAAATGGGATCCCGCGAACAAATCTGGAAAGTACATTGATAATCCAGAGGCGTGGAACGCTACCGAGGCGAGTTTGAAGCGAATCTTGGACAAACTACAATTGCGATATGTCGAGGCGGAAAATGAAGCAGCGTTCTACGGGCCGAAACTAGACATCCAGATGCGTAACGTTTGGGGAAAGGAAGATACCTATTTTACCATCCAAATCGATTTCGCGGCTGCAGAACGTTTCGGCATGACTTATATTGACGAAAAAGGGGAAAAAGTGCGTCCCTTCGTTATCCACCGGTCGTCAATTGGATGTTACGAAAGAACTTTGGCGTACCTGATCGAAATGTATGCTGGCAAATTTCCGCTTTGGTTAAGTCCGGAACAAGTCCGAATTTTGCCCATTGCGGATCGCCACAACGAATTTTGCAACCAGGTCAAGGACCAAATGATAAATGCAGGAATTCGCGTTACAGTGGACGATCACGCTGAGACCCTTAACAAAAAAATCCGCCAAGCCCAGCTGGATTATGTCAATTATATCCTCGTGGTTGGTGACAAAGAAATGGAAGCCCAAGCGGTCAATGTACGTACACGCGATAACCAGGTACACGGTATCCAACCTGTCAAAGACTTTATTGGCAAGATCGTGCAACAAGTCAATAAAAAGAATTTGACGGTATAATTTTATTTCAAAATCAAAAAAATAATGTAAATAACCTTTTTTTCTTTCCTAAGCTATAGCAAATTCTCACAAAATATCCGGATGCTTGCACAACCTCTGTGAACTTCAGAATTTCCAACCGGGAATATTGAAAACCTCGACTTTTCTACATTTTACTATGGTTGATCACGCCCATTGATGAGAGGGTTATTCTTTCACTTGGGAGAATGGCAAGTAAAGTATGTGTAAATCCCGTAAAAGTCCCCCTCTTAAAGCTAATGTTCCTGCAAAAGTAATATCCTCCTTATTACACACGCTATCGACAGAATTAGAGGGTATAAGGTGCACTCTGGGAAAATTTATATTTATAATTCAATCAATCCACTTTCCCTGATAATTTTTGTGAATGATACGTCCGAAATTATCAAGTAAGTCTTTTATGTTAAGGCCTGTTTTAGCCGAGGTGAGGTAGTGGGACAAAAAATGGTGCTCGTCGATAAACTCCGCTATAACAGTGGTTTCTATTTGGGATCCGAGGTCGTACTTAGTCCCGATGAGTATTTTCGGAATCTCCTCAATTTTTGGTTGCCCTTGTTTGAGGTTTTCTATCCATAACGGGATATTCCACAGCGTGCTGGGGCGAGTACAATCGTAGGCGAATATGTAACCGTGAGTTCCGGTCGAGTACGTATGGTGAATCATTTGGAATTGTTCCTGTCCACCCAAGTCCCAGCAAATGAGGTGGATTACGTCACTTTTTTCGGAGATTAACCATTCTTCATGATTTAGACCGATCGTTAGACTCTGCGGATCGTAATTTTGTGTGGCGATCCGCCGGAGGAGTGTGGTCTTCCCAACACCGCCGTCACCCGCGATGATAACTTTGTAAGCGTAGTCCATAAAATCATCCATACTAGTGCGATGCTCGGGTCTTATGGGATTTTTCGGAGGAAAAAAGGTCTGGGAATAGGACTCGGTCAATTTCCCCAATCATTTTTTTGATCTCAATGTCAAAATATGCGAGATTGGCATCGCTTTTCACAACAAGGAGCAAGCACGCGTGTTCCCGGATCTCCCGAATGAGTAAGGTGCCGGTCTTCAATTCGATGCGAATAATCTCGGGTGATCCCATCTCGAGGCGGAGGGCAGCCGCTGCAGCAGTAGAAAGGATGGTCGCAGACATCGCGCTGAGGAGGTACTCGGAGGTTTTATTTTCCACGCGAGAAGCGATCGGGAGGCCTTCCTCATTGCTCACGAGCGCCGCAATCACTTTATTTGATGAAGTGTGCTTTTCGAGGATTTGCTCTATCGCGCGGGTTTTGCCGGATCGAGATTGAAACATATCTTGCTAGTACTATGTGGCGGATTCCTTAATAAAATACGTTCAATCCTTTTGTTCCATCGCGGCTTGCTTCGCAGCAGCGATGATGCGTTTAAGGCCGGCCCCGCCATCTTTGGCGCATTCCTTCTCGATGTAGGTGCCTTGGACAATCGCGGACGCTCCTGCTTTGGCGATTTGTCTGGCTTCTTCTTCCGTTGTGATGCCGCCCCCCACGATTAGAGGGATATCGATCACGTCCGTTACCATCTTCACCATCGCAGGTGGAACTGCCTGATTAACCCCACTTCCGGCCTCGAAATAAATCATCTTGAATCCGAGCATCTGGGCGGCGAGAGCATACCCTAAAGCAATCTTCGGTTTCGAACGAGGAATCAGCTTAACATCACCCACGTAACCCGCTGTACCCCCCGGTTCAATGATACAATATGCAGTGGGAATCGTTTCCATATTCCAAAGTTTGAGTTGAGGGGCTCCGATCACTTGACTTTCAATAATCCAGTAAGGGTTACGACTATTCAAGAGACTCATGAACAAGACCGCAGTGGCAGATTGGGTGAAAGCGTTGATATTACCGGGAAAGATCACCACGGGTTTGTCAGTCGTTTCTTTGATGGTTTGTACGACCGTCTCCACTGCAAACTGATCAGCGATAGTCGAACCGCCCACGAGAATAGCATCGGTGCCCGCGCGGGTCGCAATTTCCACACATTTCCTAATAGAACGAATCGATTGAAAATTTAAGTCGGGATCGACTAGCGAAAAATGAATGAGCCCTTGGGTCTCGATGATATTGGTGAGGTATTCCCAAACTTTCGGAGAGGGTTGAGACTTTACCGCCGGCGATTCCTGGGGAATTTGGAGAATATTTGTCATTATGGATCATCGGAAATGCTCGAACGCAACGCTTAGATGCTGAAAATATTTGCGAGTGAGCTTCTAATGTTTTCCTAAGCATTTCCCACTCGGAGACATTGGAGAATAATTTTTGTGACTTCCGCATACTTGCATTCATCTGTTTCGTAGGAACGAAGTGAACATATTTCATATGCTTCTTCAAAGGTGTTGAGAGTGAAAATCCCCCTGTTTTACGTTGATGCATTTACAGATAAGATCTTTAGCGGAAACCCGGCAGCAGTTTGTCCACTAGACAACTGGATCGATGATGAATTGATGCAGAACATCGCCTTCGAACACAATCTCAGTGAAACTGCCTTTTTCGTTCCAAAGGGAGATGCAACGTTTGAAATCCGGTGGTTCACCCCAAAGATGGAGATCGACTTGGCCGGGCATCCTACACTTGCTACAGGCTATGTCATCTTTAATTTATTAGGGTATTCAATATCTAAAATTAAACTTCTTTCCAAAACTGGAGAATTATTCGTCACAAAACGGGATGGCTTAATAACTCTCAATTTTCCTTCACGACCCCCCTCTTCCATAGGCACTCCTGAAACTCTTGTGCAAGGACTCGGGCAAAAACCCCTCGCGGTTTATAAAGCGAGAGATTACTTGGCGCTATATGAAACTGAACAAGATATCATTGCTTTGCGCCCGGACTTCCGTGTTCTGTCAAAATTAGACTGTCTTGGGATTATCGTAACGGCCCCTAGTCTGAACGCAGACTTTGTCTCCCGGTTTTTCGCCCCAGCTGCAGGTATCGACGAGGATCCTGTTACAGGATCTTCCCACACCACGCTCATTCCCTTCTGGGCTGAACGATTAAGTAAGAAGGAACTGCACGCGTTCCAGCTTTCACAGCGAAAAGGGGAATTATTTTGTAGGTTCTTAGGAGATCGGGTAGAAATCGGAGGGAAAGCTGTTCTTTATATGCGAGGAGAGATTGAGATTTAGAAAATTTGTCAGAGTGAAAGTTGATGGGGAAATTTCGTGCATCCTTGGAAATTATTCGGCCCGTAAATGCTCTCATGGGAGGTATAGGTGTCATCGTGGGAGCTTTTGCTTCTGGTTTTTTTATAGAACCAAATTGGTTTGACTTAATCCTATGCTATATTATCGTATTTTGCGTATCTGCTGGTGGGATGATTATCAATGATCTGACGGATATTGAAATCGACAAGGTAAATTGTCCCGAGCGGGTGCTCCCATCTGGTCGTCTCTCGATCCAAACCGCAAGGATCCAGTTCACTCTTTATTTAATTGTTAGTTTAATTCTTGCTATCATAACTTGGAACGGAAGTGTGATAATCATTGTTGTGTTCGGTCAAATCATCACTATTGCTTATAGTATCAAGTTGAAACGGTTGGGATTTTTGGGAAATCTGTGTGTTTCTCTTGTCACAGCTGCGTCTATACTCCTTGGAGGTGCACTCCAGAATCATTTGGACATCGCGCTTTGGCCAACGGTCGTGGCGTTCCTTTGCAATCTCGGGAGGGAAATTACAAAGGGCATCGATGATTACGCGGGAGACTCTCAGGCTGGGGTAAAAACGATAGCGGTGCGGTATGGTCTTAAGAGTGCCGCCATTCTCGCTGTGTGCTTCCTTATCGCAACGTTAATTGTTGCATTCATCCCCTTCATCTTAGGATATTTTAATATCCTCTTTCGTGTTTGCCTCCTTGGTATCGGAATTGTTCTCATCTACGTCATCGTTCAATTGTTGCGTTATCCCACTCCAGAGAATGCTCATTCGATGAAAACATGGGAAAAAATTATCATGCTCGCAGGACTAATGGCGTTCCTCCTAGGAGCAATACCTTTCTAAAACTGATGAAATGGAATATAATTTCAAATCCTATTTACAAATTTTCTGCCCGTGCTTTGATAGCGCGTGTCTTTTCCCGGATATTGGCTGCATCCTGCGGGGGTAGGCCGGCGGATTGGGCAAATTCGAGACAGTATTCGACGATCTTTAACCAGAGATCCTTGGCTTTCTTGGGGTTATCAGCTTCCACCTTCTTTGCTTCAGCAATGGATGTGGCTAGTACTTTATTAAAATGATTCAATTTCACCACCACAATCTCATGCGTTTTATTTCTTAACTCTGTTTCTGAACGTTGGAGGAGGCGGACTAGTGATTTAATCGGAGTTCCTTGCTTCATTTCTCGCGCTAAAGTCTGAACCTCATCGGTACTCCACGTCCCCCCTCTCGTCGGTAAGATTTTCAAGTCCTTATCTTTGAATGGGGATATCCGGCTACCCTTAACGTCTACGTACTCAACTTTTTGGAGGGTAAAATGAGGATCCACGGTAATCCTCAAACCATGTGCTTCAACATCTTTCTCATCAAGTCCATGTAAGTATGTGAACTCTAGGAATTCGCTTCCCGCCTTTTTCCGGAGCTCTGTTTTTGGAAAGGTAAGGGATAAATCTCGTTTACACATTTCACAATGGACTTGTAATACCACAATTTGCTCCTTCTTCTGGGTTTCCTCCTCTTTCACCTTTTGATCCACGTTATACTCCGTTAAAAGTTTCCGTGCGTCTTCTTGCATCTTTGAAAAATTTGGACGGACTTTTTTTTTATACATCTCCATTAGAGGTTCAATCAGCGGGTCGATTTTTAGGTAGAATGAATCGGGAATGTTCAGGGGGAGAAAAACGGCCACGAGGAAGGGTCGTTGGCCTCCCCGAACTGTGGCATCTTTGATGACGTCGAAATACAATTTTACCTTGCGCTGAATCTTTAGATTTGGCAAGATGTATGAAATCCGGGAAAATTCTACCGAGCAAAAAACTTGCTGGGCAGAGATATACGATTGTGTAGCAAGTGTCTCCGGGTCTTCCGAAATGCCAAGTAAACTTTTGTCAACGATTTGCGGTCCTATTTTCTCATCCCAATCGGACAATAGAAAACCCAGCTGGGGACTCTCGGAAGTGTTCAAGACAAAACCCTCATTTGGAGAATTTTAATATTTTAGAAGTCTCTATTGCCATAAAAAATCTTTCCTACCGAATCTATAAAACACAACATTATGACTTGAATTGGCCGCGTGAGATTTTATAAATTCCTGCACCGCCAATTGATCCATCACAGTACGAAAAATATATTGTGGTGGATCGTTCGAATTGCTGATTCGCTTCTCTGTAATCTATGCAGGTAACGAGCTCATTACGTACAGTCCCGAACAAGCACAACGGCAGCAACTTGACCCTGACTTGTTCTCAGGTATGATGGAGGCTCTCCAATTGATTTCAGAGGAGATTGGTACGCCGATCCAACAAATTCAGTTTGGGAGCAATTTTCTTTATATTAGAACATATGGCGACTTCACGATCCGTCTGCTGGTTGAGGAGAAGCTTGATTCAAAGCAATTGGATACATTATTTAACACTCTGTCGAGAGAAACCTTCCACCTTATGTCCTCGCTAAAGGCAGGGTTAGTTGTTGCCCCTGATGTGGTAGAACAACATTTTGTTCCTTACCTTCAACCCTTACTCCAAAATCTTCCCATCATCACGCCGCTGCACACCTCATTCGATGAGATCC
>MBAA01000185.1:16816-16959 GCA_001940655.1 Promethearchaeota archaeon CR_4
ATATGGACTCATTGTCCGAGGCGAAAAAATACCTCAATGACGTATGGCAGTTAATAACCCGGACTGGCACGAAAAAACCCGCGTTGTCTATTTTCCTGCACAAGTATGATAAAACAAGGCGCAAAAAATTAGCCAAAAATGTT
>MBAA01000185.1:17154-17621 GCA_001940655.1 Promethearchaeota archaeon CR_4
TTAGTGCCGGAAACATCGAAGGTTATTCCACAAGATCTCCAAAACGAGCTCCGAACCAGTGCCATTATGTTCGGGCGAACTTATGGTTTAGGTTTGCAAGAATCGTGGATGAAGTATCTCACGGGCGATTACACGCCTCCGGTGCAAAAGCTAAGCGCGAATTCGCTCACAGTCAGTCGGAAAGGACCACTTTTCCTAGTTACGATTTCAAATTATGCTGAGAGTGGTTATTGCCCTGCACTCGCCACTACCCTTCTCGATGGCATTTTGGAGGGAATCTCTGGCACGCTCCGCCTTCCCCCACCTAAAATTGTCAATGAAGACAACACAACGATCACTTGGCAAATTGGGGCAGCGAAACCGCTTTAATGCTTCCTCTTAGAATCTCGATCAATGATCCCCTTGATTAGATTTTTTTTGCGATGAAACTGCAGAGCTTGGAACCTGTTCCTATACATTCCAGTTCT
>MBAA01000185.1:17686-24326 GCA_001940655.1 Promethearchaeota archaeon CR_4
ACACACAGGTTTCCCGATATTGGGTAAATGAGAACTTTCAAAACAGTTCTCAATGTCAAAGGTAGCGGTATCTTTCGTGACTTGAATGTTGGTAATGTCACCGAAAAAATTCTTTTTCCAAAATTTTGCGAGCTCTTCGATCAAAAGTTCAACATCTTGTTCGACAAAGATGCTTGAGATATTTCGTGCAAACCGTGTCCCCACGTTATGTAAGATAATGGCTCCCTCCGATGTGCGCCCGTCTAACGTGGCAATAAACGTGTTGATTATTATTTGATTAACCTGGGAAACAGATGAATTTTTGTTGATCGGATGACGGGCGAAAATCCTATTTATCAACCGGAGCTGTTCCACTTTCAATTGTAGGAATTTATATATTTCAGTCATAATGGATTCAATTTTCGCAAACGCCTTGTCAACCGCCACTTCTTTTCTCTGACCTTTGTAAAAACCCCTGAATAAGTCTGGAAAATCGTAAAATTTGGAAATGAATCCTTTAAACCGATGTTCGAGCATTTTCAAATCCATCTTTCGCTCAAGAATTGCAGTTAGTAATACTGTTTCCATCCCCCCACGGGCCCATTCAGACGGGACTTCGAATAAATAATTCACGAAGTATAGATTTTTGTTTTCTGCATTAACATATTCAAAAAATGCATTTTTATTGTAAATGTCCAATAGATTCAAGATCCATTTAGATAATTTCTCCGGAATTCCCTCTGGTATAGAAATTACAATCGTTGGGCCTCGAATCTTATCAAAATAAGAGAGAACTAATTGCAATGTCTTCTGCATCCTAGATGTAATAAAATTTCTTCAGATATCACGCTTTCTTGAGTAATCTGGTTTTAAGAAACCTCTTCATCGATTTTATTGAGATTCTGGAAAAATATTTAATTTAATGTATAAAAATTTCAAAAAGGAACAATATCGCAAGTTACGTTAAAATCCGAGAGGTTCTTTCACCAAGAGGACGGTGATGCGGTCTTTTTGGAGCTCATTCTCAATAATACTCCACTTACCGAACGTCGATCCTATCCCATATGCCTTCTTAGCCCGTTCATTCTCCAATAAGAACACATATTCTCGCACGCGCCGCATAGCTTCTTGCAGGTTAGGGGTGATCTTTTGGATGCCTACCACGAGTATGACTTTTTTCGCAGCGAACGGGTACGAAGACACCCGTGACCCAGACGCATCACACGCTACGAGTTCTCCTGTTTCCGCGAGGGCATTCACGCTGCCAAGGACATATTCGGCAGCATCCGCCTTGCGGCGTAACATTCCTTGCATCTCAGGATCTTTTTCCTTGAATATTTCCGGGCCCAGGCAATGCCACGGATTTTTCCCGCCGAGATAAAAATCCATGAATCCGATTTGATATAGGGTGGTGGATGAAGCTGTCATCACTTCCGCCCCAGCAGGGAGGAGTTCTTTCAACCTCTGTAAAGCTTGTTCTTTATTATCCAAAATATTCACGACAAATCCTCGCTTGCGCATGACTTCGACAGTTTTATTTACCGTTGTTTGCGATGGAATTTTCGTCCATTCGGAGGCGTTTTTTATGCTCATACTTAATTACCAACCTCCAAAGTGCCTATTCTGTTTTTAAAGTATTCCGCGAATGCGTGAGCCTGACTTCTAACGATTAATCGGAGTAAAAGCAATACTATAGAAGTATTTGTTATTTGAAAAAGTGGTAGGCCCACCGAGGATTGAACTCGGGATCTCCTGTGTGTGAGACAGGCGTCATCTGCGACCCCTTCAACGCCAGCGTGAAGTGGGCAACCGCTAGACCATGGGCCTTTTTTTTCCTACGCGTGAAAAAACAGGGTGCAACTTCTTCACATCTGCCGAAATTAAAAAAGTTTGCCACAAAGCGGGGAAAGGCGGGCGAAAGAGGCAAAACACGAAAAAAATAAAAGGTACGCTTTATAAAACAACATATCTCCTGTGAGCTCGCTGACTTTTATGTCTGAAAAATCTCATACTCGCGAAGAGATGGTTGCTGTTCGCGAAAAAGTGGTTATAGGGTCAATTTTTCTGACCAAATTTGAACGGAGTCGCATTATTGGCGCGCGGGCCCTGCAGATTAGTTTTGGTGCCCCCGTGTTGACGGATCTGCCGAGTTTCACCCTCGACCCGTTGCGGATCGCGGAAAAGGAGTTAAATGAAAAGTCGCTCCCCTTGACCATCCGGCGAGAATTCCCCGAGCTGGACGGGAAGAAAGAACACCAAGACATCCCCGTCCAGTGGTTAATGATCGAGGATTGAAAAATTCCATTTACCCTTCTTCTTAAGAGTAATTTTCTTCCTTCAATTCAGATTGAGTCAATTTTTTCCACTGAATTACCTAAAGTGAATAATATCAGTGACTTACCAACACATATTCCCAATAAAGATGGTTCCGTAGTTTATTCCATGCAATTAATAAATGGTAAGATCCGATGCCGAGCATGTGGTGCCTTGAATGAGGAAGAGCAGAAATTTTGTGGAAACTGTGGGGTTCCGTTATAATAAACAATCTTTTTTTTAATTATCCTCTGATCGGAATCATTTGTTCAGAAATTTTAGAGTACACGAGAGATTAGTAACTTTCATTCAAGTAATTCCTTACCTTTTTGGGTGAGTGAATAGACTTCACGCGGGCCAAGACCCTCCGTGGTGACAGTATCCATTTTCAAGATGTCTCTCTTCACCAAATCAGCCATAAGTTGTCTGAACTCTGCTTCTCGTAAGGGTTGTTTACCAAGTGGTACACGAGATTGATTCACCACAATTTGGATCCGCTGGAGGAATAATCGTTTGGACTCTGAAATGGCAGATATAACGGCGAAAGCGTCATCAGATAACTTCTCTTTGGCATCAGTCTCCTGTTTTGACTTTTCCTTGAGCACGGCAGATAATCCCGTTGCCTTCTGCACTTGAGTCTCCACGTGTTTAAGCTTGACTATGTCCCGGGCAACTTTCTTGTCCTTTTCTGACGTCCCAGCTGGTTTCTCCGACTTTTCTTTTGTTTTTTCCTCTGACGTTTCTTCTGGACTTTTTTCTGGTTTTAAACCGGACATACTCGAATCCTCTTAAGCAGGTGTACATCCATCATACACAAAACTGTTATTCACAAAAATATAGCTTTCGTAGTGATTTTCCAGTGGAACGAGTCGAGGAAAGGCGCAAACTTAAAGACGGACGGGTTATTATTTTGCGTCATTTAGAGGGACGTGACGTTGATGGCATTTGGGATAACTTTGGAGAGGTCATCGATGAGGGTATATATCTTCCCATTTTTTTAAAAGTGGAGAGTGACTCGGAGCGACGAAATTGGTATCATGAATTTCTTATGTTGGGTCAAATTTGTCTCGTAGCAGAAGATCCGTACGCGGTTAAAAATCGTCATGTCGTTGGACAATGTACCATTGAGAACCTAGAATGGGATGCCGCTAAACACGTGGGTGTTTTGGGAATAATAATCCGCTCAGATTTCCGGGATTGCGGTGTGGGTGGATTCCTCATTGAATACACCAAGCAAGAAGCTCGCAAACTTGGCAAAGAAAAACTCAACCTCTCTGTTTTTCCATCAAACCAACGAGGTATTTCTTTGTATAAAAAACTCGGCTTCAACGAAGTGGGTCGGCGCCCCAAGCAATTCCTCCTAAATGGAGAGTATGTAGATGAAATTCTCATGGATTGTTTTCTTTAAAATTGTTAAAATTTATGAATAACTAAGCTATAAAAGAGTCATACAAATCAATTTTTAATTGATAGCGCAGGAAGTCATCTCACCCAAGCGTGAAATGTAGTTCGGGGTCGCCAATCTTGGAACTTAATGTAGAACCGTTACGGATCGTAAAAGTATTCGTGGCCGGTGAAGGTGGAGTTGGAAAAACGACTATGATTAAACGATATACCACTGGAACCTTCATCCCTAATACGATGCTTACAGTTGGCGTTGAATTTCACATTAGTAAGGTGCCAAAACATCGCATCACATTACAGATCTGGGATTTAGGGGGCGAGGATCGCTTCCGATTCATTCTACCAGCTTATATTCGTGGCGCCAGCGGAGGTTTACTCGTATTTGATCTCACTCGCTTCCAGACCTTCAAGAATCTGGGTGAATGGATGGAAATCATCCAAAAAAACGCCCCTAATACCCCTCTCGTCATCGTGGGAGCGAAAGCTGACCTTGAAGATAAGATTGCTGTTCAAGAAGACGTAATAAAAGAATTCTGCGATAAATATCAAGTTCTTTGCTACTTCACCGCGTCAGCAAAAACCGGGCAAGCTGTAGAAGATATCTTCATGAAACTCGCGGAAGTCATTGCGAATAGACTTGACAAGATTCTCTGATGATTTTGCGAATAGAAGCGACAAGATTCTCGGATGATTTTGCATCGTGCTATTGGAAGTCACATTATGAAAAGTCAAATCATTGTATTAGACTTTGGAGGACAAACCTGCCACCTAATCTCCCGGCGGGTACGCGATTTGGGCGTCTCTTCTGAAATTTTACCTTTTACAGTGAGCTTAGATCAATTACGAAACCTCAATCCCAAAGGTATCATCCTCTCTGGCGGACCAGCCAGCGTTTATGAGGTCGGCGCACCAACAATTCCTAAAGAAATCGTGGATCATTGTGTGTCGAAGAAAATTCCCATCCTTGGGTTATGCTACGGGCATCAATTACTCGCAAAGATCTTGGGTGGGAAAGTCGCGCCTAAGACTAGTAAAGAATTTGGCAAAACTAATTTAACCGTTAAAAACGCAGATGGTGTCCTGCGGGGACTCAAACCGATAGAAATCGTTTGGATGTCCCACGGAGACCAAGTTGAAGCATTACCCGAGGGATTTGAAGTATACGCAAGTTCTTCCACCTGCCCTATTGCGGTATATGGAAATTCAGATACAAACATCTACGGCGCTCAGTTCCATCCCGAAGTTCGACATACCTTATCCGGAAACCAAATCTTGGCAAACTTCATCATTTACATTTGCCAGTGTGAGAAAGATTGGGAGATGAAAAGTCTCATCCCTATTTTAATCCAAAAAATAAATGATCAAGTTGGACTTAATGGACAAGTAATCCTCGGACTTTCGGGGGGGGTCGATTCCTCTGTAGCAGCAGTTTTACTCCATAATGCCATCGGTGACCGTTTACATGCCATTTTCGTAAACAACGGCCTCCTGCGCAAAGGTGAGGTCGAACAAGTTCAAACATCATTCAAAGAGCGTTTCGGTTTCAAGAATTTCCATAATGTCGATGCTGAGGAAATATTCCTCTCACGCCTTGAAGGTATAGTGGATCCGGAACAAAAACGCAAGATTATAGGTTTCACTTTTATTGAGATCTTCGAGGAGGAGGCAATTGAACTTGGAGAAAAATTCCCGAACATTAAATTCCTCGCCCAAGGCACAATTTTTCCTGATCGCGTTGAAACTGCAGCAACAAGCAATTCCTCAAGCAAGATTAAATCTCATCATAATGTGACATTACCAGATCGGATGAAACTAGAGCTGGTTGAACCTTTACGTGAATTTTATAAGGACGAGGTTCGGCGTCTGGGGCGAGAACTTGGGATGCCCGAAGAAATTATCGTACGACACCCATTTCCAGGCCCTGGGCTTGCGATAAGGTGTGTTGGGGAAGTCAAGAAAGAGTATTTAAATCTCCTCCGGGATGCTGACGCAATTCTCACAGAAGAAATTCAGAAAACAGGAATATATAACGAATTATGGCAGGCATTCGCTGTTTTCTTGCCTGTTAAGACTGTAGGCATCATGGGTGATTTCCGCACTTACGAGTACATGTGTGCGTTACGAATTGTTGAGTCTACTGATGCAATGACTGCGAATTTTGCAAAGATTGACTGGGATCTCCTCGAGCGCATCTCGACTCGAATCATTAACGAGGTGCGGGGTTTCAACCGTGTTGTCCTTGACATTTCAAATAAACCCCCGAGTACTATCGAATTTGAGTAATTCGGGGAATAATAGCTTCTTTCAAGCTTGAGTCAAACGGACTACATATAGGAGTACTTGCAGACAATGACAATTTACGATTTTGGATTGGATCACGACATCATCCTGAACAAGCTGAAGGACGCGGGCATCTCGTTTGAAAACAAAGTCATTTACGTCACTGGCGCTGCGGGATTCTTGGGGTCTTGGACATGTGAAATTCTCTGCAAACAAGGAGCAACCGTCTACGGATTTGATGATCTGAGTTCCGGATTAGAGGAAAATTTAAAGTTTCTAAAAGCGATGCCTAATTTTCACTTTATTAACCATGACGTGGGTTCTCCTTTTCAACCCGGAGGGATGGCGTCCTCTGGAATGCAAATCCCAGTTATACATCATCTAGATTACATCCTGCATATGGCTTCCCGTGCATCCCCTTTCGAGTTCGAGAAATATCCACTCCACATCATCCGGACTAATACAATGGGGAATTTTAATTGCTTAGAAATTGCCCGGCAGTTTAAAGCAACCCACTTATTTACGAGCACGAGCGAAGTGTATGGGAACCCTCCTCCCGAATACGTTCCTAGTCCCGAAACATATAATGGTAATGTCAACCCCGATGGACCTCGAGCGTGTTATGATGAATCGAAGCGACTTGGGGAGACTATTGTTCTTAGTT
>MBAA01000185.1:24411-24535 GCA_001940655.1 Promethearchaeota archaeon CR_4
ACGTGTGGTACCTAATTTTATTCACCAAACCCTTTACAACGAGGATATCACGGTTTTTGGACAAGGACGACAGACCCGATCCTTCACTTACGTGGTAGATGAAGTGTTGGGCATTCTGAAAACC
>MBAA01000185.1:24541-27057 GCA_001940655.1 Promethearchaeota archaeon CR_4
ATTCCCGATGCTCGAGGGATCCCAATTAACATTGGCAATGAGACGGAATATACAATGCTCGAACTCGCCCACATATTAATTAATCTCACGCATTCAAAATCCACGATCAAATTTATGCCTCTTCCACAAGATGATCCCGAACGACGGCGTCCAGTTCTCGACCGGGCACGAAAAATATTAAACTGGGAACCATTTACCCCAGTTCAAGAAGGCCTCAAAAAGACGATACAGTGGTTTAAAGACCAATGGCATCTTCCATAACGCTAGAAAAATTTGTGAAGGTCATCCTTCTTTGCGCTATTGCAATTGTTGGGGGTTTTGTTATTTACCAGATCATCACCAATCGCCCCCCAGCCTATATTAGTTTTAACCTGTTGAACGAGGACGGACAACTAAGTAATTATCCGAACAATGTCACTGTAGGTGGAAATCTCTCTCTTCGATATTACATCGGGAACAATGACCGTTCAATTTCCAATTTTTCTGTTCGCGTGTATCTCGTGAACGCAACCAACAACGTCTCCTCCACCCAAGGCGTGTATAATGCGACTCTATTAAATTTCTACAACCACACGATACCTTTCAATGGCACTTATACTTCTGAAAAGCAGAATTTCACCATTAACGAAGAGGGATTTAATTTCCGTCTATGTTTTGAACTGTGGGTTCTCAACGAAACACGTTGGCATTACCTCGAATATTCTGTTCGATACATCTGGTTCAATTCAACTGATAGTTAAATTTTCTTAACCCAAAGCTAAACAAATTGAATATCTTCAAATTTTTTGTAATTTTGCGATGAAAAAACCTTGGCACTTATCCACGTGCGGATAAAATCGGCGCGTGTTAATGATCTTTATTAGGTTTGAGGCGCTGGCAATGATTTCTTCCCCTTCTTCTCTATAATAACTACAAACCGCATACACGAGGATTCCGCCTTGTTTAAGGTAGTTGAGGCATTCTTGCAAGAGTTTCTGTTGTAGAATCGCGTGACTCCGTAGATATTCTGCCGATTGAAACCACTTCATTTCCGGGGTATAATAAATCGCCCCAGAGCTCGTGCAAGGCGCGTCAAGAAGCACTTTATCGAATATCTCTTTCGGTGGGGAATCTCGAAATGGTAGAGTAGTCGAATCCGCTATTAAGAAGGAGGAAGTGGCACGAAGTGTGGGAGATTTAAGAGAATTCTGGAGACGGGTTGGGGATAGTTCTACCGAGAGTGTTTTACTTTGACCACGGGAGAGAAATTGGAGGAGAGATGTTTTCATAAGTGGGGCTGCACACGCGTCTAATATCCGGTCTCCTGGTTGAGGATCCATTGAGATACACGTATGCATTGATGCTAGATCTTGTAAAACGATGTCCCCTCGCAGGTATGGAGGGGATTTGACGATCTTCTTAATATACCGTCTCCATATTTGAAATGCAAAGGGGATTTCCGTTGGTCGCTTCAGTGGGACGCCAATTTGACGGAATGACTTGCGAATTTGAATTGGATCGGCCTCAAAACCCGAGATTCGAGCATACAGATATTTCTGGGCATTGTGTGATTGAAGTAGCTTCTCTACTTCCGCTGCTGGCAGGATGGAACAGAGCTTTTCAACCATAAATTGTGGGTGTGCATATCTTAAACTCAATTGTTCTATGCTTGAATATGGTTCGAGGAGCGTTGAGAGCGTTGAAACTTTAACCTGTTGCAATTTCTTAACAAATTCTTGATTGCGGTTGCTCCCAACTCGCTGGAGCACATTAATGATAACCCAATGAATCGACTGTTTCTCAATGACTGAAAGGTAGATCGCGAGAAATGTCGTGGACCTAAATCGAATTTCCTCGTTTTTATTATATTGTAACTGTGAAAAATTGAATGCTTTGAAGTAAAAAATGAGCTGGTTTAGATATTTCACAAGCTGAACAAAGTAATATCGCCGGGGAGTTCCACGTTCTTCAATTTCGTTCAAGTGCTCTCTTTGTTCGTTCTCTAAATATCGGGTCAGGTCATCAATAATTCCAATTGCAGGAAATACCGTGTGCTAAACCTCACTGGTGATTTTTGCCGATGAAATCCGCACGTGGGGGACTTTAGAGGACCCGATGACTGTAAGATCCTTGCCAACTGCATCAATGCGGGCAAGCAGGTCGCGAAGATTAATCCCCATCATCGTATTTGCGAGTGCTGAACCTAATTTACCGTTTTCTATGAGAAATCCGCTTAGAATGAGGCCTGAGAAGTCCCCCGAAGCCAGATTGGGCGAATCTCCTGTGTAATCTAAATAAATGCCATATCTTATTCCTTCGCAGAGTTCTTCTAACGAATGCTCCCCAGGGAGGAAGAGCTCGTTGTTAGAACCGATGTTCGGCACCGAGTTTATTCCAGCTCGCATAGCATGCCCGGTTAATTCCGCCCCAGTCTTGAAGGCTGTATACGAATTCTGAAGGAGGTTTTGGGCGATGCCATTCTTGACGAGATCCAAAGAACGAGTGGGGACACCCTCATCATCATAATACCGAGAACC
>MBAA01000185.1:27086-27630 GCA_001940655.1 Promethearchaeota archaeon CR_4
TCACATTCAAGAATGCCGATCCAATTTGTTGTTCGAGAGGATTTCTGAGAAAAGTTCGTTGGTATTCGACATTCTCAGCGGAAAG
Source organism: Promethearchaeota archaeon CR_4 (assembly GCA_001940655.1). Classification (GTDB taxonomy): domain Archaea; phylum Asgardarchaeota; class Lokiarchaeia; order Sigyniarchaeales; family CR-4; genus CR-4. Next base: position 27,172 of record MBAA01000185.1, read on the forward strand.
TGCACCAATAAGAGGTTCTAGTATGATTGATCCAACCGCAAGGGGCCCCAGAATTACCGGGTAATCCCCACTCGCAACTTCGTGGCGGGGGAGTCCTTGTCTCGCGCGCTCTACACCTTTATCAGAAATCCCCTCTGGGTCGAGAAATTTCAACGCGATCGCAGAGTCCCACCAACCCCCGCTATTCTGATCTCTCTTATCTTTAATTACTGCCTCAAACGAGGCAAATGCTTTGCTATGTTTTTCCACGACTTTGATTCCATTACTATTTTGAATTGCAGTTGTGATCGAGGAAACCCCAACATTCCCGCTTGTGGTATATAATTGGGAGTCGTGCGAGTGTTTCTCCAACATTCGCTGAAGAACATCAAAGATTTCTTCCACAGTCGTGATGCTGGTCTTTCTATCAAAGAAATCCTTACCCCGCGAGATTTGTTCGGAAGGTGAGGGTAAGTCCTT
>MBAA01000185.1:27661-29221 GCA_001940655.1 Promethearchaeota archaeon CR_4
ATTTTCACAGCAGTCTCGATGGTTCTTTCCATGGCTGATCGGTTTAGAATATTCGAATGTGCGAATCCGACATTCCCTTGAGTGCCGAAAACGCGCACGGCGTACCCCTTTGTCACTCTGGATTCGGCGGTCTTGATCGCCCCACGTTCCGCGGAAATTGAAATACCTTGCCGTTCGAGTCCATAAATATCCCAAAATTTCACCCCTGGTTGTTGGGAGAGCATTTGGGCAACCTTTTCCAGAAATGTCGTGATTCGTGGTTCAACCATATCAATTCATCCCCCCTACTTTCACATAATCAATCCGGGAGAAGGGGGAACCATCTCCAACGCGAACACTCTGACCACCCTTCCCGCAAGTCCCAGGATCATATTTAATATCTTTGCTAATACCCGTAATATTTTTCAACGATTCGAGGATTTGCCCCGACAAAGCAACATCGCGTATGAGCTCTTTCTTCTCCCCATTCTCAATCATATATCCCCCTTTTGTCTTAAATTGGAACTCCCCCTTTACGGGATCCGTATATCCATACCGCCAATCGATAGCGAGAATACCGTGCTTTACTTCTGAGATTAATTCTTCCTCTGTATAATCCCCCGGGAGGAGGATTGTTGTGCTCATGCGTACTTGGGGCATAAATTGGGAACTTTCTGCACGGCCATTTCCCGTGGGACGCAATCCAAGTCGGGAGGAACTTTCCAAATCCGTGAGATAATTCACGAGAACCCCCTTGTCAACGATGAGTCTTCGCTGCCCGGGAGTACCTTCGTCATCAAATGGTAAATGTCCAAAGGTTTGACGCATAGTGGCGTCATCAACGATGGATATCGTTGGCGCGGCGACTTGTTCCCCAATTCGGCCCTCTAATATACTTGCTTTTGCTACGATACTATCCGCCTCGGAAGCATGCCCAAAAGCCTCATGGATGAAGGTACCAGTTAATTTCGGATCCATAATGATCGTGAAGGTGCCAGCTGGTGCAGGGCGGGCTGACAAGAGTCTGATAACGTCATCCACGGGTTCAGTGCAAAATGCATCCCAATTTTTAAATTCCCCCCATTGTCCGAGTAATCCTTCTGCCTTGAACCCCTCTTGTAACAGATTCCCCTCTCTTGCATATACAACATTGAAAAATCGGAATGAAGGTATTTTGGTGCAAATTAGAGTACCAAAACTATTGCCCACCCATTGAACAATCTCTTTTTCGGCAAAAGTGGTTTCCACGTTATGGATGCGAGCATCCATATGCTTGGTTTTTTGGTTGACTTCTAAGACCTTTGAAATCTTCGCCTCAATTTCTTCATTCTTGCCATTTGAAATTCCCAGATCAACGATTATCTCGTGGGAATTTTGTTCAGATATTGAGAATGGTTCCTTCACCTTGTCGCTCGCAATTTGGGCTAGAGTCGATGCTTTGTCAATTGCTTTTTGCATCGCGTCCAATTTCAAGGTGCTAGTTACGGCGAACCCCCACGCTCCTTTTATGAGTGCTCTAAATCCAAATCCTTGCACGTAAGGAGAATTGAGTTTTTGGATCTTTCCCTCAGTCGCTTCTAG
>MBAA01000185.1:29236-31552 GCA_001940655.1 Promethearchaeota archaeon CR_4
ACTATCTGCCCGAAAATCGAAGAAGTCTAAATTCTTAGTCACCGCGTATTCGCAGGTTTTTCTGAATAGATCTGCGTCCAAACCTAAACTCATACCCTCCATTCATCCTCCTCCCCGCTTAAACTTTTACTTACGCCCATTTCTTTAAGAAAAATCCTTTTCCCGCTTTCGCGCCGCAATTTCATCCCATAATGCGTCTCTCTGAGATTCGGGCAATTTCAGGTACTTGACAAGCGTCTGGGCTGCTGCAAGGTCATCGGTCTCTTTCACTACTAGTGCCTTATGCACTTGCATTTGGTAATTGCATCCTGGACATTTGCGGGTCGTTTGATTGGACGGCACATATTGAGGGAGGCCGCAGCGGGCGCATCGGATGATCAAATATTTTTTCATAGTTTGATCTCACGGAGGTAGAGCTAGATGGAATTTATTAAGTATTAAGTAAGTAAGATAATCGAATTTCTAAATTAGGCCCCGTCCCTTCCTTGTAAGTGTCGAATTAAGGCGAAGAAATTATGTCCATCCATCCCATAGAATTCCGATATCGCACTCCCGAGATGGCAAGTCTATTCACGGAAGAAGCAAAATTGCAAGGGTGGCTCACGGTGGAGGCAGCACTTGCAGAAGCTCACGCAATTCTCGGGACATTTTCCAAAGATATAGCTGAAGAGATTCGCAGTAAAGCAACAGTGGAACAAGTCAAGCTCGCCCGTGTGAAACAGATTGAGATGGAAATCCAACATGATTTGATGGCGATGGTGCAAGGATTGACAGAGATTTGTAGTGAGGAGGCAGGAAAATACGTCCACTTAGGTGCAACGAGTTATGATATTGAAGACACGGCCCTGGCTCTCCAGCTGAGTCAATCAATCAACGTACTTATGAAATCAGTTCGTGAATTTTTAGTGATCCTCGTTAATCAAGCAGAATCTCACCGAGAACATATCTGTGTCGGTCGTACGCATGGCCAACACGCATTGCCTACTACATTTGGCATGCGCTTCGCCGTTTGGGCTGCCGAAATCGCCCGGCACTTGGATCGCCTACAGGAAACAAAGAAACGAATTGCCGTGGGGAAGATGGGTGGAGCTGTTGGCACGATGGCTAGCTTCCAGGGTAAGGGACGGCAAATCCAACAAGAAGTAATGCGTATTCTCAACCTTGAACCAGTATTAATTGCTAACCAAGTCGTACAGCGAGATCGTCACGCCGAAGTCCTAAGTGTTGTAGCACTCATCGCAGCAACGTGCGACAAGATTGCCCGGGAACTCCGTGTCCTCCAGCGTAATGAAATCGCTGAAATCTTTGAACCGTTTGGCAAAAAACAAGTTGGAAGCTCCACTATGCCCCAAAAGCGTAATCCTCACAAGCTCGAACGAGTCTGTGGCCTCGCTCGTGTCGTGAAAGCGAACATCTGGGTTGCATTGGAAAACGTATCCCTCGAGGACGAGCGGGATCTCACAAATTCTGCCCCCGAACGGGTCATTTTCGGCGAAAGTTTCGTCCTAATCGATTATATGCTCAAGGAAATTACGGGTATTGTCAAGGATCTCGAATTTAATGATAAGAATATCCAACGTAACCTGAACCTCACAGGCGGCGCAATTCTGGCCGAACAAATTATGGTAGAAATGGTCAATCGCGGCATTGGTCGTCAAGATGCGCACGAGATCTTACGAAAGGCGGCCATTGCGAGTCGTGAAGAAGGTAAAACCATAAAAGAAGTTATAATGAACAATAAGACTATTATGACTAAAATGACAGAAGGGGAACTGGACTCCCTCCTCGATCCTAAAAATTACCTTGGGGAAGCTCACGAACAAGTGGATGGAGTTGTGTCCCACCTCCGGAAGAAATATCTCAAGTAATGGTGACTAATTAATGGACTATGACGATGCGCGATTCTATGCTGCGTATGGAGCATCGGCAAGCAAAACTGAAGTGAAAAAGGCTATAGCTCATCTATCTCCAGGTCTTTTTGGGACTGCTTTTTGTAAAGTGCTTCCTGACATCACTAATGACCCTAATTTTTGCTCGATAATTCACTCCGATAGTGCGGGTACCAAGGCATCCCTGGCTTACATGTATTACAAGGAAACGGGCGAACTCTCTGTGTTTCGAGGCATAGTACAGGACGCGGTCGTTATGAATGTTGACGACTTAGCCTGTGTAGGAGCAGTAGACGCCCTACTTCTAAATAATACAATAAATCGTAATAAGCTCTTAATTCCGGGAGAAATTTTAGCTGCTGTTATTGATGAATTTGACCAATTCACCAAAAAAATGACCCACTTGGGTGTTAGTGTTGAATTTGGT
>MBAA01000185.1:31562-31704 GCA_001940655.1 Promethearchaeota archaeon CR_4
AACGGATTAACTCTCGCCAGGCATGGCACACTCCACTCCGATTATCGTGCCAAATACCCCGAAACCTATGATCCCGCTATCCGCAATACTGCTTTCTCGGGTAAATATTACCTTACCGATACAGATCCGCACCTTCCCTTTG
>MBAA01000185.1:31889-32795 GCA_001940655.1 Promethearchaeota archaeon CR_4
CTTTTACAAAAAATAGGGGGATATTGGGCGATCCCTTTGCCCATTTCCCAATAAAAAAATTCCTATTTAAAAGCTAAGTAGATTTCAAGGTTAAAATGTATATCATAAAAAGATTATCACAAAATATTGGCTTAAAATTAGAAAATTATGGGAAAAGAATTGATAGAATTCGGCTTCAAAATATAACTATTGATAAAAAAGAGTTTATCGAAGACCTTAAAAATGCAATTTATAATAAAATTGGGTATGCAGCTGGGAAAATTGGGAGGTGCGAAGAATATTTTATGTATTATAAGGTTCTCATCGAGAAGGTGAAAAACGAAAATAAAATTAAAGAATTTGAGAAACATTTAGTATTTAACTTCATGAACCAGACAGGTTTATTTCCCCCAGATTTTAATTTTATTTTAGAATATAGTGAGTTTTATGTTAATCAAGTAAAAAATATGGATTGTTTAGGGATCTGTTACGCTACTTGGGAACTGCAAATTATAAAGGCATATGAAATAAAAAATAAATTAATTTATTATGTAGACCAAGAACCTGATAGATCTATTCCGAGTAATGATGAAGCTTGTTATCTTAATTTATTTAAAGATAAGAACATTCTATTAATTTGCCCTTTTGCTGATATTTTACGCCAAAGGGCAACAAAAGATATTTTTGAAGGTGTATGGGAAAAAATTGGTAAAAAATGGTTCTATCCCAAATCTGTGGAAGCACTTCAATTTCCATATGGATTTTCAAGCAAAACACAAGAACAGTATTCAACGGCATTCGATTTATTGGATTATATTAAATTACAAATAGATAAGAAAGATTTTGACATCGCTTTAATAGCTGCCGCGGGATTAGCAATACCAATTTCCTCCTATATAAAGAATACTGGCAGAATTGGCATCAGCT
>MBAA01000009.1:0-1594 GCA_001940655.1 Promethearchaeota archaeon CR_4
AGCTGGATGATCCCGTTGGTGTTCGGACTCGGGATGGATGCGAGAACGGGAGCATCTGGGCCCGGCAAGTCGACCTCCACTGATTGACAGTTGGAAAGAGGGGAGATCCCGGTCTCATTGGTAGCGGTCACCGCGTAGAAAAAGATCCCATCACGCGTGACCATATCGGTAAAACTCGTCCCGCCAACAGCATCCAAGAATGTCACGGTATCATTAATTACCGTGATGGAGGATGAGTACCTGTAAACCCTGTAATTATCGGCATCCGCCACCGCGTTCCAGTCCAATTGGATGATCCCATTAGTGCAAGGACTCGAGAGGGCGGTGAGGACGGGGGCATCGGGGCCCGGCAAGTCAACATTCACCGACTGGCAGTTGGAAAGAGTTGATAAACCGATTGTATTACTGGCGGTTACTGCGTAATAGAAATTACCGTCCCGTGTCACAACATCGTTGTAGTCCGTTACGGCCACCGTGCCCAAAGCGATTACAGTTTCATTAAGCAGGGTAATGGGGGAAGTGTGTCGGTAGATCGTGTAATTATCCGCGTTTGGAACCTCCGTCCAATTTACCTGAATGAGTCCAGTGGTGCTTATTGCTGGCAAAATCGGATTCATCTCGGGAGGGATCGGAACAACTGGTAGGCATTTGATTATTTTCACTCCCGTGTCCAGGACATTGTGCGAAACTCCCCTCATCTCAATCTGGAGGGTGGTCGCGGTAGTGTTACGCGTGACACTACAAAGGCAATATCCATATGCAATTACGTGGGTGACTTCATACGCGGGGGGAGAAGTAACAGAAGTCATTGGTGCTCCACCAACTCCTGCGATTATATAGATTGTACCCGCTACGGAAGCATTATACGAATAAGGAATTAAGGAATCTTTCGTAATAACTGCCTTGTTCCGAATTTGAGCATTTTTTTCATAGATATGTTCGTGCCCGTTAAATACAACATCAACACCAGCGGCTTCTATCACGGGACAAAGAGTGTTCTGAATCGTTAAATCTTCACCGTGACGGGTACCTCCGTTATACGGGGGGGAGTGCCATCGCATGACAATCCAATTAATGGTACCATTTCCTCTCAGGTTTTGGGCAAGGCTTAAGGTCGCATTCAACCACGCGTAATCACTTGAACCGGGAGAACCATAATTGAAATTATAGTCCAAACTGATGAAGAATACATTGGCATAGATGAACCAATAATCATAATCATTCTCTTGATTTGGGGGGGAACCCATAAGTGGACCGTTATCGGGGTTGGCGAATTGCACGCCCCAATAATTTCCCCCAACATCATGGTTGCCCTCAACTGACATTATCGGTACCTGGGTAGTAACTACCCCCGCATCCAAAAACCATTGATTCCACTGATTTAAGTTGCTTGCTGTTTCAACATGATCTCCATTATAGAGCACGAATCGAGCATCATTATTTTCGATTTCCCAATTAACTGCACCTAAGACTGCTTCACGATTTACGTTATCCGTCTGCGCATCGCTATACGTTACAAATTTAAAGGTTTGAAAATGCGTTTGGTTGATGCTTGATCGGAAAGAAGAAATTGACGACCAACCGCCCGTATCGC
>MBAA01000009.1:1648-5323 GCA_001940655.1 Promethearchaeota archaeon CR_4
CGTGGATGTATTTTGCTACGTTACTTTGGTAAGTAGAAGTCCCACTAGCCGAGTTGTCTAGATTACTCGAACTTAAACCCCATTTCACATAAGAAGTGGTAACCTCATCCGTGAAATACGTCACGCCCATTACATTACTATTTTGATCTCCCGTCACATATGTCAGATGAACGTGATAGGGGGTCGATTGTGCCCGGGCAAATGGGGCTAGTAGGAGTGTGAAGGATGAAAGGAAAAAACCAAAATAAAGGACTACGAAAAATCCCTTTTTAATATTAAATTTCATCACGCATTCAAAAGAAACACGGATTATAAAATGCATTCCAAAATTCAAAGAGTAAGATTGTTGCGAGAAATACATCTTGATAAATAGGAAAAATAAAAAAAATAAGGTTGGGGTGGTACCATACCTACGGGTAAATATACTACGGAAGGAAAACCCCAAAGAATGCGGCATTTGCTAGTTCCCTAAGAGCGTGTTCAAGAAAGTCCGGCCAATATAATTGAATCTTCTATCTTTTGTACAAAATATTAAAATTTTTATTCACCATCTTATTTTTAACAGAATTTTTTATCCATTTGAGGTGAAGGAGTTGACTGGTGTTACAAAATTACAAAAATTAATCGAAAAATCAGCATTTCTCAAACAAAGATCTCCCAACATCCCCGACATTTTGGAACGGACGTGGGATGACGAGGAGAAAGTCCTCAATGCTTTTCGAATGCAAGTCAGGATAATGCGTGACATCCTCGAAGATATGAATTTGGCAATAGATGAAATACCCCGCTTGGATCAAATTTTGGAAGAAATCACTAAAATTAGTCACAATTTTCAAACGCATCATCAAAAAATTGCCTCGTTGTTTCAATTTTTAGTTAAAATTATTAAAACATCTAAAAAATTAGCTACTCCAATTCCCTATGTTTCTAATGTCGAAACTTCAATGACTGGGGATCATATTTGGGGTGTGGAAAAAGATAAACTCTTCTTTGGAGATTTTGAAATCATTAGTTCCTTTATTGGCAACTTGCACAAATTTTTCGCAGTTTCTCCCGGGGGTTCCGTATCTTCCGAGAAATTCCCGTTAAAGGATCTACTCACATCTCTTCGAACCACGGGAGGTCGCCTTTTAGATGAATTCCTTCCAGGAGTGGTATATGAGGACATTCCAGACATTGTTGAAGAAATTGGGCGAATCGGGAGACAGCTTGAAGTACCTTTAGCACCACACAAGTATATTATAGACCATAACTTTTTCATAGAAGATGTTCGAAAAGCCCGCGAAAGTTTGATGAACTTAGTCGTTACAGAAAAAACTCGAGAACAAAAACCCTTAAAACTAAAAGGGTTCTTAGGCACGAAGAAAGAGGGGAAAGCGCTAGTGGAATTATTCGAGAACCTATCCAAGCTCCTCCAACTGTAATTCTATTGACTCTCTTTTTGTGAATTGTGTGACGAATTTCCTTCAATTTCGTCCAGAAAATCCAGCAAATTGTCACGCGCGATGACGAGGGAAGTCCCCCGCCAAATTCCACGCCAACGGCGGCCGCTTAGATGACCTCTTCACGAGTGACTTTCGCGACGATTGCGTTGGTGGCGTGGTTTGCCAGGCACGGGACGCAGCGGGTCGCGATGGCACACGCCACAGCGAGTAGTTCTTTATACTTACGGCCGAGTGCTCCGGGTTTGTAATACGCTTTGGCGAGTTCGTTGAATCCCTCAAAGAGATTCGGAACCTCTCGCTCCAATCGTTCCCGTTTAACGGTTCGATTTTTTAAGATGTTTTGAACATTACCCATTGTGATAGTCACTTAGAATCCATGATAATTTATATTATGGATAAAAACAACGCCTAAAATGAAATGCCAATCGTTCTGACCGCATTTTTTATCGAACAGAATGAGATGACCATTCAAAAGGTGGCGCCTTCAAATCTCACCCATATCTCGTTTTTTCCACACTTGAGAGGAAAGTGATGAGGAAGAAAGCTTTTTTAAGCTGAAAAGGATTTGACAAGCAAATAATTGGGAGGAATCACCTTGGATGCTCGGAATCTCTGGCGCGTGCGCCTTGAACTTTTAATTGTTGTTTTTTTAATATTCGTATTAGTTCCAAATTACTTGTCTTTTGGCGAAAGTGGGAATTTTCAAATATTCTGGTATTGGGGAGGATTTTTCGTTGGATACCCCGAAATATCACTACAATTTCTACCTTGGTGGTATGCATTATCTCAGATGGTAATAAATCCCATTTTTCCCTTGATCATTGGAATTATAGGGTGCGTGTTAACAAGAAGATGTGTGATGAGGGATGTCGAAATCTCCAAAACTGCTCGCATCTTGACCCAGATGAGTGTTATGGGATCCTTCATCATCGCACTCTATTTAATATCGATGTCAAGAATGATCAACATTCCCGGTATTGGGGTTGACATTAATATATATTTTAGCGCGATTTGCGTACTCCCAATTACCTTTGTTCTAGCATTTCTTTCATATGACTTCCCCCGCTTTCGCGCATTAGATTTTGGTCAGCAATTGTCATCTACAGGAGAAACCAGAAGAGTTATTCCGAATCTTTGGCGTAAACGCCTAATACTTATGATCTTGGTATTTTGCCTTCTCGTTTTTGTTCCGTACTTTCAAAAGGGCGAGGAGATAATTTTTTTGTCTTGGTATTGGGGGATAATTTGTCTTCCTAGTTGTAGTTCCGTAACGATTATTCAAAGTCCATGGTGGTTAATTCTATTACGTATGTCCATCCTCATATTACCTTTAATCATAGGTATTTGGGGTTGTCTGTTGACTAAACACGACCAATCCAGTGCGATAAAAATTTCTAGAACAGCTAGATTATTGACACAAATAAGTGTGACAGCATCCCTTTTCTTTGTGCTCTACAACCTTATTACACCCTTTTTCGTATCGATTGCTTCCTTCTATTTGGGTTGGTGGCGGTCTGATTATCTTTATATTCCCATCGACATCCTATGTGCTCTCCCGGTGATCATCATTCTGGCGTTTATATCTTATGATATCCCCAGCTTTCGCGCACGTGATTTTACCCAAACGGCAGTTACCTCGGAACGGGTGCCAGAGGAGCAGAAGTCATTGCCAATTGGTTAAAATCCTACCCCGGGAAGTGTGGGTTAAATCAAAGGAATATATTCCAAGAATCCAAATGGAAGACATTACTCAAAAAAAGCTAGGGGGAACGCGGGATTGAGGTTACATCGATCCAGGGGAGGTTGGTTGAATAATGCCAACGAAATTACCCTCAGAGTTCAACAAGTACGCCTTAATGCCTACGTTTGGCACTACCCATATCCCCGCCATAGAATTCCCGAAGATAATCGTTCTGGGAAACTTGATTAACAAGTAATGGTATGGCTGTGTTATGCCCGATATGTTGAGGATCAAGACACTGGTCGACGCGACAGACGCGCTCGCGGAGAAAATCAGGAAAATGAACGAATCGATGGATAAGGTTTCCATCAGCATCGACTCACGGATGGGTGAGGTCGCTCATACCATCTCTGACCTGAATAATTCCATACAACACTCACTCGGGCAAACCACGCAATCCATCGCTCGTATGGAGACCGCGATTGGCAATCTCGATACGAATTTCGCTGCATCGATTCGAGAACTGACCCGCGCCCTCAAGGAAATGAC
>MBAA01000009.1:5353-6371 GCA_001940655.1 Promethearchaeota archaeon CR_4
CCTAAGCGAGCTGTCAGACGTCAAGATCAGGATGAGTGTGACAGACATCCTCAAAGACTCGTTGAACTTGGAAAAACTCATGGGAATTCTCCCGGATATTTTCAAATCCAAAAAGTAACGGATTAATAGCAATTTGAATGTTTGGTTTACTTCTCTTCCGAGTTCTTTAATAAGAAGAGAATCTTGTCATTTTATAGCAGATCATTCATTTTACATGAGATATGTCACTTTGGAAAACTATAATGTAGTTTAGAGTAAGGAGAAAAATTAAATAAATTTGGATAATAAAGATCTTAACCGAGGATGATTTAATCAACCTATGGAGGGGTTTTGATGAGTACCCCAGATAAGATTGAATTTAAAGCGGAAATAAAAAAATTACTCCACATCTTGAGCCAATCGTTGTACCAGCACAAGGAAATTTTCCTGCGCGAGCTCATTAGCAACGCGTCTGATGCACTCAAAAAGATGCATTTCATAAGTCTGCAGAACAAGGACGTCGAAAATCCCGACCTTCCTCTCGAGATTGAGGTTTTATTCAGTGCCAAAGACAAAACCATAACCGTAAGGGATAGTGGCATTGGAATGACCCGGGCAGAATTAATTGATAGCCTCGGCACAATCGCGGGAAGTGGCACGGAAAAATTCTTGCAGCATTTGATGGACACGAAGGACAAGCTATCGAAAGAACTGGATCTCGACATCATCGGGCGTTTTGGGGTTGGGTTCTACTCGGTCTTTATGGTGGCCGAAAAAGTTCAAGTCGAGTCCAAGTCTTACATCAAGGGAGAACCCGCCCACCTGTGGGAATCTACCGGTACTAGTGAATTCACCATCATGCCTTCAGAGAAAGGAACCCGTGGGACGGACGTCATCATCTTTCTGAAAGCGGATGAAACGGAATTCTTGAGTAAGTGGCAAATCGAGTCAATTATCAAGAAATATTCCAATTTCGTTCCATATCCCGTGTTTGTCACGGAGGTGAAGTCTCCGGAGGAAATTGCAAAGGAAAAAGAAG
>MBAA01000009.1:6380-9646 GCA_001940655.1 Promethearchaeota archaeon CR_4
AAGAGAAGGAGAAGAAAAAGGCGGAGGAAAAAGGTAAAAAGCAAGAACCCCCAGCGGAAACGGAGGAGAAAGAAAAGAAGGAAGAAGTCCCACCTCCACGCAAACCCGTGAATGAAATCCAACCGCTCTGGAAACGCCCTGCCGCGGAGATCAAAGAAGAGGAATACAAGACCTTCTACCATTTCATATCCAACCAGTACGACAATTACGGTCACGTGATCAACTATCGCGTTGATGGGCAGGTGCAGTTCTCATCCATCTATTTCGTGCCGGAAACGAAGGCCCGGGAGTTCATGCATCCCGAGCTGGATTATGGTTTAACCCTCTACTCCCGTAATGTCATGATCATGCAACGCTGCAAGGACATCGTGCCCCAGTGGATGCGCTTCGTCCAAGGGGTAGTCGAATCCGAGGATATCCCCCTCAACGTGAGCCGGGACACCATCCAATCCAATCGCCTCATCCTCAAGATCAAGGATTTAATCACCAAACGACTGGTAACGGAATTGACCACGCTCGCGGAAAAAGACGCCAAAAAGTTCCTCAGCATTTGGAAAGAATTTGGGTTTTTCATCAAGGAGGGTCTCGTGACGGACTCCGCCCATCGGGAGGATCTCATGAAATTGCTCCGGTTCCAGACATCCAAGAGCAAAGGGGACGAACTCCGCAGTCTCGAGGACTACGTCCAGAGCGCAGTCAAGGATCACCCGAATCAGAAAGAGATCTATTATCTGGTGGGAGAAAATCTCCAAACGCTACGGATCTCCCCCCACATGGGATATTACGATAAAAATAACATTGAAGTCATCTGGTTCACGGATCCCGTGGACAATTTCCTCATGATGAACCTGCACGATTATAAAACGAAGGTCGGCGAGGGTGAGAAAGCAAATGAAACCGTGTTCACCTTCACGCCCGTTGACGTGAGCGCGGAATCCACCAAGGACAAGGAGAAAAAGAAGGGCAAGAAAAAGGACGAGAAAGAGGGGGAGAAAAAATCAGAAAAAGCAATACCAGAGGAAACTCGGAAATTCCTCGATTTCGTGAAGACCTTGCTCGGCGACAAAATCTTGGAGGCAAACGTGTCTGACCGTCTCTATGATAGTGCGTGTCGTCTCGCCATGCCCGCAGGGGGAATGTCATCCAGCATGGAGCGTGCAATGCGTTTTTGGACTCAAAATTCTTCCGGCAAACAATTCCAAATCCCCCGCAAGATCTTCGAGGTTAACCCGGAGCACCCGATGATGAAGGCATTGATCCAATTATACGCGCAAGACCCTTTCAATGGCAAGATTAAACCCGTTGTGCAACAGCTCTTCGAGAATTGCCTCCTCGCGGAAGGGGACCTCCCGGATCCCGCGAAAATGGTGCCCCGATTGAATCAATTATTGGAGATGCTTGCCACAGGACGTACGGATGTCAAAATCCCCGAGAATGCCGAAGAGGAAACTCCCACTCGGAAAGAAACCAAGGAACCCTTAGACTTGGACATGGAGGAGGAAGCACCTGAGGTTCTGGATGCTGAGTTCGTGAAAGATGCACCTGCAGGAAAATCGCTCAAATCTGGAGATAATTCTGAGTCTGGTGCCGAGAAAAAGGAAAAACCCGTGAAACGGGCGAAAAAAGCAAATAAAAAACCAACCTAACCTATCTTTTTTCATTTTTAAATATGATAATCATTTAGGAAAAGATATTCAGAATATTTTATCATGTCTAATTCTGATGACAAGTCATTAACAATGAAAGAAAGGGAAAACTTACATCATATTGAAAGTCTCCAAGGATCCTTAACTATTTTAATAAACAAGTTTATGCCCCTCCTCCGCGAAATTAAGGATTCCTTTCGAGATTTTGAACTCGTGAAAAAAACAGTCGAGGGTTTTTCAGCCATACTTTTCACCACGGATGAGCATCTCAAGAAAGTTGAGGATTCTTCTTTGACCCAAACCGCTCATTTCTCAGAACAAATGGCAAATTATGCAGGCCAAATCACCCAATCGATATCTTCAAAATCGCTCCAAATTGAATCCCTCGACTCGAAAGTTCATAAACTGTTGGCACAATTTGAAACTCTAATTCTAAAAGTAGATGAAATTGTAAAAAAACAAGACCAAGTAAACTCATCCTTGGAGAAAATTGTGCCGCTTGAAAAGAGAATCAGCGAAATTCAAGAACAACAAGAAGAGATTAAAACAATTGTAGATGCAATTTACAAACCGCCAGAACCTGTTTCCACGGGGAAATTTACGATTCATGGCATCAAGCTCCCTGTTGCACCACCGGAGTTTAAACTACAAGAGGATAAGATGAAGTTAATAGCACATCTGGAAAGATTCAAAGCAGATATTTCCAAGGATGGACTTATCGGGTCGGACGTGAATGAAGCCTGTACAAATGCGAGAGATGGTGTAATCCAGACTCTGCTCCAAAGGGGACCTCTTGTTCAATTTTTCTCGTTATTACAGGACAGTATGAAATCTCTTTTCCGTGATGCCTTACCTGCAGAAAATAAGAATCTTATTAGCGAAGAGATTAGTAAGGCCATTGAATTCTACAAATTAGCACCCGTAAAGGATACCGGAAAGTAAAAGGGGAAGAAACGAAATTGGTACGAAATATGGAACCAATTCGCGGTTGTTTCGTACTATATTACCGATACCGGAACAATACCTGCAGGACTATCGCCAAGAGAAACAGGAAGTTCACGGAGGGTTTTTTCACGTCAAGGACGAATGTAAACGAGGGAGGAATATTTGGGGGTATTTCTTCGGGTTTGGCAACCCGGAGGTCGGCTACCTTGTCTTCACCGATGGACGTGGCGTAGAACGACTTCCGTATGGCAAACTTCTCGTGTTCGGTGACGAGTAGCATTTCACCCGCCGTCGATGTCAGTTTAATATGCCCTACGACTAGCCGTTCCTCAATCCCCGCAACGATCTGTTCGTGTTGGATGACATCAAACATTGTATAGGTTGTTTGGCGAATGGTCAAATCGAGATCATTGCCTACCCCTTGCGCGTGAATTTCGAACCCGTTCGGGCCAATGACCTTGGTGATACTGCAATACGGACCACTCTCAGCCGTGAAGACTTGTAGGTCTTGGGCGATTGGTCCCCAACGAATGAAGACTCGCCGCGAAGGAATTTGATATTGAGAAGTCATTCCACCGGTCTGACTCGTACCCGCGGTTTGAGGCTCGAGCTTGACAGATTCTTCAGGTATTGCATTTCCACATCTAATGCAGAATTTTTTCCCAGGCTCATAAT
>MBAA01000009.1:9704-11922 GCA_001940655.1 Promethearchaeota archaeon CR_4
TCGAATATTCTTCAGGAATATATATCAGTTCAGGAGTCCGATCCTTAACAGGAGTTTTCTGGCAATGGTGGCAGTTAAAGCTAAATTAATCAGCAGCAAGGAAGCCAAACAAGTCCGAGATAATATTATGGTCGAAGTAACCCAGCAGGTGAAAGCCGCCCGCGATGGTGTGTACGAGGTCGCTTTAGAAGTCAATAAGGACGATACTCACAACTATGGCACGCTGGACAAGATTCGGAACACTCTCGACCGAGTGATTAAGGAGATTCTTGGCGCCAAGACCGAACAACTGGACACGAAGACGCTTGACGAACGATTAAAGGGTATTTTTACATTGTACGGGCACCTTTCTGCCGATGTACGATGGATGCCATCAACCCTCTTAGCTGAAACGTACGCGGTGTTGGCACATGCAAGCATGAGGCGGTTTGCCGATGCTGTAACGATCATACAAGACCAGGAAAAAGCCCTGAGTATCTATGCCGCTAAAAAATGGACCTTCCAAAGCGAGTACGAGAGGATGGCGGCGGAGTTCCAAACCCGGTTCCCTATTTTTTTCGGTAATCGTGTCGAAGTGCAAGTTAAAAATGGCGAGATTGCCATTAAATTGACCGGGAGGCCTCGGAATATGGATAAAAGAATCGGTTCTCCCCTGAATGGACTCAAACAAGAGCTCGAGAAATTCCTCGAATGGGAATTACGAAAGATCGGATATAATATGGAATATAATATAGACGTGTTCGACAATCCTCCTCATCAGGTACTGATTTGCCAAATTAAAGTCGTGCGGATTGTGAGTTGAAACTAAATGTATGAAACGGGGAGGAATAATCTAAATCTTTAAGTAACGGTCAGCATCTTCATGAAAGGGAATTACAACGATGGTAGCAAGGTATTAATTAAACTAATGTTTTAGCCGATTTTAATCTTTAACCAATTTTTATATGTTAGAGTATAGAATCCTTTTGAAGCGATAACTGCGATTATTCTTGCACAACCGAGTGGGTTATAATAGAAATTACCTCTTTTTTATTTTAGGAAGAAATATATTTCCCACAATGTAAGGAGGTAAAAATTATGGCAGAAAAAGGGACTACAAAGGAAATGATCTGGGTGTCTCCCAACTTCACGGACGACAACGCGTGTAGTGGGGAAGGTACAGATGTATACCACCTCACCTACGAAATTCCTGGCACCTCCAAGGATGGGATCAAACTTCGCGTGATTAAAGACGGGATTCGTCTCACGGCTCCTCGTGGGAGCGATGCGGAATATTGGAGCGACATCTCATTCTGTTGCGAAGCGGATCCCAGCAAGGTGAAAGCCTCGTATTCCGAGGGTGTTCTCAAGGTGGACGTACCCATTATGTGCCCAGATCCATTCCAGTCAGCCGTAGATGTGCATGTTGAATAAGCAAATCCTCCTCCCCATGAAATAGAGAGGATTTTACCAAATATTTTCTATATTTTTTTGTATTTTGCTCAGGGTTTTCGAGTTTCAAGAAAGAATTCCTATCCTTAGAAAGAGTGAAAAAAATCTTAGTAGGACGTCTTTTACTGGAACACGACTATTGTGGATTGCATAGTGTTCGTAGATACATTCAATCGTACTAGGATAAATGTTGTACGGATCTCAAGCATAAATCATTAAGGAAAAGTTGACTGATAAAAAAATGATTTGGGTCTCCCTGAAGACCTTAATGTTTATATCGATAATTGATCTTAATATAGAATTGCACTAGCAACGAGGTTTCAAATATGAGTATCCCTTGGGAAATTATCGAAAAGAAGCCGTTGGGACAACATAAAGTAGATGGGCAGGCTCTCCTCAACCTGCGCGCGGCCAAGGCTGACTTGGAAATGCAAATCGCTACGATGGTAAAAGAATCGAAAAAGACCAATGACGCATTATCTGAGGCCAAGGGTAGGATAGCAGGTTTAGAGGAAACCAAGAAGGAAAAGGAGACGAAGATCACCGATCTCCAGACTTCAAAGAATTTCTTAGAGAGGGAAGTTAAAGAACTTGAAGAAGGGAAGAAAACTCTCGACACTCAATTGGCATCTGCGTCTGATAGAAACAAAGAATTGACGCATAAAATTGCGGAACTAGAACAAACCAGCGCAAGAATTCCCACCCTTGAGACGGAGATAGCAGGTTTGAAAAAAGACCTCGCAGGCAAGGATGCAAGTCTTGAAGTCGCGAACAGACAAGTCATAGA
>MBAA01000009.1:11957-14921 GCA_001940655.1 Promethearchaeota archaeon CR_4
TTGCAGACCTTGAGAGTGCCTGCAAGGGGAGTGAAGAAAAAATCTCGAAGCTCAATTCCGAAATAGAGGTTGCTAACGCAAAACTCGTAGAGACCACCAATGCCAGACAAGTGGAAGTGGGAGGTTTACAAGCTAAAATCAAGGAATTAGAAAAGAAGCTTAGTGATGTTACGCTCCAACTTGATAAGTTAAAACCTCAACTAAAACCCGAAACCAGTGTTTCCGCGGAAGTGGATGCGAAGTCACCATCGGATGAGGAAGGTAAACCACTAACCGGTATCGCTGCCGCCCGTGCAATGGCGCAAGCGCGTGCTGCGGCCTTAGCTGCAAAACGGACAGAACCAGAAGAGAACAAACCCGAGGAAACTGATACTGAGAAACAAACTTAAAAACCCTTCGTTCATCTTTATTTTTCAATTATCTGACATTATTCTACTCAAAATTACACCATTATCGTGAGGTACTATATATGAGCATCCCATGGGATCAAATCGAACGAAGACCTGGGTCCCCCCATAAGGTCATTGGCCAAGACCTCCTCGACCTTCGTGCCCTCAAAGCAGATTTAGAAATGCAGGTGGCGGGTCAGCTAAAAGAATTGAAGATTCTTAAAAATGCTCTCACCGAAGCAAAGGATAAGATTTCTACCTTGGGGGCAAATATTAGCGACAACGAGTCTTCGATAACCCACCTGAAATCCGTGAGGAAGGACTTGGAAGAGAAAAACGCGGATTTAGAGAGTAAACAAAACCTGCTTAAAATTCAGTTAGCATCCTCGGCTGACAAAAACAAAGAATTAACCAACAAGATCGCGAACTTGGAACAAACTATTGCCAAAATTCCGACTCTTGAGGCGGACCTCGAAACCGCGAAAAAGGAAATCGCCATTAAGGAGGCAACCATCAGCGAGAAAGAGACAACCATCGCGAGCGCGAAGGGGAAACTTACAGACCTTGAGAGCATCCTCAAAGCGAGTGAAGACATTCGGTCTAACCTGAATTCTGAATTGCAGACCGCTAAAAACAAGATAGCCGAGATGGCGGGTCTACCACTTAAAATCATGAACCTCGAAACCCAAGTCCGCAACCTGACCGAGCAACTCGAGAACCTTCGACCATTGAAATCAGGGATAACAGGATCGGTACCAAGCGTGGGTGCTGCCCGCGCAGCAGCCGAAGCACGTGCAGCGGCTTTGGAAGCAAAGCGAACAGGGGTCGAGAAGAAAGTTCCTGAGGAAACGAAAGAAGAGGAAGAAAAGAAAGAAGTTGTCGAAATGAAAAACGAGTGAACCGATCACAATCTTCATTAAATGTCACTCTTTTTTCGTGACGTATGGAATTATAGCATTTAGAGATACTTTTCTAATAATCACTAAAATTATTAATTGTAATTTTGAGGAGTAAAGTTATCGTGAACCCGCTGAAAGAACGAGCTATTCCAATCTTAAGCGGCATCATCGTATCAGAATTTCACGTGAAAATCGGCCCGAATGCCGTCCTATTCACACCAAATCAACTCGAAAAACCCTCCCTGAATTTTGTCGCGACAAAAACCATCGATTATTTAGAAGGTATTACAAAATTACCGGATAGAGTCATTATATTCGAATTCCCTCCGATGCAGAAGAAAGGATTTGTCAAATTTTACAACTGGGACGACCCTCAATTGCGGGGGCGGACAGGCATCGGATCGATTGCAATATTATATGATGAAAAGGATGATCCCATATTCTACAAATATCGAAAAGATTTTGAAAAACCCTTGCAAGACTTTTCCGAGACCCTTATCCACCTAAAAAAGGAGCAGATCAGTAAGGCCTCGCTCCAAAAAATGATGGAAGTATTTGAAGAGCAGGTTCTTTCCTTGATGAACACCCTAGCAAAGCGAGAATTCGAAGAATTTGGATCTGAATTTCCAGATTTACACGAATCTGCCAAGCAACCAAGTCGCATGGCAAAAATCATCGTCATAGGAGATCCTTCGGTAGGAAAAACCTCCCTGATCCTCCAATATACGGATAAAGCGTTTCATCGGAGCTACATTCCGACAATCGGGACAAATATCACGGAGAAAAATATCCAATTTAAAAAAGATTTGATCCAACTCGTGATCTGGGATATAGCTGGACAACAAAAGTTTAACCGAATCCGCCACCAATTTTACAAGGGAGCCGCAGCGGTGATCTTGGTCTTCGACCTCACCGATTTATCAAGTTTTGAGAGTATTTCTAAGTGGTACAACGACTTGCAATCAAATCTCGATGATTTCTCAAAGGTGCAATTAGTGCTCTGTGGGAATAAGACAGACTTGACTTCTGAAAGAAAAGTGCCGAAAGAGCAAGTGGAGGATTTTTGTCAAAAATACGGAACACCATATTTCGAGATATCTTCGTTGACGGGCCAAAATGTAGAAGAAACGTTCCAGACGGTCGTCAAGTTAATCCTGAAGAACTATTGGGAATGATCGAAAATCAAAATTTACATATTATTTCACGTTCGATTCTCTGGTGACTTGAATGGAAGCGCTCGTGCTCTGTTATTTTGACAATTTCAAGGGACCCAGAATTACAAACGTGTTAAATTTGGATAACATTGGTACTCCGGTCAAACTGCCCCCGAAGGTTCGCAAGGAAATTGAAAAATTGATAGATACGCAAACTGAAGAGGGTTTTTTCACGTACGGGTTTAAAACCTATACAACCGCGAACTTCTATTTTGAGATCCCATCGGATCTCGCTCGTGGGAAGCGGGAGATCCTCTGTTTGTCCGTTCTTACCCATTCTAGAAAACCTGAATTGTTCAAGGAGACCTTGATTCGGGGCGCCCAGCGTTTTAAGGTTATTCCCAACCTATACAAGGCCTTCCACGGTGAAAAAGAGTAAGGACGATGAGTTCAAACAAAAACGAAAGGAACTCAAGGAATTTCTCGCAAACTTGTGCCAAGAAGTCATCTACAGTAAAGAAA
>MBAA01000023.1:0-835 GCA_001940655.1 Promethearchaeota archaeon CR_4
CAACTGTGTTCCTCTTTTTCGAAATTCCAATATTAGATAGTCCGGTTTCTCCCTCCACGTTCCCAACCGGAGATCCGGAATTAATTCTCGGTCATACTTTTTTTTACCATTTTGCAGTATTATTTCTAGACTTTGCTTTCTATTACTATTACTCATTTTCGCGAATTGCATTTGGGGAAGCGGAAGAAGGGGAAAAATTTATTAAATTGAAGAAGAGTCTCATTGCGGCAACAATCAGTATTGAAGCCGTTATAAATGCCATTCTATTATATACGATTGCCCGGTTGATGCTAAAAATACCAGTCGATGCTCTCTTTTATATATCAGTATCTTTGAGTGTCGCGCTACTTCCATTAATTGATGGAATCATTTTTTTAGTTGCGACCACTCTCGTCTCGTTTCCTCTCCTCTATAATTCACTCCGTCTCAGGAAACGGGTTCCCAAAGATGACCCTCACAAATCAAACTTGCTCTATCTCGCAGTTCTTGCGTTTCTCCAAATATTTTCCATAATATTCGCGGAGATAAATATCATTCTTGTCATAGGGGGGGCTGAACCTCCCACCCTCGCTTTTATTTTCTCCTGGATTTGTGTACCAATGCTTCTGTATGCGGGTTATCGGGGCTTTTTTGCACACAAATCCAAGAGAGAGTAGGTAAAATCGATCTCAATCCCTTGCCTCTCTAGGAGTTAGTGAATGAAGGTCAATTAATGTATAATTTTGAAATTAAAATAAGCTAAATTGAACTTATAACTTGCCTTGGGTAAAACCATAGGCTCCCATTTTAATTTTTCCTGCCATATAAAACCCATTGCTGTAATACAGGGGGTTGA
>MBAA01000023.1:1074-3456 GCA_001940655.1 Promethearchaeota archaeon CR_4
CAGGGTTGGGGTATAGATATGTTCCTGGGCCCAAGATTTCTTTGGGGGAATTGCCAGGGAGTGTATTTTCAGGTTCTTCAGCGCCAGTCATAGTATCACACGTTGCCACCAAATTTCAAGTAAAAACGAGAATCTCAATAAGTAAGTGACAAAAATGCACCGCATAATTAATTATTTTTTAAAATTTATCTATAAATTTTTAAGACCACGTTACGAGCCGTGTAATAAACCAAATGATGGTTACGAGAATGGTGAGGAAAACTATTAGATAGGGCCAGATTCCGTTGATTCCTGCTATGCCCACGTGTGCGGCTCCCTTCGGGCATATTTCCTCGCAACAGTGACAATTTATGCATTTCTCTTTAGTCCAAGTCGGAGTAGACCCAACTTTTTGGATTTTCAATGCATGCCCGGGGCAGATGTTTACGCAATCTCCACAGCTGACACATGTTTTCTTGTCATACCATGCTCTCACGCCGGTAAATTTCTTCATCAAGGGAGCAAGGGTGTGTCCAATGCGGGAATTGAAGATGAAACGGTATAACTTGTAGGTTCCTGGGAACTTGAATTTCCTTCGGATCTCATCTAATGAAACACCTGCAATTTCTATTTCGGCTACATTATTCGTACCGAGGCCTCTCCGTGCAGCCGCTTGTGTAGACAGGATGAGTCTTTGATCGAAACCCATAATTTCCGCACAAATTGTATCTATCGCGACAGGATCTGTTCCAGCAAGGAGAAGACCGAGTTCAACTAATTTGCCACCTGCACCAGGGCCATTCCCCTCCATTGCGGTAATGCCATCTACGATAGTTAGACTTGGTTTAGATACAGAGTAGACATCTACTAACATCTCCGCAAAATCAGTATATGCGGGGAAGCGAGCGTGCATATCTGTCTTATTCGTGAGAACGAGGGATCCGAACATATTCTTAATTGCCGCGGTAATGACCGTGAGATTATGAGTTTTAAGGATGGGGAGATTGATAACGACCTCCGCTCTGACAAGCTCTTCTGAGATATTTAGGAATTTCACCATTTTTCCGGTAGGTAAGTCCACTCGCACCATTTTCGTGCCCTCAAATGGAGTCCACCGCACCCCTCTCGATTCACAAACTTCTTGGATTCCACACTTATTGAACGCCCGCCTGGTGACATTCGAGGAAAAGGTGCTTGAGGACTCTGCCACAACGATATCTTCCTTAACAATGCCATATTCCACCAACCAATCGATCATCGCGGCAACGACCTCGGGGTGGGTTGTGATACCCGCGTCAGGTGGTTTGGGTATGAGCAAGTTTGGTTTGAGGAGGATTCGCTTCTTGCCTGCGAATATTGAATCAGCTCCCAGGTTTGTTAATAATTTGTTTAGGGAAGAACGTACAGAAATTACATCCTGGGTCGTTCGTTCGATGGCAATTGTGGTTTTCAAAATTACTCACCGGTATTAGTTTGTGATTATAAAGAATCCCATTCCTGAAATTAAAAAAGTCGTGGGGGTAGAGTAACATAGTGAGAAATATGACTCAAAAAAATCCTAGTCTTAAAGAATTATCCCCTAATGTAAAACAAATTATCGAGACACTTAAGACTGGAAATGGTCGCTTTGTGATTGGTATGCGGGTAAGTAATATAACTGATACCCGCCGCCAAGAATTGCTAGCAGGCCAACATCCCCAAGTTTCTCTTTTATGCTGTAGTGACAGTCGAGTTCCTCCGGAATTGATCTTTGACCGTGGATTGGGAGAGATTTTTGTAGTGAGAACTGCAGGAAACGTTGTAGATGACATTGCTCTCGGCAGTCTTGAATATGGAGCGGAGCATCTTGTGACACCCCTCTTGCTGGTGCTTGGACATACCCGCTGCGGAGCTGTTACCGCTGCCTATCAATCTCCAGACATGCCGGGACATCTGAAAAAAATTATGGAAGAAATAAAACCCGCCATTGAATTGAGTTCTACGTCAGTGAGGGGAAAAAAGGAAGACCTCGTAAGTGTCGCAATTAAGCAAAATGTAAATCGGATGGTAAAGATCATCCCTGAAAGATCTGAGATCCTCCAACATTTAATTGGTAAAGGGAAACTGGTCATAATAGGTGCTGTCTACCACATGGAAACTGGAGAGGTCGAATTCCTTCGATAAATTTCTGATATTTTTTCCCGAATTCTAAAATTACACTATTTTATCGACCAAGGTTTGCCAGATTCGTCTAGGAAAAAAGCTTCTTCCATCGGTTTACGACTTGTTCGGTCAGGGTCATAGATAGGGAATCCGATCGGTAATATCGCTATGATCTTTTCCTTTTCCGGGATATTTAAGACCTCTTGGATTGGTTTCTCCTCGAACCACCCGATCCAGCAAGTCCCGAGACCCTCTGCAGTC
>MBAA01000023.1:3483-5755 GCA_001940655.1 Promethearchaeota archaeon CR_4
ATACCTGCGTCAACAGCATAATATTCGATGCCCTGTTTGCCCGTACCCGAATCACGAGGTTTTATAGAAACAACTATAAACATCGGGATTGTTTCAACCCAATCCTGTCCAACGCCCTTTTTTATTAACTCGACCTTGGCAGGATCGCGTACCACAGTATAGTGACATCCTTGACGATTAGCCCACGTAGGTGCCCGCCAAGCAGCCCGCAAAATCCTGTCTATCATTTCCTTAGACGGCAATTCCGTTTTGAACTTACGAATGCTCTGCCGCTTTTCGATCACGTCATAAAAGTCCATATGTATGCATTGGTTCACGACCAATAAAAAAGAGAGGGTAGATAGAAGTGTTCCTCAAGAATAGATAACAGGAAGAGACGTAGAGAACGCGTAGCACTGTAAACAATTCACAATGTCTTCGGCGATCCCAAACTTGCTTGGTGACACATCGAGGGGTTTAATGATTCCCTCTTCACTCAATTTTTTGAGGTGGAAGAGAACCTTATTTGCTTCTACCCCACAGAGTGCCGCGAGTTGGCCAAGGGTTTGAGATGACTCGAGTAAAGCTTTGATAATTGCGTTTCGAAGAGGATGACGGACGGCAATTAATGTCAACAATTCTTTCCTACGCAATTTCCTCATAGAAGCGGGGAAGTAACCTTTCAAGTGACCAAAGTTTACAGGAAAGATCTCCCGGTTGATCTCCATATGCCGAAGATGATATTGAACCACGCCGTTGGTGCGGTTGACCGTTTCCATGATCCCGCGGAAATGGACACCCGGGACGACTTCGATCACCGCCTTAATGCTTTCTCGTGGGGAAAATTCGGTGGCGTTCTCCTGCCATAAGGATCCCTTCGCCAATGAACTAAAGGTTGGGACGATAGACAGGCAAAGTATTAGAGACAGACACGTTGCCATCCGGCGATTTTTTTCTTTAGTGGACCTCATGAAGACACCGGCTCTCTCATTCATTCACACGAAGACGGCCTTATAAAAACAATGGTACAAAATTTGGATGCCTACTTGGAATGATTAAAAAGCAGTTTGCCATCTATTCCTCATCGATCCCGTACACAATTGAAGTGTGAGCACTTGAAAATAATTGGCCCAATCGCAGGGGTCGGATCGCGTCTACGACCCTTCACGTTCAATAAACCAAAGGCTTTCTTGAAAGTTGCTGGGAAGCTGGTTATAGATCATATATTAGATCATTTTTTGGGGTCATTTAGCGAGAAATTAGAAATCGTCTGCGTAGTAGGTTTCAAGCGGAACCAAATGCAAGAATATCTACTCCAAAAATATAGTGATAAGTTTACATTCAAATTCATAACTCAAAATCCTGTTTCGTACCAAGGAGATATCCCAATTTTCGGGGGTTTAGGGGAAGCAATATATCTCTCCCATACCGAAGTCTTAGATAAAGCAGGAGAGGCAAAAGACGACATTCTGATTTTTCTCGGGGACATGGTGCTTGTTGATGAATATAGGGATATTCTTAAAGACTATTTTGCTGGTTCAGTGGACGGAGTCATTTCCGTGATGAAAGTCCCTAGAGATCAAGCCAAACATTATGGAGTCGTGCAAACCGATTCCCGGGGGATCATCACCAATCTTGTTGAGAAACCCCAAGAATTTGTCTCGGATCTCGCTATTGCAGGAATCTACGCTTTTAACAAACCCGCAACTACAAAGCTCTTCAGCTCACTGCAGAAAACCCTGAAAGCACGTAAGAAGTTTGATAAGGAGGTTCAGTTCACTCCTGCCTTACAAGATGTTGTAAATGCGGGATTTAAGATCCAAGCAAATCCAATTGTTAAAGGAATCCTTGACTTCGGACGCCCCGATACATTGCTAAATGGGAATACCTTTATCCTAAACCATTTGAATGGAAAACAATCTTCCACCGAATTTTCTCTCCAAAACTCTAAGATTGTCCCCCCTGTTTATATTGGTACCCATACAGTTATCCTAAATTCCGTGGTAGGTCCTTACGCCTCGATTGGAGATAATTGCACGCTTGAGAAGTGTGTCATCGCTGCTTCCGTGGTGGGCGATAATTCGCATCTGGCGAAAATAATCACCCGGAATGCCATTATTGGCGATGATGTGTCCTTAGAGGCCATTGCCAAGGATCATATTATCATTGGAGATAAGGCCCAGCTCATCTCCTCACGTCCGTTACGCAAATCATAAATAAATAAAAAAGATGTTCACCACAATTATCTGTAGGATCGGAAAAATTCACCTATGAGATGGCACAATGACAACGT
>MBAA01000229.1:0-3170 GCA_001940655.1 Promethearchaeota archaeon CR_4
AAGGCGCCCCAACGCGAACCACTCGGAAAGGTAGGAGGTCATGTCATGCACAAAAACTTACCCAACTTACTACGCGCCTCAATTGCATCCCATTTTAGATCAAGCGGGCCAGGAAGATTTTTAGAATTTTGTGTTAGGTGAGATCAGCTCCATCCTACGGGTAATCTAAAAATTCACTGAAACCTGATTCCAACTTCTAATAAATACAGGGATGCGCAGACTTTTCCGCAGACCCATGCCAAGATTCCACCCAAAGCTTTATATGCTTGAGAATAGTAGGATCTAATAAAACAGTCACGGGGTAACGATTCTTGTACACTTTTATTTACAAGCGCAAGAAGTCCTTCAGTCAGTGGGAGGTCACGGACTTTATGGGGAAGAAACGCCGCGTATTCTTCCACGTGGACGTTACCGCTGAGCCGCGGGAAGCAAAGCGAATCCTCAACCCTCAGAAACTGGGGAAGGGCACTACACCCCGGAAGTCCGCGCCGGCCAAGCCCCTTGCCACGCTCTGGGACTTCGCCATCCCCCGTAAAGCCTGGGTGCCATCCCCGCGGTACTTGCTCCGGTTTCCCCACCACGTTGTCGCGCCGACGGACGCCGGCCGCGCCAAGCTCTCGCCGCTCGAGTGCCTCCTCTACTGGGAGTTGCCCCGCTTCGAGGGGTTTTTCGAGGACCTGTTCGACCCTGCTAACTTCGCGTTCTGGAGCCGCCAGGAGGTAGAGCTCGGCAAGAAGGGGTTACTCCGGGCGATCCCGTGCCTGCGAGACGTGTTCGCCTACGAGTGCCTCCGGATCCACCTGGGGGCCGAGACCTACGCGCAATTCTACCGCAACCTCGGCATTCTAGGAACCGCGGCAGTGCTCCCCCTGCTCGAAACCCCCAAGCTCGTGCCCACGGAGCAAGATTTTAGCGACTTTTACCACGTGACCCCCCTCGACACCTTCCAGGAGTTCTTCTGGGATCTCGTCCGCGAGCTGCACGCCCGCAAGGTCATTTCCGCCAAGGTCTTGGTTTGGGACTGTCAGTTTCTGCACTCTAACGCGGCGGACTACAAGGACGAGCTTACCGGGACTTACAGTGACTCGGACGCGGGGCTCGGGCGCCACGCAAACAAGTTCCTCGGGGTCGGGTACCAGGTCTCGACCCTGTACCTCTACTGTGGCCAGGTGGTGGTACCGGTGTTCTGCGTGCTCTTCCCAGCCAATGCGCGCGACCCGCAAATCTTTGGGGAGACGATGCGCTACTACTACGGTCAGGGATGGCCCGCGCCAAGACTCGTCCTTGGCGACCGAGGGGCATACTCCATCGCGAACGAGCGCCTGCTGGCGGCGCACGGGACCATTGGGATGCTCAACGTGCCGAAAACTACCACGAAACAGCACATCGTTGAGCTAGATGCTGACCACCGCTTCAACCGGGACTTCGTCCCGGCCGCGTGGCCGGACGCCAACATCCGGGACCTGATGGCGCTACGCACCGTGATCGAGCGACAATTCTCCCACAATACGCTCGTGTACCACCCCGGTGGGCCAACGTGCGGGAGATCGCCGAGGTCGCCAAGCACCGCTACATGGTCCTGATCTTGGACATCCTGAAAACCCGCGCGTGCCTCAACTTGGGCCGCGGGGACTTACTCGGGCGGTCCACCGCGTTCTCCCGGATGCGGGGGAGTATGAGTACCCTGGAGTGGGTGCTCCTCCTCGGGGAACTTGGGATCAAACCTCTCGCGCCCTTCCTGCCCCCCACTGCCGACATAAACCGCATCAGGATGCTGGTGGAGCAGGGGCAAAAATACATGGACGAGAGCCAAAAAAGTTCAAAATGAGCAATCTTGATAGAACCTCTTAAATTTCTAATCCCTTAGATTTTTCAATTTGATTGTTTCAAACATATTTGCTTCTTTGTACCCATAAAACCACTCCTTAAGAAGTGTGGGATAGACTTAACGAAATCCGAAGATATTTAAGAACCAACAAGAAAATTTGGTTTGATGGAAACTCCAAGCGTTCTTAATCTCATACGCAAAGTGATCACGGCCCAGCTGACCATCCGCACGGACGTTGCGTATCCGAATCAGTTGCTCGTTGATGGCAAGCGCCCAGTGGCAGACGCGGCGATTTTTGAATCTCTCATTCCAGGGATTGTGAACCATATGACTGGGAAGATCCACGAGGATCTTTTCGGGGCCTTCTCAGGTTCCCCCCGAATGCAGGCGGTTCGCTTGCAAAGGTTCATGGAGAAGCATTACGCTCCCCTGCAACCTGTATTAGGGGAAACAAGATTTCGTAAGATCATCGACTTTCCGGCGAAAGTGGATTCCTGGAAACTCCGGCAAGTCCCAGACGCTCATGTACAAGAATCCTTGGTGAAGAGTGCCACGAAAATGTACTGGTCTGCAGTCCAGCGCGACCCGCGTGTTATGGAAAGTGAGGTGTCTCGCATCATGGGAGCCGTGTTCAAGAACCGGGATCTCGGAACCCTTCTCATCACCGAACGTCTCCCCGCATTGTTGCAGAAATTAGACCTGCGCCGTGCGTCCCTCGAAATTAAAGACCTCTTTCACGACCTCCGCATCTATGCTGGTATATTTTATTTTGTTGACAAAATTACGGTAAAAGATGCCCTAGCATCGAACCGACAGAATACTATCAATATCATTCGAAAAGGGATTGCTCAAATTGCTCAAGCGTTTGGAAACAATCCAGATATTCAGAAAGCGTTCCTTCAACCGTAGATTCCTCAAATAAAGGTTAAGGAAAAAGTGTTCATTACCGTGTGGTAGGTTTACTGCACGAGGTCATTTTTTAATTTCGCAACTGCAAATTTCGATGACGAGAAGGATCGGGCACCCATATCTTCGATGAATTGGACGAGCGCTTCATCATACAAGCGTGCGTAGACGATTAGCTTAGGATTAATCCGCATCATCTCTCTTACTATGAGGAGAGTATCGTCATCGCGGTTAGCAATACATATGAGAGCAACATTCGCCTTTTCAACTACATTGAGCGTTGTTCTCGCCGTGAGCACGCCTTGAACAACTGGGATGTCCGGATATTGCTCTCTCAGTTCGGCAATTTTCTTCGGATCGTCTTCAACCACCGTGAACAAGCGTTTTTCTCCTATGAAAATCTTAATGAAACGTGCCGAAATATTGTTGTAACCTA
>MBAA01000229.1:3194-7841 GCA_001940655.1 Promethearchaeota archaeon CR_4
ACTTCCGCTAAGACACTCGCATCAGAAGCGTCCCCCACGACCACCGCTCCGCCGTCTTCTACGAGTTCCTTGACGTTGACTTCGTTCTTTTCTATAACGGCAATGTCGTGCCCTAGTTCTTGAAAATACTGGTAAATCGCCCTCCCAAAGTGGCCGAAACCGAGGACTACAACGTGGTTTTTCATTTTATTGGCAAGTACCCTTGCAGTTTTCACGGGGTTATAGTTCTGTTCAATTCGGTTGAAAACGAGTGCTAAAATGCCTTGCATAATTACAACCGTTCCAATCATCGTGTACAATCCCGCAATCGAGTCTTCTTTGATGATGTCCGTTTGGATGAAAAATGTGGCTTGCAACCACCCACCCAAGCCCCATTCCCAGTGCGCGAGGCAAAAATAGGCGAACCCGATCACAAAATAGAAAAAAATTAACCAGAGGTAATTTTTCGCCGCATGAAGCGCGAGTTTAACCTTCAATCCTGTGTGCATATTTCAAACATTTCCTCCTGTGTTTTCTTAACGTGTAGATGATGTTACTCCCTTGTTTTTGGTTTATATTATGTGCATTGCTTGAGGAAGGGATGGACATGATTAAATGATTAATGCTCACGGTGCAAAGGGATCCTTATGGGTTTTTTTTATTTATTTAACGAACCAATATTGCTTGGCGATGAAATTATCCTGCACATTCGGGTGATCTTGCTACCCCCAAGACTTTACACATACTTCCGTGGCAATTTTTAGTGTATTTTTCGTTAACTCGTGGTATTTAAAAATGAGCGAACTCGTGTCAACAATCGGCCTCTGGAAGAGATAAATTGACATCACCTTATTGTTAGGTATGAACGCAACTAAACATGAAGTTCTGCAAAGTAATTATCTAGAGACATCCTATTTCCACGATAACGTTGATTCAAGCGAGTATATCATTGAAGTTAAGAATCTGGAAAAATACTTTAATGGGTTTAAGGCAGTTGATGGCATTAACTTTAAGATTCGGAAAGGTGAATTATTTTCGCTGTTAGGACCTAACGGAGCGGGGAAATCAACTACGATTCGAATGCTCACCACCGTGTTAAAACCTACTAGTGGAGACGCAAGAATCTCGGAGTACTCCCTAAAGAGAGAAAAGAACAATATTAAATCGCTTATTGGGGTATGTCCTCAAGAAAACATCGTGTTTGACGCATTGACGGCAGAAGACAACGTGGAATTTGTTGGTCGTATGCATGGAATGAGCGCTGATGACGTAAAAGAGCGTTCGAAAGTCCTCCTTGAGAAAATGAACATTGCAGGTCGAAAAAAACCAGCAAAAACATTTTCTGGAGGAATGAAACGGCGATTAAGTCTTGCAATGAGCCTCGTCCATCAACCAGAGATTCTCTTTCTGGACGAACCTACTGCAGGACTCGATCCTCAAGCACGGCGCATCGTCTGGGATTTTATCCACGAACTTAAAACGACAGGTATGACCATCATCCTCACGACCCATGATATGGCTGAAGCTGATGCTCTTAGCGACCACTTGGCAATCATTGATCATGGAAAAGTAATCGCATGCGGCACCGTAGACGACATAAAAAGGAGTTCTGACAACGGAAACGTCATTGAAATTAGCTTCTTTTCACGAGAAGAGCTCATTAAGGCAAAACAGCAATTGGAACATGTTGATAGTGTAAAACAAATCATATGCGGGGAGAACAACAAGTTAACGATTTCCTTTGCAGGAGGCGCGAAAGGATTTAAGCGGGATATTCTAAACCGCTTGGAATCGTTTAAAACATTGCATTTCAGGGAAGATTCTCTCGAAGAAATATTCTTAAAATTAACAGGTAGGGAGTTGCGTGAAAATTGAAAGCGATCGAATTACAAACGATACAAGTTGATGCGAAAGCGATTCAAACAGTTGATGCGAAAACAGTTCGCAAAAATGATGCGAAAGCCTTTCGAGCAGTTGATTCAAAGGCCTTGCATATCGCCAAGAAGAATGTGAAGGAAAAGCTCAAGAATTTTGGCCAGATGTTTTGGACTATTGCGTTCCCCATTATGATGCTAATCGTCTACAAGTTAGCCTTCAAGGATGATGATGGAAGCTATATCATAAACGGATTAACAGTCTTTAGCATGGAATTTCCGGGAATCGTTGTATACACAATTGGTATTTCCACAATGACAAGCGCGGTCATGTTTGCTATGAGCAAAAAAGATGGAACGCTCCAGTTCATCGACACTATGCCAGTAAGCCGTGGAAACGTCTTTCTCGGGGCAGTATTGTCCGAGACGATTTTTATGAATATCCAGCTGGTCATCGTGTTTGTGTTTGGTTATGCTTTAGGGGCGCATTTCGAGCTCGCAATGCTCCCGCTTGGATACGGCATCGCGATGATCTTCGGTGTTGGTGCCATCGGATTGGGTCTTATCATCGCAAGTCTTCTCAAGAGTCCCGAAGCGGCGAACGCATTTGGGATGTTGACGCATATGATCTTCATGTTCGTGTCCGGATCCTTTTTCCCGATGGACCATGCAGGGGTTTTTTTCACGCCGCATTATTGGGTCAAGCAAGTGTTCCTTCAATTGACAGTCGTTGGGGATTCGTTTTCCGATCTGCTGTATAGTTGTTCCATTATCACGCCCCTTTCCGAAACCACCATCTTTCCCATCTGG
The DNA here is from genome assembly GCA_001940655.1 of Promethearchaeota archaeon CR_4. GTDB lineage: Archaea > Asgardarchaeota > Lokiarchaeia > Sigyniarchaeales > CR-4 > CR-4. The sequence goes on from MBAA01000229.1 coordinate 5,858, forward strand.
GTCGGTCTTATCATCATCCTGGCGTTTACGACCGCGTTTATCGCGTTGGGCATAAAAATCTTCCAGAGAAAGACCAGTCTTTAACTTCTTTTTCTTTTCCCAATTCCTAAATGAAGAATCTTCAATTCTCTTGGGACGTGGACTTTCTCCTTTTCTGTATTTCTTCCAGTGTGTGGTGCAAGACGTGGATACTGATAGCTACAACGAATCCGAATGACCCCCCGAGGGTGATCTCGATTAAAGCATCATCGCTCGTCAGGAATGCCACTAAAATGAAGATCGCGAAGGAAAAGGAGATCAGGGTCCACAGAATGACCCACATTTTCTGGGACATGAATTGATTTCGGGTAATGCCTATCGTGGCTAATAATCCGAGAATCACAGCTAAACCAACAATGAACCAAATCATAAGGATGAGGGACGACCTTTTTGAGGTACACACGCTTCTGAGTAAACGCACCTTGCTTCTTTAATCGGATTTGATGATGCCCGCGAGAAGCAAGAAGCTCTATTAAGGTTTCTAGCTCCCACAAATTAAAGTTATTACTTTTCTCTCGCCCCGCTAATCCAAAGAATTCCACCACAAAAGTCGAACAAAGTACCTAACCCGTAATTTATATAATCGAGCTCTCCAAAAGTTATCTAATTCTATGGAAAAAACCGGAGGCGTGGTCCTACGACCATCCTACGTCTGCCATCAGAACAAGAACGCCAACTCCTCAAGAATGAAAAGGAATTTGTCAAAAACTTTAAAAACGCGCTCGGCGCAGACCAAACGGTGAGAGACGCTCTCGATACGCTCGCAAAACGAGTGTCCCAGTCAATAACCGCTAAACGCGAGATGATCGTGAAGATGCGCGACATCGAGGCATTAATCAAAGTGATTGTAACAGACCCGAATGCGCGGATTACTCAGGATCAAGTGCAAGAATATGGTCAGTTAATTGCGGATTATGTAGATCGCCTCGACAATAACCAATCCCTCGTGGATGGCCTCAAGGACATTGTAATGGCGTACCGCAGTTTTTTAACGAAGAAGGAGGGTTATTATGAGGCATATTCGAATTTTGTCGACCTCGAGTCGGGTTTCCACGATGACGTTTACAAGTATCGCAAGATGACGAACCGCATGGAAACGGGGGAGAAGGTCAACACGCTCGAGATGAAGATTCGGGAGAAAGATAATGAGATCGAGCGGGTCGTGCGGGATCGTATCCGGCAGCTCGCTAGTCTCGTGGACGAAGGCAAGGAGGTCGACCAAGCCTGGTTAAAGCTCAAGAATTACCTCCGGGAGTTTACCTTCTAACAAATATAACTCCTCGTCCCCTGTCTCGTAACCTTTTATTTCCCGGCTTTTTGATTTTTCGAGCAAAGAAGTTCTAGTTTCTATATTTAAAAAATAAAAATTGAAAAAAAAGTAAATGGAGTTAGGAGCACCCTAAGCTCAAGCAATGGATATTTTCTTCGTTTCCGGCAAGACCTTGTGGTTGACGAAGAGAACGACAAGGACAACGCAGCTGAAGATGATGAAGAGCACCCCATAAGAGACATGGAATATGCTAGTAAGGAAATAACTGATTAATGCTCCACCAAGCACACCTAATGCGTACATGAATGATCGCCATCCTGTCGCAGTCCCGCGAATGGTCGTTGGGAATAACTCCAAGCATTGAACGCGGTTGAGACCGGAGAAAGTGTGGTAGGTCGCAAATGTTATTCCACTTAGGACAGCAATGATCGGGAAATCATTCCCTACAGTAATTCCCCATTCTATGAAACCTACGAGTAGAATCACGGCAACAAGAAGTACAATCCCTAAACATGTACTAACCTTCTTCCGGCCATACTTGTCTGCGGCAGGTCCTACAATCAAGTAACCGCCTATGGCAAAGAAACTCATAATGATGAAGATATTGTCTCTTGTTCCTTTATCTCCAACGTATTTGGTTGTTAAAAACGAGTCAAAACTCGAGATCGATGCAAA
>MBAA01000229.1:7947-10384 GCA_001940655.1 Promethearchaeota archaeon CR_4
AGAATCCACGTCCACATCACAATCCTGCCCCGTCTTTCTTTCGAACCTTCTTCTCCAACGAGAACCACCCACGCGTCAGAAGTGACGAACATGAAGCTCAGGAAGAATGCTATCGTGAAATGGAGAAGATTTGGCGCAAAAGCCATGTACAATCCTGTGGCACCCATCCCGACAAATGAGATGATGATCGTTGGTTTCCGCCCTATAATATCCGCGAGCGCCTGGAGTGCGAAGACCGCGATCAAACCTAGTGACGCGATACTCAACACGAGGAAGTAACCCGCCGCATCTAAATCGAACTCGGCCATCATGTTCGCGTTGATTAACGTGGGTATGCCTGTGAGATACCCGTCCATAAAGGTGTACGCGCAAACATAGACCATGACAAACCGTATGTAGCCCTTCGTTGAATTTTTCAACGTTGAATTCTCGTTTTCGAACGTTTCTATTGCAGTTGCTGTTCCTGATACCATACTATTTTCACTCAGTTTTGAGTTGTTCTGTTTTTGTTGTTGTTTTTTCACTCCCTTGCTGGAATCCAAAGTTAGAGACTCCAGCAAGTTTTTTATGGAATTGCGAAATTAATCCCGTATCCTGTAAATCTCGTTTCCTCGGTTTCGATTTTTGGAATTGTGGTTATTTTTTCTTCGCAATCTACCCGGAACGCCGGATAATCGTGGACATTTGGTCGCAATTTAAATTTCGAGATCGATTCTCCAATGAATTTTGTCTGTTCTTTTTCATCCTCCTATTCTCCTGTTTTTACAAATACCTCCGATAAGGGTATTCTATGGATTCACAGATCTTGTTCTCGAAGCTTGTTGTGGCAATCCCCGACTTTCGCCTAGAGGTCATTTCATTCGTTTGCCCTCTTTGCTGCTGTCGTGGGAAGTTTTTGTATTCTTTCTTTGGAATGTTTCGCTTGCTAAGAACTCCCTCCCTCCCTCTTTGAACTAGGCAGTCTAAATAGTGGGAAAATCTGAAGATATCATTATTGAGAAAAATTAGGTGTAATTTTTTGCTAGAACGTGTAAATATATTCAAAAAACGAGCAATCGACCGGGAATGACTGAATAAAGAAAGGGAATCACAATCAGAATCCATGAATAACCGAGGAGTAAGAAAAACCCTCCAATGAAACTGGGACGGGTTTGACGAGAAAACAAGATATATCCTCGCCGTGACTTCAATTTGTGTCGAATGCAGAGACGCTTGGTTGTCAACTAAGGAAAATCTTTGTCCAAACTCACGTAGATTCCATACTCTTTGGGTGAAATATTGACTTTTGGGAGAATCGACAGAAATATTGTCCCAACCTGTTACTTCTCCAAGAATTGATGAATGTTTGTTTTTCTCCGTTTCTTTCATGAGGGCGAAAAATTCCTCTTCAGGATCATATTTCAAAAGTGCTCGAAATTTTTGTATGAAGGGAAAAAATGAAGAAAGAACAAACCACAGGAGAACCACGAGAATACAGTGGTCGAGGAATTGTCCTAGCGTGAGTGGAAGAGATCCCAATTTCGTCAACAAACTTGGGAAGAAAAATGAACAACCCGAATCGAGATATGTCCTCACTTCCGAAAAAAGAAGGGGGGAACACAAAATGAAAAATACAAAGCACCCGAACGTCAGTGAGGCAAGGATAAATCCCACCCGCAAGCGCAAAAAAGAATTACTTCGCATAAAAATTCCAATTCAGGGATTTTCCTCTTTTTCTGCTCATTCTCGAGGGGAGCTCGTGACTTTCTTATACCGAATGATTGTCCTTCTCTGACGGTGTATATAAAACTTTATTTTACTTCACTTTAGACTGTCCGTCCCGCTCCTGTTAAAGAAGCGACATTCAGAATGAAAACTTATAACCGTTAAGTTTAAGTAAACTGACTGGTCAGTTTATCATAGAAGACTATATTATGCCACCTAAAGTCAGTGAAGCTCACAAGGAAGCGGTCCGCATAAAAATCATTTCTGCGGCCGTGGAAGAGCTTGGGGAAAAAGGATATCAGAATACCACGATGGACGGTATCGTGGCGCGGAGCAATCTAAGTAAAGGCTCCCTATACAACTATTTTGCTTCGAAAGAGGAACTTCTAGCGGTAATTATGGATTTGAGTCCAGATTTCGGGACGAAAGCCTATCAAGCACGGATAGTTCCCCTCAATACCACCAAGGAGAAGTTGGAGAACTGGATCCGGTGGTATTTCTACATGTATTCTTTTATCGAGAACCACAGACCCCAACTAGTCTTGGAACTTTATGCCATCGCATCGCGTTCGGAAACCCTTCGCGAAAAAATGCAAACTCAAATTCGCACTTACCACTCCGAGTTCCAGGAAATTCTTTCTGAAGGAGTGCGGGTGGGAGAATTTAAACCTGAGATCGATGTCAAGACTCTCGCGTCACTACTCCAGGCGACTTTTTATGGGATTTCTATGCT
>MBAA01000229.1:10401-11039 GCA_001940655.1 Promethearchaeota archaeon CR_4
AGATCGACTTGAAAAAATTGGAGGAAATCTTTCTACCCGCTATTCTCCGGGAGATTTTGGTTTAATAAGTACATTTCGACCCTCACTTTTCCTTTCTGGCGGGAAAGCGCCCCTTTAACAAATCCAATGCATTTTGAAACTTAGTGGTGCTTTCCTCCAAGAATCCACATTCGCCCCGGTATCGCCCGGCCATTCCCACGAGTGTTCGTTTCACCCACGGATCCATGCTCGGGATCGCACTCAGTTCGGCAAGGGTCTCCACGTCCGGCGCGATCGGGCGTGGTGCGGGGTTTTCTGGTAGAGGTACTGGGGGAAATGGTACCGCTTCTTGTTGGAGGAGGCGGTTATATGCGTGGCGGAGGAGCAGATCGAGGTAGACTGTGTCCTCGATGTTGTACGCCACAAGGGTATCCCGATAGCGCCTTTCCCCCGTGCGCCGCCACGCCTGCCACAACGAGACTGCCGCATCCCCGCTGACTTGGGCGAGGGTTCCCCGGTTGATGCCTAATTTGATTTCTACTGCCTTCAACCCCCCAGAAAATCCAACCTTCCGGAGCAAAGGGCGTAAATCGAAATGAAGCATGGGTAATCGTACCCCCAAATCTTGGGTAATGAAGGGCCCGTCAAACCACCGGCCG
>MBAA01000090.1:0-3545 GCA_001940655.1 Promethearchaeota archaeon CR_4
CCAGCTAAGTCATGTAAAAACTGACCAGGTTCTTTCGCTGCTTTGAAACTTGCGAGGTCTCCACCCGCGCAGAATGCCTTGCCGTTCCCGGTTAGAATCACTGCACGAATTTTAGAGTCCTGTATAATCTGTTGAACCACGGTATAAAAATCCTCGCTGAGGGCAAGGGTTAAAGTATTCAGTGCATCTGGCCTATTCAGCGATACTATAGCTACTGTGTTATTTTCAACTACTACCAATTCCACCAATTTGCTGCTCATATAGGTTTACCTGCATTAAATAATTGAGAAAAGCTTGAAAAATGTTTAGGGAATTGGGATATGCATAATAACTCCAATGCCAAAAATATTAACATTAAATTACAAAATCGAACATAGAATTCGTTTTGGAAAACTGGTGGATGTTTTTGCAAAAATTAACCCTTTCTAAATTTACGAAATTCACGACTCGCAAGGGACCTCTCCTCCTTGTCATACTTGATGGGTGGGGTGTAGGAAAAGAAGATCAAAGCAATGCTATCTTTCGTGCGAAGACCCCCTATATGAAAGCTCTCGAGGATGAAGCGAGGAAAAATCACTTGTACCGCACTCTCAAGGCCCACGGGCCGTGGGTGGGTTTACCATCGGACAAAGACATGGGAAACAGTGAAGTAGCCCACAACGCGATGGGAGCCGGACGGGTTTACGACCAAGGCGCAAAGCTGGTAAATGGTGCAATTGCATCTAAAAAAATCTTCCAAACTCCGGTCTGGAAATCTCTCGTACAACCCGTCTCACAAGGTTCGGCTACGTTGCACCTGATTGGACTCCTCTCGGACGGGAATGTCCACAGTCACATCGACCAACTTTTCGCGATTCTCGACGAACTTGCCGCAGAAGGGGCGAAACGAGTGCGAATTCACCCGCTGCTTGACGGACGAGACGTGCCTCCGAAGTCTGGATTGAAATACATCGACATGCTCGAAACAAAGCTCAGTGAACTGAGTACTGATAAACGCGCGGATTATCGGATAGCTTCTGGCGGTGGGAGGATGCGCGTCACGATGGACCGGTACAATTCGGACTGGAATGTCGTCAAACGAGGGTGGAATGCCCACGTGAGAGGGATTCCTGAACACTTCGAAGGATACCCCGGGTATTTTCGTTCTGCGCGGGAAGCGATTGAAACCGCTCGGAAAGCAAACCCCGAAATTGACGACCAATATAACCCATCGTTCGTCATTGTTGATGAAAACGGGCAACCCGTTGGTAAAATCCGTGATGGGGACTCAGTCATCTACTTTAATTATCGAGGAGACCGCGCCATCCAGATCTCCCGAGCCTTTGAGGAGAAAGATTTCAAGGAGTTTGACCGTGAGGAGTTCCCCAAGGTGAATTATGCTGGTCTTCTCGAATACGATGGCGATTACCACATCCCCAAGCAATATCTCGTGTCACCACCTGACATTCAAGAAGTCTTAACCCAGTACTTATGTGGTATGGGGGTTCACCAATTTGCCATCGCGGAGACTCACAAATTTGGCCATGTCACGTATTTCTGGAATGGGAACTTCCTCGGTTATATTGATAAGAATTTGGAGGAATATGTCGAGATCAAATCGGATCCGAGCGAGATGATTGAGAAAAAACCGGAGATGAAGGCGAGAGGAGTGACGGATCGTCTCATTACAGTGTTAAACTCTGAGAAATTCCAGTTCCTGCGGGTGAATTTCGCGAATGGGGATATGGTGGGTCATACCGGCAATATGACTGCATGCATAAAGGCTACAGAGGTCTTGGATGAGTGTGTGGGGCGCCTGCAGAAAACGATTGACGAATTGCAAGGGATTATGATCGTGACTGCAGACCACGGAAATCTGGAAGAGAAGCTAGAAAAAGACGGGTCACCAAAAACTGCCCACACGTTGAACCCCGTCCCGTTTTTGGTTCATGATCCCCAATTTAAGGGCGAGTATGCCATTGATGATTATTTCAAAGATGCAGGAATCAGTAGCATCGCTGCCACAATACTCGAAATTCTTGGGTTCACCCCCCCCGCGAATTATACCCCTGCCTTGTTAAAATTCAAATGAATTTCCATTTTAAGCTTAAGTGTGGGTTATTGGAGTATACGCACAAGTTCTAGAATTAAGTTAATAAAGCCACCCACTTCCTCCCTACATAAGCTAATCTGGAGTGTTGTAACGTGAGTCTCAGAGAAAAACTAAAGTCTTTCTTCCAAGGGCAAAGTTTATCACGAAATATTCGCATCAAGTTCGTCATCCTAAACGCCATCTTGATGCTGGTTATATTCTATGTTGTGTTGAATAAAATAGCCTATGACTGGACCGGAACAATGTATGCCGAAGGCACGGGATTCCGTTTAGATATAGGGCTTGGGGGAGTAGAAGCCTTTTGGGGACTGGACAACTTAATACCTTTCGTGCCAGCGATGGAAATTTTTTACGAGTACATCTTTTACCCGTTTGTCATCGTCACGATGTGTTTTTTTGCGTTTGTTGAATCCAAGAAAGGCGTGGCACTCGGGTGGTCCCTTGTGTTGATCAACCTTGTAGCCGTGCTCATCTATATCGTCTTCCCCGTGTCCACTTACTGGTGGCGAGACGCAATTACACATAGTTATGTGGTAGGTACTGATTTCTGGACAGATCAAATCGTAAAGATATTCAATAATGATCCGTCATTTAATTGTTTTCCAAGCTTGCATGCCGCGGTATCAACCATTTGTTTCTATGCATTCTATCGCTACGCACGCATCACACCAGGTAAGGGGGCCAAGATTATGGCAGGATTATCCCTCGTCTTTGCTACTGGCATTATTCTCTCAACGATGTTCGTGAAACAACACTATATCGCTGATGAAATCTCGGGAATCGTGCTCGCGTGGATTGTCGGCAAGTTATTCTTCGATCATTTTTGGAGATCTATCATTCCAAGTCCTAGGAGAGAACAGTAATCTCGTTTAACCGTGACCTTCCTTTCTTTTTAAATTAAAGATAAATACAGAAGTAGTATAAATGCTCAATGTCTTTTCCCGCAGTATACTCAAAATCTAAGATTGACGTATCTGCTCTAATTCTGAATATATATTTGCATTCATAGCGGTTGTAATGATTTTTCGCGAAAGTAGGTATAAAGAATCATATTTTGCTTTGTTGGCAAGATTTGGTGTCCACTGTTTTGTCATAACAGCAATCTTATTTGCAGCAGTTTGAACGTCCTTGTATTGACCTGTGCCGTATGCTGCAAGTATAGCCGCGCCAATGGCGGTGCTTTCTTCGAGTTCCCCACGTTTCAACGGGATGCCACACACGTCGGCCATTATTTGATTCCACATTTCAGACCGAGATCCCCCCCCTGTGACCCGCAGCTCTTTGGGAATAGTTCCTTGTTCCCGGAAGACTTCTAAATTTGCCCGCATTTCAAATGCTACGCCTTCCATCACCGCCCGGAAGATGTCTGACCGCGTGTGACCGAGGGACAACCCGAAAAAGATGCCCCGCGCCACGGGATTCCAATAGGGGGCGCCAGCACCGATAAAGTGGG
>MBAA01000090.1:3574-4408 GCA_001940655.1 Promethearchaeota archaeon CR_4
GGAGACTTCTTAGCTAGGCCGTCCATTATGATATAGGGATCTACGTCTTTTTCTTCAGCTATTTCACACTCGGACTGGGCGATAGTGTCACGTACCCAGCGGTACACTGCTCCCGAGGTGAAAATGCTAGCTTCTTGAACCCACTTGCCGTCCGCGTGGCAGGAGCAAAGCACTCGTTTTTTGGGGTCAAATGCAGGTTGATCGAGGTGGTTGAGAATGAAGGTTCCAGTCCCGGTTGTGCACTTGATCCTGCCCTTTTCAACTACACCAACACCGAGGGCTGCCGCTTGTTGATCTCCCGCACCGGTTACTGCCACAGTATCGGGAGCAAACCCCCCCGTGTCTTGCATCGTGATCTTGCCAGCTGTCTTGCCAGGGGGAAGTGTTTGGGGCATTTTGTCCAAATCAAGGTCAAGAGCGCTGGCAATCTCATCAGACCACTTCAAAGTATTGATGTCAAAGAGCATCGTTCGGGAAGCGTTCGTGTAATCCGTGATGAATCGCCCCGTGAGCTTGTGCAGGATGAAGTCGTGCACGAGGAGGAATTTATGAGTCCTTGCATAAATATCTGGTTTATGTCGCTTAAACCAGAGGATTTTCGAAGCCGAAAAGTAGGGATCGATTGTCAAACCTGTTTTTTGGTAGATTTTATCCGGACCTATTTTTTGCCTGATTATCTCGCACTCCTCGATGGTCCTACGATCCTGCCACACGATTGCATTTGCTAGGGGGTTTCCCTCTTTGTCTACAGGCACGATGGTTTCGCGCTGGTTCGTGCAGGCCACTCCCACGATCTGTCTAGGATCGATCTTTCCTTTTCGTATTGCCCCCGTG
>MBAA01000090.1:4563-8159 GCA_001940655.1 Promethearchaeota archaeon CR_4
GACAGTTGACGATTGTATTCGCAATTTACAAAAAGTGAAAGAAGTGGGTAAAAAGAAACCAGAGGATCACACGGAGGAACTCAGTCTTGCGCTTGGAAAAGTGCAAAATAACCTTCTCGAGCTAGCAAATCAGTTCAATTTAAATTTGGACGTCATACTCAGGGATAAGTTCAAGTTTCTCGATTCGGGGTCATCGAATACTAACAAGTCCACTGTCACTGTACATAAAAGTGAATAAATTCCTTTCCTCTTTTCAGGATTTGAATCCACAGAATGCCTTCCAAGCGGCCGTTCATTTGGGCTCATCGTGGCGCTAGCGGATATGAACCCGAAAACACCATGAGAGCGTTTCGTAAAGCACTGGAGATTGGAGCGGATGGGGTAGAAACTGATGCTTTTTCCACCGCAGACAATCAGGTTGTTTTAAATCACGAAGGAGTCTTGAATCGGCAATCAGGGAAAACTCCGATCCACTCTCTTTCTCTCACTGATATAAAGGAAGACCCCGATGGACGAATGATCCCCACATTTGCAGAATTATTAGCGGAATGTCAACCCCTGAAAGTCCCCATTTCTGTAGACGTGCGGGATCTGAAAACCATTCGAGATCTGATAAAAATCCTCGATGATAGACACGCCTTTGACATTGTCGAAGTATGTGTGGATGTTGAACGATACGTGAAAAAGGTCCGGGAATTAGGCGATGCAGTAATCCTCGTTTTCAGTCCGAACGTAGCATGGCCTATGGAAGGTTTAATTGACCGTTTGCGAAAGAATTTCAAATTTTTTGAAGAACACCGCGTGAAAGCGGTGAATTTTTCATGGAGATTTTACACCATTCATCAGGCACTGCTATCCATCATCCACGAAGAGGGACACATGCTAGCTTATGCATGGGACGTCCACCGGAATAATGTCATCCAAAAAGTAGTGCCATTAGGGCTAGATGCGTTATATACTAATTATCCCGACCGTGTGAAGAACTGCATTGACGCACGCGATCATTAAAATATGTTTTAAGGGTTCGATGATCAAGTTTGCGTTATGAGTTCCTCGAAAGTCGAAAAGGTTTTTGACATTATGATGTTAGGGCACTTCGCCCGAGACCTTAATGTTACCGATGGTGTGGAAAAACTGGAGAGCGGTGGGGCGGTATATTATGGGGCTGTGGCTGCTGCTAAAACGGGAGCGAAGGTTGGAGTTATCAGTCGACTCAATCCCCGAGACTTCAATTACCTCTTTGAGCTCCTAAAATATGGGGTCGAGGTTTTCCCCCAGGCCTCCGCGAAAACTTCCGGCATTAAGAACGTGTACCAGAGCAGTAATATGGACCAACGGACGTGCACGTTGATTAATTTTGCAGGTACCTATATGTTGAACGAAGTTCTAAATGTCCCGACAAAGATTTTTTCGATCGCAGGCATCATTGCGCCAGAAGTGAACCTTCCCCTGCTTAAAGCACTGCACGAGCGATATCCGGGTAAAATTGCTGCAGACTTGCAAGGGTTCATGCGGTTTGTCGAAGGCAATAACCTCGTGTTTCATCCCTGGCCCGAGCAAGGAGAAGGTCTGAAACTCATCACGTACTTGAAATGTGACAGTAATGAATCCGAGATTGCCACGGGTATCAAGGATATCCGAGAAGCAGGACGCAAGCTCAAGTCGATGGGGCCCAAGGATGTGATTCTCACGCATGCAAAGGGCGTGACGGTCTTTACTGATGAAGGAATCTTCGAGGCTCCCTGGCAGGCGAAATCGATGAAGGGGAGAACCGGGCGCGGGGATACCACTTTTGCCAGTTATCTTGCTAAACGAGTAACCTCTGGTTCCAAGGAAGCTGTTGAATGGGCTGCGGCATTAGGTTCCTTGAAGATGGAAACCCCTGGTCCATTCAATCGGTCGCTCGATGAAGTTAAAGCCCTTCTACAAAAATAAATCCTCTTTCTCTTTTGGGGAATATATTAAATCTGAAACAGCATTTTCTGTTATTAATTGTTGAGGAAGAATTATTATGTACGCTTTTTTAGGAGGATCTTATCGTATTTGATTAGGAGTAATTGAGTAATGGGTAAAGATGTACGGTTTTACGACCCCGGTAAATTCTTAATGACGGGCAATGAGGCAATTGTCCGCGGGAGCCTCGAGAGTGGGATTAATTTCATCGCTGCGTACCCGGGCACTCCTACGACAGATATCTCAGAAACATTCAGTGATATGCTAACGGCTGACCCCAATCTCCGACAATATATAACCCAACACTGGGCAATCAATGAGGCGACATCTATCTCGCAAGCAGCTGGGGCAGCGTGGACCGGTGCGCGCGCGATGGCCCCAATGAAGCACGTGGGAGTAAATGTTGCGTCAGATGCGCTTTCGGTAATCACTTTGAACGGCCCGAATCCTGGTTCCCTCGTTTTAGTGGTAGGATCTGATCCTGGAAGCTTGGGGAGCCACTCTGAGCAAAATGAACGATTCTACGGGTGGATGTTCAATATCCCGATCATAGAACCGCAAACGCCCCAAGATTGCCATGACTGGATTAAGATTGCGTTCGATCTGTCTCAAAAGCACGACATACCGATTTATTTCCGCACGTCCACGCGTAGCGCTCATTCCCGCGGGTTCGTGCATGTTGACGACATCCACTTAGTGAAGGGCAGCCAAATCTTCGTGCGGGACATCCCCAAATACTGTTCCTTGCCACCACACGCGATTAATAACCACATCCGCTTGTATCAGCGGTTAGAGGCTGTCCAGCAACAAATCTCTACTCTTAATATTAACTCTGTCTTGCCAGGTGACAAGAAGACCGGGATCATCACGAGTGGTATTCCTTATGGGTATACCCTAGAGGCTTTGAATGCTTTGAATTTAAATGACGTCCCCATGTTGAAACTTGGCATGATCCACCCACTTGACGTCGGGCAAATCCGCGACTTTACGAATGATCTTGATCGAGTCATTGTCGTAGAAGAGTTAGAACCGTTTCTAGAGGTAAAAATCGGAGAGATTTTACACAAGGAACGGATTCGAGCGGAGGTTGTTGGAAGTCAATACTTCCCGAAGCATGGGGAATATAGTACCGGCCTCGTAGCAAGCTGTCTCGCGAAGATATTTAATATCGCTTCCTCGGGCATTGCCGGACAAGTAGTTCAAGCCCAGAAACATTTTGATCAGTATGCTTCTATCATCCCGAAGAGATTTCCCACGTTTTGCTCGGGGTGCCCTGAACGAGCGACAATCTATGCTATCCGGAAAGCAACCAACGATCTTGCGAATACGGTAATAGCAGGGGATATCGGGTGTTACATCATGGCACTCTTCCCCCCAATGGAAACGAGTGATTTCGTCATCTGTATGAGTGGGGGGATATCTGCAGCCATCGGGATTGCGTCACAATCAAAACAAAATATCATCGCACTTATCGGCGACAGCACCTTCATGCACACGGGCATGTCCGCACTCGCAGACGCTGTTTCTAATAAAGCAAATATCACTCTCATTGTATTTGAAAATAATTGGGTGGCAATGACCGGAGGCCAACCCGTAGTTGGTTTGACAGAAGGTAATTTGTCGATTGAAACCATAGCCCAAGC
>MBAA01000090.1:8174-8527 GCA_001940655.1 Promethearchaeota archaeon CR_4
GATCCGAGTTGCGGATCCCTACAAGGTGGACGCAACCGTAGACTTTATTCGGAAAGCGCAGGCCGAACCGGGTGTCAAAGTTATTATCATTAAGCGAGAATGTATGCTGCAGAGGAGTCGAGTCCGTGCAGGGGAGATTCGGCGCCTGCAAGCAGCAGGAAAGGAGATTCGCAAGGAATCCTACACGATCGAAGCCTGCCGGATGTGCGGGGAATGTTTTGAAAAACTCGCCTGCGTTGCCATTCGCCGGACGAAAGACGAGAATGAGGACACTGTCATGCAAATCGACGAGGATCGATGTAACGTTTGTAGCGTGTGTTACCAGCTTTGTCCGAATAACGCGATAAAGAAAA
>MBAA01000090.1:8539-9855 GCA_001940655.1 Promethearchaeota archaeon CR_4
TGTGTGGTGAGGTGGTGAGGATCTAATGGTAAAGGGGGATCATAAAATTTTCAATTGCCTGTTAACTGGTACTGCCGGGCAAGGGGTCATTACCATCAAACGCTTGATCGAGTTCGCCGCCCAAGAAGCGGGATATGAGGGGTGTTTCGGGTCAGAAATGCATGGTTTAGCGCAACGAGAAGGTGCTATCTCATGTCACGTACGCCTGCAAAAAGTATTCTCTCCGAATCAACGCCAGAACATCCAAGCTCCCACAATTTGCTATGGCGACACAGATCTCGTCCTCGGGTTTGAGCCCGTTGAAGTCCTTCGGGGTGGAGTCTTTCTCTCTGAAAAGACGAAATTCGTTATCAATGATCGAACAATCCAACCGATCCTCGTGAATGCAGGCAAGGAGGAATATCCATCCCTGGAAAGAATTGAGGAAACTGTTCGGGGATACTCGAAAGATTACATCTTCCTTCCTGCCACGCAATTAGCCATTGAAAAGCTAGACGATGCACAAAAAATGAACCTCATTCTCCTCGGCGTTGCCCTTGGTGCTGGTTGGATCCCACATATCTCATTCAGCCATTTTGAGATTGTTATCAAGAGGGAACTCCGAGATCCTGCTCTCAATCTCCGAGCTCTTACGTTTGGGATTAATGAAGCAAAAACTCGGATCTCCCGATAAGTAGTTAATTTTTCTTTATTTATTTACTGGGGTATGCACAACTATGTTTGCAATAAAAAATCTATCCGGCGAGTAGTTTTTTGATCCGTATAACACAATCCTGAGCAACGATCAAGGCTCTTAGAATGCGCTCAAAATTCTGTTGACCAACGTCCCCAATCTTTTGCCCATCGCGTTCACTTAACCAGTGTGATAAAACTGGCCAACCACCAATATAACTGTCCCAAGTTTCTGAGGTGATCCCCTTCCAATATTCATTTTCATTGATAAATAATCGTTCTTGGACGGGATCGTAGCGAATGTGTTGTTTCTTAATTATGCATTTGTCATGGCCATTAAATGCAATTCCCTTAGGTAACGGGATTGAGGTACGGAGCAAGTGGGCATCTATTAAAGTCCTTCCTTGCTTGACGATCGCTTTTAATTGTTGAATGTCTCGTACAAACAACACTCGGGGGAAGTTTTTTCGTAGTAGGATGGCATAACGCTTTCGATAATCTGGAGAATTCAACGCCGCATATATGTAGCAAAATACATCCTCGCTATCAAGCGTTGTTCCATATAAATCTGCGATGTGTTGAAGAAATTCTTTGCGAAAATTGGGGATCCAGGTAGACCCTTGATGGAGGAATAAGGGGAAAAA
>MBAA01000090.1:9931-12450 GCA_001940655.1 Promethearchaeota archaeon CR_4
TGCTCGCAATTTCTGGAAAGTCCGGTTGGTTGTATCAACCCAATTATATTTCTTTTTAACAGCCAGTTCATCTTGGGCAAATAAAGCTTCCCGAACCCGGGAAATTAGTGCCTCTTTTTCGTTGGGAAACGCGACGTAAAAATTATCATTTCCGGTTTCGATCCCGCTCGTATAATTCTCAAAGATCTCATCGAGACCCCAACCTGCGAAATAACCATCTTCTTCTTGCGAGAATCGAGGTATAAACCAATAATGGGGTGGGTGTAATGGGAGAGATGTCCATGGAATGTCGTCCATGCAATGAGTTCTCAAAAAATCAAACTTTCCTGTTCGAGTCAGAATACCATTATCAAGGGAGGAATAGTAATACACCTCTTTTTTTTCCAGGGCGCGGGGGAATTTGCAGCCGATGATTATGACAATCCCCACCTTTTGGACGTCAAACACGGACTCATCCCCGTCCTCGCGCTGGTGTCCATGGAGGTTAAGGAGGTAAAGACGATCGAAAGTGTGTAAAAGACATGCCCGCATTACCCGGTGCACGAGGCCATCGAGGAAAGAATTGTTGGTGATGATGCCAATAATACCTTGTCCTGCCTGTTCCACCCTCCACTCGGCATACCGGATGAATTTAACATAGTCATCATTGAGAGGTTTGAGATTCTTCTCTGCAAGTCCCTCCTTATATAGTGTAAGGAGATCGAGTATCCAAGAACCATTATTCTTTGAGTCGGCAGAATAGGGAGGGTTTCCAATAACAATGGGCAGGAATTTAGATGATGAAGGTATAAACGCAGATATTTTATTATTTTGGGGATTTTCAAGCGTACTGATCGGATACAAACTAAGCTTTTCGTTAGGGGCGAACACGTAATTTAAGGGAGATTCTTGTAACAATTTCACGATATTTAATTGAGCAATCAGGTTTGGAGCGAGAAAGGGTTCGAAACCTTCAAAATGGGGAAGAATACATTCACGAATGACTGCATCTTTATTTAATTCGTGTGATATTTCACTCATAGCTAGCTTGATCGCACTCAAGAGGAACACTCCGGTTCCTGTTGCGAAATCAATTAGTTGGGTACGGGAAACACAGAACCCAGTAATCCCAAGATCTTTCTGGAGGAGAGACCGCACGCTTTGCAGGATGAAATGAACTATCGCAAGAGGCGTATAAAACATCCCTCTCTCAGAACGGGATTTAGTGGAAAATGCCTTGAGAAAATGTTCGTAAAGGTACACGAAAGGCAGGACTTCAGGTAACTTTAACGATGTTTCAATGGTTGGGTCATTTATTATTCGCAATAAGCGGGCGAAAGTTGCATTGACGATTGGATCCTCTTTAAGACGAAGTTGAAGTGCATAAAAGATTTCCAACAAGACAGGAATGTTACGTGGGAACAATTTTTCAAGATTATTGTCCGAGATTTCACGATGCAAGGAGATTCTGATAAGAACCAATGGGATGATGATGGTCTGGACAAATTGGTTAAGGAAATCATCTGGGGAGATTTGGCCTCCCCACACTAATTGAAGGTGTGTTCGCGTGCGTTCACACCATAAAGAGTCCCGTTGGAGATTATTTCTCAAAGTAAATGCCTCGAGCGCAAGTTTTTGAGCGATTTTTTTAAAGATAGTTTCAACAGAAGTTACGCGCCGGGAACTCTTGATACCCATAATGTCACTAAAAAACATTTAATTCGGAGTTATTTAATAAATATAAGTGGTGTTTTATACGAACATTTCGAGTGAAGACACGATGGTGTTAGTCACCACCACACCGACCAATACTGATTTCGGATCATTGGCTAAGATAGTGGTTGATTTTTTCTATGAAAAACAAAAAATTGATAATTCAGATCGCTTCAACCTCTGCGCGTTTCAAAATCGCGGTCCCGTGTATTTAGAAGATTTTACATTTAATATCCAATATTTCAATAAACTCCTTCGTGGTTTGGAATCACGCTTGGTGGGGGATCCGGACGTGATCGGGGGAATTTTCGTCGCGATCACCTTCATCATCGATGTTTTCAAGAAAGTGGGCGGGAAAACGTTTCGCCTCGTGGTTCTCCTCGACAATGGAACGCCTACAATGGACGAGTCAAAGGGAGAAATTGTGAATACACTCATTGACCAAGTGAAGGAACTTCCATTTATTATGGACATTGTTCGAATTGGAGTGAGAAACCCATTGGAAGACATGCGCCTCGATCATCTCGCGAGGCGCGCTGGTGGTGGCATTTATTATGCCCAAGATCTCACAGATCTGCCCAATTTAATGAGGGAATTAACTGCAAAGAAGAAATTAGCTTATGATAGCAGCTTTGGTAGCGAAGGGTTCAAGGTTTCACGCTCAACGGAGGCTTTTTTCGCTAACTGTGCTGCAAAACCCAATGAGCTAAACCCTGGTGGTGGCAGTGGTACGAAATGCCAAGTGTGTTTCCAAGTGAAAAATGAGATTTCTGGGCGTTCAAACATGGTGAAATGTCCCTCGTGTGAGACGCTAGTTCACCCTGAAT
>MBAA01000090.1:12535-19552 GCA_001940655.1 Promethearchaeota archaeon CR_4
TCCAAATTTCGTGGCGGAGGTAATGTTAGGGGGGATGAAGAATTTCTTCATCCAAGCACGGAATCAGGAACAATTACTCCGCGCCAGGGATAAACAAGGTTTACGAGTCGTGGTTGGGCAGAATCCTTTCGAGGCCCCTCCTATAACGGTGGAAAGCAAGTCCAATTCACTTGTGTTCATTAATGAAGATAAGGAAAAAAACCAAATGATGGTTTGGTGTCCGGCATGTAATGCGATGCAAAAACAGGGGATTAAATATTGTACCAAATGTGGAATAAGGATGCCATAATTTACCACAGTGATTATTGGTCTATTGGATGAATTTTCCAGTCTCTTGAGGGAATAAATTCTATTATTTGCCCGTTAGTCCGCTGCTTTAAAATAACGCGTAAGATTCCCGTGTTTGCAATTAATGCCCGGCACTGATTACAAATAACATCATGGCCTGTTACAAAAATCGTAGCCCCATTGGTCGAAAATCCATTCCGAGCGGCAAGTGCAATGGCATTTGATTCTGCGTGGGATCCCACCGCGCGGCACCGCTCGAGTTGATTTCCCGACTTAATTTGATGCTTTTCTCGGTAACAATAGCCAACCTCTTGGCAATTAGGTTGATGTTGCGGCGCCCCATTATAACCGGTAGCTACGATGTATTTCTCGCGAACAATGACTGCGCCGACTTTATTTCGGAAGCAAGTTGATCGGGATGAAACTACTTCGGCGATTCGCAGGAAGTATTCGTCCCATGTTGGGCGCGGATTGGTAACCATAATTCTCATTACCCATGTGAAGATTTAATTGTCACTTTTTTCCCTCCCCAAGTATAGGGGTCACAAAGGTAGATTTGCGTTCCTTAATTCCGAAATAGTAAGCCGCATCTGGGTCTTTCGGGTTGTTTCGGATCCAACTGGGGTGATTCTTTATGAAATCCTCCAAGCTTGCAAAGAACTTATCGGAGTACACGAGGAGAAAGGGGTTAGGTTTGTAACTTAACACAGTCACCGGTTTTCCCTGCCTACAGGCCCAGATCATCTCGACCACGGTTCCAACAATCGTAATGCCTTTCGGCAACCACCCAAAGTATTCATCGCAAGCAGTTAGCATCTCGAAATCGTATTTCACGATGTCGTGGGCAAAGGGAAGCGATGGTTGCTCGTAATACCCAAAAACGCCATATTTTTCATTCAGACAATTCTCTTTATCAAGGGGGTTAACAACATCATACCCACGTTCCCGTAGGATGTCCGCGATCTTCTGTTCCAATTCGGTCTTCCACGTGTCAAAAGGATGAGCGAAGTATACCGATTTTTTCAAAATAGCTCGCCAAGAACAAAATATCCGTGAATGTATTTATCAATCTTTAACAATCGCTTAATATGAAGTGTTAACTGTTAAAACTATCTTCAAGAGTTAAAAATCGTAAATGAGATTGCTTGGGTTTATGATCATTGGATTTTTTGGTATAACCCTTCAAAATATCGCTCGGTCATTCCTGCGAGGTAGTCCCGTACGATCAATTCGGCTGGTTCCGTTTGTCCGTATCGGGTTGGTTTATTCCGGCTCGCCAGATATTCTTCCGTGAATCTGATGTGATCCGTGAAAATTTCCGATTGTTGCTTTTGTCTTTTAAGATCTTCCAAGTAATGGTTATATAGGACTTCCATTTTCGGACCTATCAATGCTTTTTGTTCTACAAATTTGGGATGCAAATAAATCCGTTCGTAATTGAAAGTCATTAATTTTGAAACCGCTTGCCAAATTGCAGGGGAGAATCGAAAGCGGAGCAAATCATCCTTGCTCCAGTTATCCTTTGATTGACCGACCCCCACTGCAATTAAGTTAGGATAGTCTTCGATGAACATTTGGATGAAGTCATTTACGAGTGAATTCACGATCTGCCGATTCGTGGATCCGATTGTAGAGGCTATTTCGTCCGGAATTTCCTCCCGCCGGATCACTTTCATTAAAATGGCGTCTTCGATATCTCGTCCAATGTATCCGATTATGTCGCACAATCTCACAATACACCCCTCCGGGGTCATTGGGCGGATATTGGATAAAATGTCCTGGGATTCCGTGGATTGGATGGTTGCCGATTCCTCCTTTATGTCGTCAAATGTTTTTCGAGGGGCCATCGTAACCTCAAAACTGCGGGATTCCCCGTTGTGACACAAAATTCCATCCAACGTTTGTAAGGTGAGATTGTGGGCCTCGATTTCGTGTAACCACCGGATAGACTGATAATTATGCCAGTAATATCCTATGCCTCGTGCAAGGGATATCTTTGAGAGGATTTGTTCTCCCGCGTGCCCATACGGGGGATGTCCAATGTCGTGTCCGAGGGCAATTGCTTCTATAAGATCTTGGTTAAACCCCAGAACCCTTCCAATGTGTCTGGCCACTTTCGACACGATTTGGACGTGGATGATACGACTCGACATCATATCAAATGTACTGGTGAAAAAAGCCTGCGTTTTCCCCAAATATCTCGTAAACGACCAAGAGTGCAGGATCTTGTCGCCATCTCGGGAATAGTCCGGGCGAATATCTGTATGGGACTTGAACTCGCGAATAGCATCTTCATTTTTGGTCGCAAAAGGATTCCAGTTTATCTGACGAGCTTCTAAGAGCGCGCGAGCATCGACCATAAGGGAGTCCCTTTTCACGGAGTGACAGACAGTTCTAAGTTCTTAGTTGTTCATAGATGATATGCCATTTATGCCTTCATATACCAAAAAAGCTGGAAAATAATTGGACTGCAAATTCTCCTTCGGAGGTAAGTCGTACTTTCCCACGAGGGTTTTTTTCAACAGAAATTAGATTTTCTAATTGACGATTGTCCAAGTACCCATATTTGAGAATATTATATTTGGAGGAGGTTCTTTCATTGAATTTTTTTCCCGGTTGCAGACTTTCTAATATTTCTAGGCATTCCGCTTTGGATAATGCTTTCGATTGCCGTAATCTAGTTATGTTGTTGATTTTGGCGAGGAATTGAATTAGATCTTTACTAGGATACGGGATTGTGTATTTGGGAAAGTATATGATTTCTGGATCATCGGGCACGAAATCTGGATCGTAATGCATCACACAATAATAGGGTGTAGCTTTGAAGAGGAAACAACTCAGGATGCTTGTAATACTCAGGAATGCACCCCCTGTAGAAACATTATAGTAAATAAGGTTGTTAGCCAGTTGTTCCTCCCGAATTATGGATGCATTAAGAGTCATAAGTTCAGAAAAATCAAAGAAATTACATTTCCTAATCCTCAATTCCTTCGGATCTACAACATTTTGGTCTATTATTTGTTGACACAGAACCTTAAATTGCGGTGCGTAGCGGTCGCGATCGCTCATAGTGAAGAGATATAATCGATCTACTTTCTCCTTCTTTGCAGGTTTGATGATCCGATCTGGATTATCCCCCCCAAATGGACTCACGTGCACTCGCAATGGAGCATGCATATTATTCACCTAATTCTCTTGAGTCTCGAGACATTCATAAATATTTCTACAATCAAATCCTTCTTGTGAAAAAGTATGTGTGCTTGTATCGAAACGAAATGTTGTGATGTCCCGCACCTCATTGAATCCAGAGGAGATCACGTTTGTATGAATTGTGGTCTCGTTGTTTCAGACCTTTGCTTGGAACGACAGGAACCTTTTGTAAAAACTCGGGATGGACGATACGTTCGGGTGTCAGAGAGGGTGATTCCAGAGAATATATACCCCCATTCAACCCTCTCACCAAATAACAAAGACTGTTGGGGTTCCCAGATCTCTAACTCTATGGAACAATTATTCGATCGCTTCCGGTTACGGGAAAAGCAGTTTAAGTCAAATCATACTCGCAACCTAATAATTGCGAACCAGATCAGGTGCAGGATTCTGAGCACACTCGGTTTCACAGACCCCAAAAAGATCTCATGGGGGATTTGCCAGTGGGTCGCAAAGACGGGTTTTTCCCAAGGTCGTAAGTTGGAAGCCACTACTATCGCCGCTATTTATGTTGCAGCGATTGAGCAAAATTTCCCCGTTACGTATGAACAATTGAGCGAAATCTCACACGTTCGACCAGACCATCTACGTCATATTGTTACCATTTATTTATCCAGATGCCCTGGAAGCAAACATATCTTTCCACTGAAATTTACGCAGAGTAGGTTTTTCTCCCCCGATAGGTATATTCGGAAATTGTGCAATGACCTGCATTATCCACCTCGAATTACGACTCTTGCAGAGAATCTAGCTCAGACCATTGAAGGACGATTTCCGACAGGGCATCGTCCTGAAACGAAAGCAGCAGTATATGTGAATATTGCTTGTGGGGGAATTATCCCTTGGAAACACTTGGCACGAGCAAGTGGGGTGCAGATCCCATCTCTGAAAGGGTATTGGCATAAAATTGAATCGATAGTCTTCGAAATCTTACATACTAATTCGCCATACATACAAGAAGCTCTACTCAATATTTGTTGATACTATAATTTACAAGTAGAGGATTGACTAACTTTTTAAAGATGGAGAAAAATAATGAAGGGGAAAAATTGTTCCCTGCATTACTTGTTGAGTTTTTCCTTTGCAACATGTTTTGTTGCCGTGACGAGGCGCTTTAATTCATAGAGATCAGGGACTACCTTTTGATCGACAGTCCTCTGTTTTGCTGCTTCAGTAAGAGTACAAGTCTCGATGTTAGTACCCCGCAAACTGACTACAATGCCCGTCTTGCCCTCATGTACGAGTTCCATGGCCCGCACGCCAAAGCGGAGACCTAAAATACGGTCAAACGCGATTGGAGCCCCGGCTCGCATCGAATGGCCGAGCACGAAGTCCCGTACCTCGAGATCTACATTATTTTGCTTGAATTCTTCCTTAAGTTTCGTATTTTTGTTCAGCTCATCAGCTAGAATCTTAGAAAAGTTGAGACCTGCGAGCTTGGGGTTACCAAACACGTCCTTGGGCAGCTTTTCAAACGTTTCCTTCGTGATGGTCTTGAAATCCCGCTTAAGCGATTCGTCCGTGGGGATGGCCCCTTCGGAAACCGCAATCATATGATGAATGTACCCGTTCTGTACACGCTTGATCAACACATTGATTACATCCTCCTGCAGGTCAAACCGCGTTTCCGGCATTAAAATGATATCTGCTCCACTCGCGATACCACTCATCAGTGTGAGCCACCCCGCATTGCGCCCCATCACTTCGATTACCATAATCCTCTGGTGAGATTTCGCGGTAGTCTGAAGATTTTCTAGCGTGGTCGCCGCCAATTGCACACTGCTCCAGAATCCAAAAGTATAGTCCGTTCCGGACAGGTCATTGTCGATGGTTTTCGGCACGCCAACAATCTTCTTGTCACAATTCTCGGCCAAGCGGGCGGCAACGGAGAGGGTATCATCGCCCCCGATCGCAATCAATGCATCAATTCCGAGAAGGTCGAATTTTGGAACTAAATTTTCCCGAACGTGCTTCCGGATGGCCTCTTCCTTGCCTTTCGGATCTTTGACTGCCCCAACTTTTTCGAAGGGATTCGTACGGGAGGTGTATAAAATGGTACCGCCCGTGGTGTGCAGGTCATCTAACCGGGTGATGTCTAACGGCACGGTCTCATTATTCAGAAACCCCTTCCAACCCTTCAAAATCCCGATCACTTCGTGACCGAGGTCGAAAGCCTTCAGGAGGACACCGTAAATCACCGCATTCAATCCAGGGGCATCGCCGCCCCCTGTCAATACGCCAACTCGCATCTTCTTACTTCCTTAGTTTATATCTGAAAGAGAGAATTGGTTAATGAATATGCAGTGTAAAAATAAAGGTTATCTCATAATACCAGAAAAAAATTAGATATACATCGACCGGGAGGGGTCCTGGTCTTCATCATTTTTGTTGCGATCTTTCGATTTAGACTTGCCGCCCTTTGACTTGTAAAACTTTGAAAAGAAATCCTCGAATAAGTCCTTCAAGTCCCCCGCGCGCCCGCTTTCCATCGCGTCTTGGAGCATTTGTTTTAATTCCTCTGGTAAACCGTCCAGTGGGAATACTTCGATGTGGGGGAGGTTATTGGCATATTCCTTTCGAGCCTTTTCGCGTTCTTTCTCTCGCTTTTGGAAGTAATTTTTCTTCGATAAGATGCGTTGCAAGTGATCTGCTACGAGTTTGTCGATATCCTGCGGGTCTTTCTCGAAGAGAGTTTTTGCGCCCAAGGATTCTTCGACTTCCGCTACTGCTTGCTCCCGCGCACCCTTGGGTAAGCTGGCGAGGTCTTCAGGGTTCAATCCGATGCGCGCTAGAACCGCGTTCCAGTTGATGATGATGTCCCACGAGGGCATGTGTTTTTCACTCGAAATGTTTGTTGGTATAATCCAAATTAGTGCCTAAAAAGTTGTTTGGCACAAAACATTTGTGATTATAAGTTGTCGATTATGTTTGAATCTTAGCGATAGACCATATAAAGAAACCTTAGATTAAAACCGATAACCCACAGGTGAAAATAGGAAATAGTAATTCATTTGAGAATCACATGCACTTCGGGATGTTCCCGGATATAAAGTCGGGCTTCCATTTCATCAACAAAGCTCCGTATAACGTCATACTCATAATAACTCATTTTCCCATCAATTGGAAACTGCCTAACGGGGCGACTGATCATCCCCGTATCCAAATACACTTGCACCAAGCAAATTCGGGGATTATTTTCTGCGTCTTTGCACTTGGTGCAGCGTTTGGAGCCCCGAGCACAATGAGGGGCCACTATTCTCTGAATGAAATAGCAAGAAGAAATGAAAAAAACTCCACGTTATTGGAATTCTGACAATAATTATGCGGAAGTCGTAGAAAAAGCATTTCATTCGGTGATTCCAATAATTTTCTTCACGAACCATTCCGGATCGAAAGGTTGAAGATCCTCATATCCCTGCCCCGTGCCAATGAAAATGATGGGTTTTTTTGTGATGTAGGCAATGCTTAGGGCCGATCCACCCTTTGCATCTGCGTCCACCTTGGTGATGATGGAGGCAT
>MBAA01000090.1:19774-22616 GCA_001940655.1 Promethearchaeota archaeon CR_4
CACCTTTCTCGCGTTTCTTTTGGGCGAGAGCTACGATATCGACAATTTCTTGCGTTCGTAAAATTTGGTAAATAGCTTCTTGGATAGAATCGAGGAGGACATCTTTGGTCTTCGTGGTTCGTCCGACACGATCCCCTACTAGATCTTTTGCCACAAGGTCGCAGACTTTTTCCGCCGCAAAGACGGCCACGTCATTCTTGAGCAGCTCGATTTTAAGTTCCTGGAGCACTTTCTCCAATTTTTCTTGTGTGAGTTCTTTCGTAGAAATTTTCAGGGCAATGTTCTTCAGCCCTTGTTTGAGCTTAGAAAACACGTGTCCATACCCCTTAACTAACAAAAAAAATCTAAATTACATCGTAAATCCGCTCGGGAATTCTTCCCCAGCTGATCCGGAGCCCATTTTTTGATTCAGAGCCCCTTTAAGTTCGTCCATTTTTTTAAGAACCTGGCTCAACTGATCCTTGGTTTTTGTTTGTGCGTCTTTAATTTCATCCATCATCTTTCGAGTATATTCACGGGCATCAGGAAGAGTTTTTTCTAGAATGACGTCCCTACCAATTGCAACGAGAATCTTCGAAGGTTCCTGCACCTTAGCTTTTAGGAATGCCCGATTCCCGATGGGCAAAATTATCTCGTGATTGTCTGGTAGATGTTCTAACTCGTCAATTGTTACTTGTGTGATTTGTAATCCTTGTAGTGTTTCCAAGTAATAGCCCTGTCGCTCGTTGAGCATATTAGCTTGTTCTTCCAGAATTTGGAGGGTATACGAGATAGCTTGAATCTCTTGATCTTGGGCCATTTGACGCCAGCTCGTGGGTTTTACTTCAAATCGCTGAGGTATTTAATGACGTAATCCTTAGACTCTTCAGGTTTGATTTCTTTGACCTCGTCGATCTTGACCTGCCGGCGGAAGAACCCTTGGGATGTAACCGTGGACAACACCTGTTCGAGGGCTTGTTCCTTGGTTATCGCTCGGAGATCCTTGGAAAATGAGAATTTCCGGTGCTTTTGCACGTAATGTCCCGTGATCCGGAAGAGTTTCACTTGACTCATAATTTTAACACCTAAGTATTCAATTGGTTTGCATTTTACGTATCTTTTATTTTTTTCCCTTACTCCCTAAACCGCGAGTAATTCGGAGAGGCGTTGCAGTTCAGGGCCCGTGGTGTCCTTCCCAACAACGAGTGCATAATTGTTGACTGCCGCACAGGCTCCAAGATAGGGGATGCCGCAATTCACCGTACTGATATCTACAGGGACGGACAACACCTGACTTACATTCTCGCAATCTTGATCATTCGCGAGGGGATGCAAAACTGCTCCCGCGTTATTCGCCAATCCAGAAGAACCCACGAGGTCAGTCCCAGCGAACTTGCCGACCTTTACGGGTACGCCAAGCGTTTCTTGGATGGTTTCGGCGAATTCTTGGAGTTTGAAACTAATGAGGGCACCTTTATCGTTGCATAAGATCAAATTACCAAGAGCATTGTTCTTCGAATTTAGTACTGTTATGTTGACATCGGGGAGCGTTTTCTGAAGTTTATCCAACTCTTCCGTCAAGACAATGCCGGGAATGAGAAGACCCTTCTTGTTCCCTACCACATATGCCCCCACCACACGCCCGTTACCAATGGTAATGGAGATCGCGGGAACTCCAAAAGCTTTGGACAATTCTTCTACTGATGCTTTTTTCACGATGGGAGGATAGAGCAAATAATTTTCGGTCACCGAAATGAAGACGCCAACGGATTCGGCGCCCCCAAAAAAGTCTTTGTGAATAATCATAAGCTTACAAACCTCCCTTGATGAAAGTCTGGAAAAAGAAGGAAAAATTTACTCTGCAAGAGCGACGGTTACGAACCCTTCCGTGTTTTTCGTGGCTCGAATACGAATCCGGGGAGGGGGTTTCTTTATACCATGTTCCCAGATCCGCTCATTTACTGCCTGGGTGATGATTAACCCCCCATCAGGTTTCATGTGCCGCACGATAAATTTTTTGATTAATTCAATAGCATGTTTTGCCCGCGTGCCATGCGGAGCTGCCAAGGTCTTTCGTAACGGAATAACATAGATTCGGTCTAATATTATGTCACTTTCTGCCTCGGTGGTAACCTCTGCCGTGCGCATCTCACGTTCGAGCTGACTTTCTTGGTCAAAAGTCTCACTCACGCCAGGTACCACTTCACCTTCAAAGATATCTTTTGACTCTCCAGAAGTTTCTGCTGCGGGAGCTTCTGTGACTTTTATAGGTTTAGCGACTTTTTTAGCGGATTTTTTTGCAGGTTTCTTTTCTACATCTGCTCCTGGAACCTTCTCTGCGACCTTCGCAGGGATTTCCTCAGGTACCGGTTTCTTTTCTGCAGAAGTTTCTTTCTCTACGGTTTTTTTCTTTGCCATTTCTCAAAACGCCTCATTATTTAGGCTTTAATTCTAGTGGTGCGCCAGTTCCGCCGAGTTTTGGGACTCCAGCGAACTTTTCCTTTAGTGCGTACCACGACCCACGTTGCGATGGAACGATTTTGCTTCCCTGCTTTCGCGAGGCGGAGTTTTCTGGGGAGAGGTTTGTTGCGTGCCATTGTATTTCACATTTTTGGGATTATTCATCGAACCCGGCCCGCCGAATCCGGAAGTCGGGTTTCTTACCTTGCATTCGTTGTAATATTTGTTTGAGTTGTTCGTCTGTTAAAGGGGTTGCGCCCTTTAATTGCCCGCTTTGGAACATTTGGATGAGAGTGATTTCCACCCGCTCGGCAAAGTCTGGTTTGACCATACGGATATTTTCGATTCGCTGGCGCGCCTCGGGAATGAGAATCTGACGCATTAGCATCAGTTTCTTGGCTTC
>MBAA01000090.1:22654-23912 GCA_001940655.1 Promethearchaeota archaeon CR_4
CCCCTTGCTTTCCGTCTTCTCCACGAGGTGGCATTTTTCCAACTGCTGCAAGCAACGGCGAATAATTGCTCCGGTTCCCTTGGAGGAGTGGCGAGGAGCCATTCCATTCCGTTTGCTGGTAGAATATGCCTTGCGCATGCGATTCACGCCTGTGTTGCCATATTTCGCGAGTTTCCGCAGTAAAGATGCGCACCGGATATACCAGAAATTTTTGTAGTCCACTGGCGGGAATTCCTTGCCAATACCGGTTTTCCAGAATTTAACACTTTCAGGGGGTTGAATTTCAGGGAGATCCTTGAGTTTCGCGGCCACTGCGGGGATCAGATCGCCTGGAAAGGCATCATAGAAGCTAGGCAGAGTTCGACATCTATGATAATTGAATTGTTTTATTTTGAATAGGTTGTGGAACTTAACAAAAAATAAAAAATTTGCGATTCTGGCAATTTTGGGTAAAATTGCTCGCCCTCATCCAAAACGATTTATGAAACCACGCGTATTTAACAATATCTTTTAGAGGAAACGCTATGTCTGAAGACCTCCTCAAGGAAGTGCTGCAAGGACCGATCCACGCACAAATTGGAAAGAATGGGCTAACAGATGGTGTGCTGACTCAAGTTCAGGAACTCGTCAAAAAACATGGCATGATAAAAGTTTCCGTGCTCAAGGCTCTTGCGGAGGAAAAATCCCCTTCCGAGGTTGCCCTCGAACTAGAGCAACGTACCAAATGTTTTTTGGTAGAGGTTCGAGGGCGAACATTTATTTTGTCAAAAAAACGGTTCCCGCTCCAACGGAAAAAGCGCGGGCTGAAGTCATGAGTGATCCGAATCATCCAAACGAGAATTTTCAAAAATCCAAGGAAACGCGAGTCAAGGGACGCTATAGATATTATAAGAATCGAAAGAAGCGTCAGAAGGATCAAATGGAACAAATCGCGTTAGAGCGCGTTGACATTTTGTTCAAACGCGCCTTGCGCATTCATAAAGAGGACTCAACTCTCGCCGATCATTATGTGGATCTCGCGAGAAGGGTATGTATGGTCGCCCGGCTTCGCTTGCCCTCGCGCTGGCGCGTCCTCGTATGTCGGCAGTGTAAGAAGTTGATCATACCAGGTGTCAACTGTCATGTACGTTTACAACCCCGATCCGGTAAGGGTTCCCGGGTCGTAAAAACTTGTTCAAATTGTGGGCATATTACGCGATATAACTTACGAAAAACTCGTGACGAAGGCGGAAACTAATACAAGGAGGTCACATAGACG
>MBAA01000090.1:23937-24665 GCA_001940655.1 Promethearchaeota archaeon CR_4
CCGCGGTAGAAATTATGCCTTCGGAAATTGTTGAAAGAATTCAGAAAACACGCCGGTATCGCGGAACCCCTCCAAGGGTGGAGCTCCTTGACATTGCAGACCATAATTTCGCTATGCAAGGCATCCCGGATAAAGAACAGCGTGGTCGCCCAGACATCCTTCACCATTGTCTCTTGAACACTCTTGACACACCTCTAGCCCGATCGGGGATGTTAAAGGTGCATTTTCAAGTACACGATGGACGTGTATTTCTTGTAGATGCTGAAACGAGGGTACCCCGCAATTATAACCGTTTTCTGGGCATAATTGCACAATTATTACAGAATAATCACGTACCCGTTGAAAAACCGTTCCATATGACGAAAATTGCCGAAAATTTGACGGAGTTTCTTCGCCCGCAAGATTATGACCACGTTTGTATTTTCAGTCGCACCGGTGAACTTTTAGATTTAGTTACTCATTTTATCCAATCCATCAATAGCAAGGTGATGGTTGTCATTGGTGCATTCCAAGGGGGATTTTTCCAAGGGAAAACCCTGCAGGAATTGAGAAAGAAACCCTCCCATCTAATGTCCATTTCACCCTTGGGTTTGACCGCCAGCACTGTGGCGAGTCGGGTAATGTATGCTTACGAAATGGCAATGAATAGAGAACATCACAAAGATTAGTAACTATTCTTATAAAGTCGTTTCATTAATCTTTCATTAGGAGAAACCTAATCACTTGTA
>MBAA01000090.1:24755-26123 GCA_001940655.1 Promethearchaeota archaeon CR_4
TCAAGCTCATGCTAATCCGAGCGATAGAAATCCCAAAGAAATTCCTCCTCCCTTTGTATGAGAGACTCCTCAAGGGAAATTTCGACCTCAACGAAGTCACCTTCAGTCTCTCCCAAACGGGGGATGTTTTCGTGGAAGCCGATTTGCCAATCGGTACGGATTATTACAATTTTGAGAGCGAATATGGTAGCGTGGAATTTGGGGTGGACTATTTTCTGACGGAAATTGTGCCAACATTGAATGAACTCAGCGTCACCGATACTTTCAATGCAGAGCTCTACATTTAATTTTATCCACTTTTTCCATAACGCGTGGCATTCTCAGTTGGAGTTCTTGTTTATGATATTTTACATACTCTTGTTGGAAACCGGGGGAGAGCGACAACGAAAATCCTGATGCTTGGGTATCCTGCCAAACACATGCGGCACCCAGTATTTCGACCCCTCTTCGACTTACTCGCGAAACAAGGTCATAAACCCGAGATTTGTAATAATGATGAATTTGTAGTAAAATCGGTAGAAGCAGCAGACATCGTCATCTTGAAGACCTACCACCACGATCCCCGCGTGATAGCGAAGGCGCGGGAATTTGAGGCTGCTGGAAAACGTGTTATCAATTCTACACTTGCAATTTATGCTGTAGCCGACCGAGTCCGAACAGATGAGATGTTGGAGGCCGCTTGTTTGCCTGTCCCTCCTCGGGTGGTAACGAAAAACAAAACAAATCGCGTGCTCCCACCTTATGTGCAAAAACCACGTAACAATTTCCTCCACAAGATCTCGTTCGTTCAAAATGTTGCCGATCTCTGCTTTGATGTTGGATTTTATTACCAACAACTCGTCCCCAACGATGGTATTGACAGGAAATTATATGTCATTGGGACTCAAGTGTTCTTGATTACACGCCCGTCCACCCACGTGCAGAATTTCGAGAGAAAACTCCGGGAAAAACGCATGTGTCTTTCCCCGCCAGAACAATGGCGTGCTTGGGCGACTAAAATCGGAGAATTAACGGGACTCGAAGTCTATGGCGTGGATCTCGTGGGTCAAGATGATGCGTTTTATATCATCGATGTGAATCCCTTTCCCGGGTTCATGGGTGTTGTGGACGCTCCAATTCTTCTTGCCAGACTGATATTACAATAACTTCCCGTCTCAAATTTCTCGTATTTAGCGGAGTCCCCCCGTTTTCATATTTGAATTCACAATAATTAATTTGATAAACATCCCATGCTAATATTGTTGCGAGCACTTATGGACCGGACCGAGTGGGTTTTCTATCGCCTCAAGCACCTCACGGTAGGGGGCGCTGCGGCTGGGCTCCGCTCTTTTTGCATCACGCGAGACGAATATTTCGTGAAGTTTCGTG
>MBAA01000090.1:26138-33372 GCA_001940655.1 Promethearchaeota archaeon CR_4
CAGGTATCACTTGCGAAGCCGCTTCCAGTGCGAGCCTCCCGCCATCTCATATGTTGAAACCCCCGCAAGAGGCCGCCCTTCAAGATTTGGGTTTTGCCCCACCGAATGACTCTAAAACTTTTTCGCTACACAAAAAAGAGAAAACGGACGAGGTCTTGCACGATCTTGCAACGATTGCTCTCAAAATTATGAGGCAGATTTTCACTCCAGATGCGGATAGCACTTGGGAATTCGAATTTTACCACGAAATGGGCCGGAGTGCCCGGGCATTGCAGTGGATAGGAGTTTCCTTCCTAAATGAGCTGATGGCAGAGGGTGGTACGAGCGGACTCCTCACTCTAGAATCAGGGAAGGTTTACGGTCAGTTTACCTTCGCCCCGGACAAAAACCAATTATATTGTGAACTCGTATCCAACCAGTTTTTACCAAAGGATCTCCAACTCTCGCCGGAAAAATTAAAATTATTACCAGCCCGCGGATTTCAAATACCCGAGGAACCGGGAAATTATAACCGCATATATCACCTCGTGGATCGGTTGGTGTCAGAGAAGGCCGTGTTAGATGTACTCTCACTTTTTACAGACGCATACGGACTAGATCCGATTCCCCACTTCAAAGTCGTCTTGACGATGAATTAAACTCGGGAAATTTCCCATAATCTCATTAATTCAAGATTGATTTTTTGTAAAGATTTGGATTAATCATTTGATGTAATCTTATAATGAGCAATTTTAGTTTCTCAGAAATACTGAGCATATCTGTAATAATTGCCAACCGATCTCAACGATCAATTCCCTTTATTTAGAAAATTTGATACAATTATCGATTGAACGTAAATAATTTCAATTCTCAAAAGGGTGGAGTAGATTGTATCCACGTTCAATTTTATGTGCGTTATGGTGCTAATTTCTGGATTTTATCATAGAAGAAATTCATTGATAGCGATTGTTTCGATAATATGAGGAGGTGTAATTCATAGGACTGAATGATGTAATGTAAATCGCGACAATCAGAGAATACACAATAAAGTTCTATCATCAATCGAGATGAATGGTATTTCACCAGTTCAGGGGAGATATCCTAGGCTAAACTTGTTAGGTTTTGAGATAAAGTTTTAGAAAAATTGGGGAAAAATAGAGGAAGTCCGAAACACGCCCGATATAAAATATAACGCCGTTAGACCGGCGTTGGGACATGAGGGGGAGAGGGAGGAGGGCGAAATCCAATGCAAAATTTTGACCGGGCAAATAAATGACCGATCAACCGGGCGAATTTTCGGACCCCCACGGTCTTACTGACCTAATCTTAAAGTCGTCTCTTAGGTATTTAAAGTTTTTTTCTCATTACGTGGCACTGTCCCGAACATATTGTTCGAACAAAATGTATTCAATTGTATTATATTGAAAAAAATTTCACCAAAAAAAGATACAAATATCTTGAAAATTATAAAATCAAGCTCATAAAATATAGAAAATATCTTTAATAAATCCTAAAAAAGTTGCTATTTCTGAACGTTAATATCTTAGACTCCATCGAATAATTACAAAAAGAATGTCGTTCATTCTCTTGGATCTCTTCGGAATTATTCCTTTTGATAAGTATTCTAATAAGATTTAATGAATACTACATTCTGAAGGAATTTGTTAATGATCATTTTTTGTCCTTTAAATATTAAATATGATTTGTTTCTATGAGTAAAAAAATCTACTAAATTTGTATGAATCTCTTGTGGGAAAGAAGAAAGAGGCGAAAAGAGAAATTAATCCAACGCAGACCCACAATTACTACAGAATTTTGCGGTGTCAGTCACGTTAAATCCACAATTTTTGCAATAATCGATCACCGGTTATTGCAACAGGGAGTTCAAGTCTTGGTTTGATACTGGTAATTTGGATGTTGTTTTATTTAAGGATTGTTAAGTCGCAAGGGGAAATCTGATTCAGGGGGATTGAAGGCGGAGTTGGCATATGCAAGCTTTTACTCTTGGGGAGTCAATATTCCGAAATGTTTAACACAGAATCCAGAACGCCAGCATTGATATCCTATATAATAAGGACTCATAGGGTATTCCCTTATACGAGTATTATTATATTATTGATGTATGCAAAGGGGTAATGAAACCCCGGTGCGGTTTAGGAAGTTTTTGCAGATAAGAGGATTTTGGCAAGTAGGGGATTTAAGTTGCGACTCATCTGTGCCATGAGCTGGAGGGAATCTTGGGGATATTTCCGAAAGAGCTCATTAAACTGTTTTTGTTGGTCTTTCTTCTCTAACATGAGGACTTCTAGCAGAGCTTTCAGCAGGGTGAAAACTGCCGAGATTTTCCCTTGGAAGAAAATGTGGGATTCAGAAACGGACATCTCTTTAGCATACATCATCGTTTCGTTCAACAAATTCGCACAAAATTCGATCTTTTCCCCGCCAACGACCTTGCGATTAATTAAATCCACAATCACGGTTGATTCATCGTAATTCTTAACGAGATCGGGCCGCGTACCAATAAAATGTGCATCGCTCGAACTCTCGGTCCACAAATTTACCGAGGGGTGTGGGTAGAATGTCAAGAATGCGCTGAGCGCTTGCTCAACGACCTCGCGATTCGTCCCCACGAAAAGAACTTGGCGCATTCCCAACGCTGCACCGAGTGCCTTGTCAAAATCCTTGCCCACTTGGGCGAGTAATTCAAGGAAATTCGTACGTGACTTTTCTTCCGTGAGATTTTCTGAAGCTAAACCAGCCTTGAAAAATTCCTCAGACAGCAGCGCGTGCATTTCACTTATGTATTGATTCAAGTCTGCCCAATTGTTTACGATTTCTTGAATTTTTTCTTTGTCTTGTTTAATCTCGGGGGAGATCGGGTGGTGTTCTAACGTCGAGAGGTAATGCGCCACACTCGGTAAGATATATTGTGATCTCTTAAAAAAGAGGGAAAGTAATTGGTATAACGCGAACCAATCGTATTCTTCTGTGATATAACAGAGTAGATGCGTGATTGAAGTTGGTTTCATGCCAAAGTGGAAACTTATAATGTAAGCAATGCGCCGGTTATGGGGGAGATAAATGAGAAAGGGTTGCTTCATCCAAGTACTCAAATTCTTACGACCGATTTCCCTGACATACTTTTTTAGCTGGAACTGGAGCTCGCAAAGGGTTTCTTCATTCTCTGATTTAACAGGGAGAACCTGCAATACGGGGGTAATGAATAAGGGCACTAAAGCAATCCGGAACAAGATCGGAAATCCTTTCCGGGTAGGGCGTGCTTGGACGATCCAGTCACATGCTAAAGCAAATTTAGCAAAATAATTGCTTATTCCGTTCCACGAGGCGGCATCGGGAAATTCTTGGAAGAACTTGTCCGAAAGTTGTTCTAAGATAGCTGCGATCTGTTCACGGGTTTTTTCCGAGGATCGATCTTCTTTCAAGATGAATGAGAACGCGTTTTTCACGAGGAAATAATAGTACGAATCAGACATGCTGATGGTTTCGAGGTTTTCCCCGACCTCTAACTTGGAGAAATTTAAAATTGCCTGAAAGAAACCGGCCGTGAGGTCAAAATCATCGAGTTTCTGTTCTCCATACGACCGATAGAAGGCTAATAAACCATTGTTCAAGATCAAGATGGCAGAAGGCATAGATAGTCCATGGGGCAGGCATAGGGCGGGCAGGATCTATTATTCATCTCACGCCCGTACTCAAAGTTGAATGCAAAGTTTATTATTTTTTTGGTTTGGAAAAGAGCACCTTTTTTTGCATTTTCTTCTCGTGGTATGTGTAAGGGACGTAAACGGGTTCGAGAGTGAAGGGATTCAAGCCAGTGTAATACATACATGTGGATACGGACATCGGAGTCGGGGTGAATAATTGCACCTTTTCGACATTTTGTAAAGATTCCATCTTTTTTCGGAGAATCTCGACTTCCTCCAAAGTAGAACCTGGATGGCCAGTTATAAAATAGTATCGCAATGATTGACCAGGATTTTTATTTATTTCGCCGAACTTAGTTGTGAATGCATCAAAACAATCGGTATCTTTGTTCATCAAAGCGAGAACGCGGTGAGAGAAATGTTCAGGGGCGATCTTGAGTGTTCCGGACACGTGGTGGTTGATGAGCTCTTTGAGATATTCGTCTGCATGTAAAGCAAGATCAAAACGAATCCCACTTCGGACAAAGGTTTTCTTAATGCCGGGTATTTGTCGGGATGCCCGCAATAAAGCAAGAGCTTGCAGATGAGAACGATCCAATGAGGGACATGCCATACAATCCTTCCCACACGCATTATCACAATCCATCCCGTACATATTTGCTGAGGGTCCACCCAAGTCCGAGATGTATCCTTTGAAATCAGGCAAAGTAACCATTTTCCGGATCTCGGCTAGGATGTTATCCGCCGATCGCGAGATTACACGAGATCCCTGGTGCAGAGCAATGGTACAGAAATGACAGTTTCCGAAGCACCCACGATGAGTCATAATTGAAAACTTCGCCATAGCAAATTCCTTAAAAGATTCTGGGATTTTGTAACTGAATGGAAGATTGTACAGCGAATCTAAGTCTCGGGAAGAATAACGATTCATTCTAAATTGTAGCAAATATCGATTCTTCAAAGGTTGAGCGAGATTTTTCTCGTTAGAAAATTGAAGTTGCATGCGACAGAAAGTGGTCTTGTCAGATTGAGCTTCTTCGTGCGATGGTAACATTTCAAATAGGCCATCTTCCGATTCAACAGGTATTTTATTTGCAATAATGCAGGTCCCTTTAATCCCTAATAATTGCTGGTTATTTTCCAGACGCTTAGCAATTTCCACCACTTGATGCTCGCCGGGGCCATAAACGAGGAGGTCTGCTTTCGCATCGAACAAGATAGGACGACGTACTGCGTTGTCCCAGTAATCATAATGAGTAAAGCGTCGTAGGGATGCTTCCACGCCCCCTATGATGATAGGACGTGCTTCTTTAATATCACTCCCACTTTGTTGGAGCACGCGCTTCTGGGCTTCTCGAATCTTTTGGGAATAAATAATGATGGCGCGATCAGGGATGCCAGAGGCATGTGAAGCGTGGGGATCCTCCGAGCGGAGTTTTTTTAATGGAGTATAATTGTTAAGCATGCTGTCGATGGCCCCTGCTGTGATCCCAAAAAACAACCGCGGTAATCCAAGTCGTAAAAAATCCTTGGTGAACCTCCAATCTGGTTTTTCGATAATTCCCACGGAATACCCATAAGCTTCCAAGATCCGAGCGATCACGCCAACTCCGCTATGCGGATGGTCTGCCCAGTAATCCCCCGATACCAGGATGACGTCATATGGTTGGTCGGGGCGAAATGGTGGGGTAATCGAAATCATTTTTATTCTTTTTCTCTCAATTAATATGAAATGTGAAGGGATCCACCACAAAAAAGATTCATATGGTGATAGAAGATTCTCAATTGATTTTTTCGAAGAAAATATTCGGAGAATTCCGCAATTTTTTTTACAAGATCCGTACAATGAAAAAAGTGGTAAGACAAGAGATGTTAAAATTATGGGACAAAATGAGCCTTTCGGGGAACAGATGATCCAACAATCAGACCGGAGATTGATAAAGAATTACTTCCTCTTCATGATCCCCAGTTGGCATAAGGCTATAAATGCCCGCTTGGGCAGATATATCAACCAGAACGTTGTGAAGATTCATTCTGACCCCGTGATCTTTTTCTGCACGAAGGAAGCGGCGATCGAATCACAGAACGGCACCGCTTATTATATGTTCGGAGTAGGGTATTATTATTTGAATTTCGAACTTGCAGACGGAAAATATATCACGGATAATCGCCCGCTAACAGGCCTAATTTTAACAGATTTTGTATACGACAAGATTGCTATATCGAGTCCTATTGCCCTAGCGGATGAACCAGATGTGAATATATGTGAACATTTCATCAAGGTTCCAATTGACTTATCGAACAAGTCTGAGCAAAAGTTGACTTTCATTCACGGTATGTTAACAAGATATCTCTTCACAGATTATAAGGAACCCATACTCGACATGATGAATAAGATCTGTGATGTGAGCACCTACCAACTGAATCAGTGGGGTCATCTATTTCTCAGTACCTTGTGGGATCATTACAACCAAATTCTCGTGTCCAATAAGATTAAGGCGGGACCATTTCGCACTTACGTAAATCCTACAGCGGGTTTAAGCGCGGTTATTCCGGGAGTCGAGAACCTCCTAACTCAAAACTTCTCACATACTAATATTCTTCAAATCGAGGAGAGCATCCACGTTTTAAAGAATGCCCTAATGACGGTTAGGTATGATCCGGTTGATCTGTATACGATATTGGATAACTTGGCAACGATCCTCCGTAACAATGGAGTCCTCCCTACCACTCCCATCGAAGCTCCTCCAGTGAGTTCGAGTAAAAAACGTTCGATATTAGTCTCTGCAGCAAACAGGTTGGCTTCTCTTGCGGATTGGAATCCGCAATTCCAAGATATCCAAGAAGAAGAGGTACCAGGGCAAGAACTAATTATCGAAAGCGCCATGCCGCCAAAACCGGAATTCAAGGAATTGGTTCACGATTTTCATAAGCGGATGGAATCTGCGGTGGATATTGACCCTTCGCAAGCAACCGCGGTCAAAATTGAAGCAGATGGAAGGGAAAACTTCCAAATCCGGAAACTTCAGAGGGTGGCAACCGAGAAGAAAACATTGCCAGAACCTCCTCAAGGAAATGTTAGGGAGATTTTATTATACCTCAAGTCTGTGATTGCCGAAAATTTCGAAATACCCTCGGTGGGCAGAGCGTTCGAATTAGCTCGTGAAAATCTCCGGAAAATAAGTCTCCATTCCAAATTTATAAGGCCGATGAGTCACTGGGCAAACCAATTCATCTTGAAGCAAGCAGGAGTGAGTTTAAGTCCGAAGGAGAAAGAGATGGTTACAATTGATATCGATGAATGGATTACGGAACTCGAGGAAGAGAAACGGAGAGAGCGGGAGCGAATCGAAAAAGAACGGAAAGAGAAGGAACGATTAGAACGGGAACGGGTAGAGAGGGAGCGCAAGGAACAAGAGCGTTTATCGCGCCAAGAAGCAGAGCGCCTAGAAAGGGAGCGGGGATATAAGGAATTAATGGAGCGAAAACGCCTCGCCAGTATCGAACAAGCCCGACTCGAGATAGTGAGATTAGAGAAAGAACGTCTCGCCCGTGAACGTGAAGAGCAAATAAAGCTCGAACGTCAAAAG
>MBAA01000090.1:33409-35861 GCA_001940655.1 Promethearchaeota archaeon CR_4
AGGAACGAAAACAAAAAGAGAAAGAAGAGAAAGCCCGACAGAAAGAGCTGAAGCGTATCGAAAAAGAAAAACAGAAATTGGAGAAAATCAGGTTGAAAGAAGAAAAACGACTAAAGAATCTCAAGAGCACTTAATAATAAATCAACTCCTCTTAGCACCCTTGTGACCCTTCAATTTTACTCATACTATTTTTTTCAGGAGGAAAATTTAAAAATAAAAAATGTCCAAGAGGAGATGAGGACGAAAACCTTTTGGTCGCCACCGATGATAATTGGAACTTAACGAACGAAGAATTTTACCAGGTTCTAGATACACTTGGACGAATGCCGAAATTGCTGTGGGAATATTTGAGCAGGCTACCCGCGCCCTTAGCGGACAATGAACTTGCGGAA
The DNA here is from genome assembly GCA_001940655.1 of Promethearchaeota archaeon CR_4. Lineage (GTDB taxonomy): Archaea > Asgardarchaeota > Lokiarchaeia > Sigyniarchaeales > CR-4 > CR-4. The sequence continues at coordinate 33,802 of MBAA01000090.1, forward strand.
CTCATTCACCAAGGTTTCATCCAGAAAATCCACAACCTATATCGTTTAACACCCCTAGGAAATGCTGCGTTGGCCCAAGCTAGCGTGCCTGGCGAGCAGGGGTTGCTTAGCAGCGGAGAGATTGCATACCTCCAATCATTAACGTTCCTCCCTTCTCCGGAGAATCTCAAACTCCTAAAAGAAACAGCTTTGATCGAAAATAGTGGGGGACAAATAGTACTAACTCCTCGTGGACTTATCGCGAAGGCAGAGATTTCTTCCAGTGAAAAAGTATCCCATCGTTTGCTAGATTCGCTTGATAAAATCGAAGGGAAGCGCTTTGAAAACTCGGGATAAGATCTCATATCTTTCAAAGAATTTTCTGTATTGTGCCAAAACCCCGAAGATTTCCTTCACGTAGGATAAACTTGTCTCCTGGGCGCACGAATTCGGGATGTTGGGCGAATCGCAAGCGAACTGTAGCAACATCCCCTAATGCTAAGTAGTCCTTGTCCCCAATGTCTTCGAAAACGACGGTCTGGCTGATGGTGTGGCACTGGCACACGGGGGAGTACCCGACCTTGATGCGAACAGAGTGGAAGGTAATGACCACGTTTGCCTCGAAGCTCCATACAGGTGCAAGATGGAAGTCCCGGTCTACGATCACCTGACCTCGACGAACCAGCTCACGGGGAATCTTGTGTAAGTCAAACCCGAAAACTTCCCCGGATTTGACCCGTTCAACACCTTTTTTAAAAACTTCGATGGAGTTGATACGTCCCTCCACGACAAGATTTTTCGCACCTTCAAAGGGGAACACTTTCACCCGCTGACCAGGTTTAAAAATTCCTTCAAGGACAGTTCCGGATACAACAAGATTCGTTCCTCGGATACCCCGGTAAATCTTATCGAGATAAGCGATTGCGGGAACATCGTGTCGAGTTTCGGTCGTCATTACAGGCAGAACTTTCAGCATTGCGAAGAGATGATCGATTCCAGCCAAAATAGTACAAGAAACCTCGAAGACAGGCACGATGACATTGTGTGGTATCTCGCGGAGAACAATATCAATATCTGCTTCAGTCTCCACGAAAAAGGGCACCTTACCAATTTCTTTGATGGTAGACTTTACTAGCTCTTCCACTAGTTGCATATCTTCAGGGGTAGCCTTGTCAATTTTATTGATGACGATGAAGAATGGTATGCCCCGCTGAGCAACAAGCACAAGTTGTTCTCGAGTAATCGTATCCAAACGGTTCAGACCGCTTTGAGCCTCTTCAGAACGGATGAGTTTCGCTTCGGTACTGGCAGGGATCAAGAATAACGCGTACTGGGCTTCCGCACCGAGGACACTACGCACCATCGTGCGAGAAAATTCTTGATGTCCAGGAGCATCGAAAAAAATCAACAAGCGGGCGGCTTCGGTGATAATTCGTTCTTGATCTTGTAGGTCTAACTGCTGTATTGCGTTTAGGCGAGTCCCGTCTGCATTTAAACCCAAGAAGCTAATGTGAAGGTCTGATGTCTGTCCTCGGCGGATCTCCTGAGGGTGAACCAGCAAAGAAGCCCGTGCGAGACCATTTCCATCGTCTGGTTTCCCTGTAAGAAGAACTCCCGTTAAAGTACTTTTCCCCGCGTTTACCCGGCCCATAATATTTATTGTAATTTCCTCTTGTACCTCTAGGAGGGGTTTTGGACCGATGTGAAACACTCCAACTAATCCACCATCCACCACAATTTTTTCCTCTTCAAGGAGCTCAATATCAACAGGAATGCACAATTGTTTCAAAATACTTTTTGAAGTTTTATACTGCTCTTCTTTAAGCGGGAAGAGTTCCCACCGTTCCCCTCGGATATCTTCCACCCCGATAACAAATAATCCAGGTTCGAAGTTGCTAATGTACCGCAATTGTGTTTGCAATTTTGATGCGCGGTCAGGTTTGAGATCTTTTTGTTCCAAGTACCGCTTAAATTCCGCTTTTTTATTCTCTCCACGGGCTAAAATTTCTTCGAGACGAAGAACCATTACGGCATCTATTATATGTCAAAACACAACTGTTATAAGAGGTTTTGTGCAATTC
>MBAA01000090.1:35895-36313 GCA_001940655.1 Promethearchaeota archaeon CR_4
GATGCTTGCTCTGTATTAATGGACGAGTATTTGCGACCGACAAAATTTATCGACTTCGACAATCCAAGCGTGGCAGAACTTGCAAAAAAGTTAATCGTTGATGTTGATCCTATTGACATCCCCGAACAAGCACGTCACTTATTTTATTTCGTCAGAGATAAGATACCCTACAAAATTTTACTGGATCTCCCTACACAGGAAGATCTTTGCGCCAGCGAGACTCTCAAGCGTGGGTACGGTTTCTGCATCTCCAAGGCCACACTCCTCGTTGCCCTCGCGAGGGCAGTTGGCATCCCTGCAAGACTCCATTTCGCGGACATCATAAACCGGTTGACATCCGATTCCTTACAAAAAAAGATGGGAACTAATTTATTCGTTTACCACGGGTATTCGGAAGTGTTTCTCAATAACGAGTGGT
>MBAA01000090.1:36327-39165 GCA_001940655.1 Promethearchaeota archaeon CR_4
GCTTTTGATATAGGACTAAGTCTCGACAAAGGATACATCCCCGTGGAATTTGATGGCCATTCAGACGCGATTTTCCAAAAAACAGATTCGCTTGGGAATCCTCAATTCGAGTATGTACTAGATCACGGCACATATAATGACGTGCCATTTACAGATATAGTGAATGCCTGGCTTGATAAATACGCGGATGCCGGTTGGGCATCAGGTAGGGGTAAGCTACAAAAAAAATAATTAGATTTTCTAAAAGTGCAACAATAGAAATTTATTTTGCCGCGACTGCGAGCAGGATTATGTAATCCGCAACTTCCTCGCAGCGATCAGTGATCGTTTCCATAATGTCAATCATCGTGACAAAAGAAATCGCAATAAATTGATTTGCAAACATATCTAAATTCATCATCAACTTTTTAATTTCAAAATGGAGAACATCCACTTCATGCTCGTGGCTGTTAACTTGACGCCCTAGTTCCGAGATAAAGAGCCGTTGCCCTGCAAGATCGTCAACCATTTCAACGAGGTGCTTCGCAGCTTCCCCCGAATGAACCATTATCTTGGTAATCGGATCCTTGAAGGCGGCGGTGATTTTTTCCCACATTGGTTTGGTGAACAGACTCATATATTTCGCACTAGCATTCGCCGCGCCAGCAACATCATCGATTCGTTTCACGAGGTGGGTTAAATCTTCGCGTACCGCGCTAGCGAGCTCTCCTCGCGAGAGATCTTTAAGGAGATCCCGCCGGATCTCATCTCCGTCATGTTCCAACTCGCCAACCCGCTTTACAACTGCCAATCCCTCTTCAGTCTTCCCTTCCATGAAAAATCTCGAAGCTTTCGCGGTTTCTACCACGCAGTCGCATACCTTTAAGACATGGTTTTTCGTTTTTGCTATTGCATCTTGGCGGTTTTTCACCTTGAACCATTCAATCATACTGCCCATATTTTCTACCATCCTATATCTCAAAATACAACTCCTTTAACTTTTCCTCGCCAGGGTCTGGGAACAAAAATGCTTTCTTGGGATTGAACGTCAACCACACGTTCTGTCCTTCTGGGAATTTTTCTCGCACGCCGTGTGTCGAGGCAATATCTACTGCGATAAGAAAACCAATCTCTAAAATCACCGAAAATCGGATAAAAGGGCCCATAAATTTGATACTGCTAATTTTCCCGGTCAATATGTTATCTTTATCCTCTGAGGAGACGGGTTCGGCATAAATTTTAAAATAATCATTGCGGACAACCAATACCACACCGTCTCCGGGTTGGAATTTTGTAATCGGATTGTCTACTTTAAATGCGACATCTTTCGCTACAATAACGCTGTATGAAGAATCTTCAACAGTAGCTACGATCCCGGGGAAATACACGGTATCGCTAAAGAAATAAGCCACGAAAAGACTGGCGGGTTGATAGTACATCTCTTTTGGTGTTCCGATTTGAATAATCTTCCCGTCGCGGATGAGGGCGATCCGATCTGAAACCATCATCGCCTCGGTCATATCGTTAGTTATGTGAATGACTGTTAGTTTTAGTTTCTCGGACTTTGCGAGATTCCGAATTTCAACCCGTAAATTCATCCGGAGACCTGCATCGAGAGCTTTAAAGGGTTCATCCAGTAAGAGAATACCTGAACCTTCCATGTTCATCAAGGCCCGGCCGAGTGCAACTCGCTGTTGCATACCACCGCTCAGTTCAGAGGGGATTGCTTTTTCCCGGTCGTAAAGGCGCAGCATATGTTGGAATTCTCGGGAAATTTGTGTCGTCTCTTGGGGATCGTAACCTTTTACACGATGACTGTAACTAATATTTTCATCAATAGACATATGTGGGAAGAGGGCATAGTTCTCGAAAACAAGGCCGAGATTCCGCTCATATGGTTTTTTCTTTGTAATGTCCATTCCATCAAAAAGTACCTGCCCTGCATCCGGTTTTACCAATCCCGCGATGATGTGAAGAAGGGTAGTCTTACCACCTCCAGTATTGCCTAACAGAGTGAAATATTCCCCGTCTTGAATCGTGAGTGACACGTCATTTAACCCTCCTTCTCCCCTATAGCGCTTCACTATGTGTTCAAGTCGGATTTCGGGAATGTTTTTCACCTACTTGGATTTTTAGGAGAGGTCTATTTCATGGGTCAAATCTTTCGGATGCTCGAAAGTGATAATATCGTGGGGGTGAATGCCGAGGATGATTGGATCTCCCGAACCTAACTGGTACGGAAAAGTTCCTGGTTTAGTTGCTTGGATTATCTCGCCACTCGCGAATTTAGCAATAAAACGGGTGGTTTTACCTACAAATCTCATAGCAGAGAGATTTGCGGGAATGAAATTAAGTTCCTTTTCCATTCTTTCGTGTCCTGGTTTGTTAAAATCAAAGTTTTTGGGAAAAACGTAGACATCCTCGAACCTGAATGCAACCACGACCCGTTGATCTACCTTGTAATCTTGGGATATAGCATATTCCTTACTCGCGTATAATTTTGGGCCGCGAATTTCGAGGCGAACGAGATAATTGTTTCCCAACACATTTGGATAAATGAACCCCTCGAGGAAATTCATTTCCCCGATAAAATTGGCAACAAATAAACTCGTGGGTCTTTCATACAATTCCTCAGGTGAACCCTTCTGGAGAATTCGCCCTTGCCTCATTACGATAATTTGATCCCCTATTGCTAATGCCTCGTCTTGATCATGAGTGACTTGAATCGCAGTAAGTCCAAGTTTCTTTACTAAGTCGCGGAGTTCATGTCGGAATGAGAGGCGTGCCTTTGGATCAAGAGACCCCAGTGGTTCGTCCATAACGAGAATTTTCGCTCCTGTAGCAATGGCTCGGGCAATC
>MBAA01000090.1:39172-43673 GCA_001940655.1 Promethearchaeota archaeon CR_4
CCCGATCCTCCGGGAGCAGTTTTTTCACGTCTTTATGATCGATTAATACCTCGCCATTGTCTGGTTGTTCTAAACCCGAAATTACCCTTAAAGTCGTGGTTTTCCCGCACCCTGAGGGCCCTAAGAGGAATACATATTCGCCATGTTTAATTTTAAGATTCAGATTCTCCATCGCGATGACGTTTCCCTTGAAGGTCTTATTCACATTCCGTAATTCAATATCAGGCATTTAACACCCTCCGGGGTTTGGAAACATAACGGAGAATTAAGAGTAACACAAATGCAAACAATATGATTATGACACTTGCGAAAGCGGCACTCCCCATTGCCTGAGCCTCGACCCAATCCACGATAATGACAGGTATAGTTCGAACATCGCCCATTACCACGAGTGTAGCCCCAGTCTCCCCTAGACTCCGGGCAAAGGCCATAATTGCTCCTGCGAGAATACCATTCTTGATTATTGGGAGGGTTATACGCCGAAAAGTGGTTAAATTACTCGCGCCCAGAGTGCGGGAAGCGTCTTCGAGTCCTTTATTTGATTTTTGAATGATAGAGATGACAGGCCGTATCATATAGGGGAAAGTAAACGCCACGTGCACCCAAACGATAAGCCAGAATCCCGGAAAGAAGATGTTCAATCCAGGAGGTCCCCAAAACATAAAGGTGGCAAAACCTAAGGCCGCTGATGGGATTGCTAAAGGTATATCTATCAGTGTGTCTAGGAGGGAATTCACCTTTTTCCATTTCCGGTTTACGATGATGAATGCCATTGGTATGCCTGTGGCCATTACGATCAACGTGGTCACACCCCCAATTAAAAACGAATTCATTAGACTGGTCCAGAGGTACGCCCATTTTAGGTCAGCTCCATAAAGCTCCTCCCAAAGCGGGGGATCTTGTGGTTGGAAAACATATGTCAAAATGAACATCGATGTAATGAAGATAAAAACAATGAATATCACAACCGCTAAAATATTCCGCGCTTTTCGGAAGAAGGGTTTGCTAAGGAATCGTTCCCCAGTCGGCCAAATTTTTTTCAACGGGAATCCAACCCTCCGAGATAAAAATTTAATGGTTGCAAGAAGGACTAAGCAAATGCCAATCAAAATCATACTTAAGAATGCCGCTGCGGGTATATCTAGGGCTCGTCGCATTTTAACGATAACAAGTGGTGCAGTTTCATACAATCCTGCTACAATTATGGTAGCCCCCGTCTCACCGAGACTCCGCGCAAACGCGAGGATGACGCCCGCGATGATCCCTTCTTTTACAAGGGGGCTAGTAATAGTACGGAAGACCGTAAACCCCGGCGCCCCGAGAGTTGTTGCCGCATCTTCATATACCTTCGGGGTTTCTTGTAAGACGATCTTTAATGACCGAACTATGAAGGGATAAGTGAAAATTACATGTGTGATAAGGATGAGCATCGGGCCCGGACTGAAGAATCCCACGTCCAGACCAAACAAACCTGCAATTCCAGAAGGACTTCCCCAAAATAAATAGACAGAAAATCCAAGTGCAGACGTGGGGATTGCGAGGGGAAGATCCACCATTGCATCCAGAAAATTTTTGCCCCGAAATTCAAAACGGGTTAATAATATTGCCATTGGTAAACCAATTATCAGGTCAATGACTACTGCTAGACCGGCAATACAAAATGATCTTATAAGCGCGGTTCCCATAATTTGCCATTGCAAATCTCCCGTCAATGAATCGTTAAACACAGAAGATTGAATTTCATCCCAAGAAACAAATACGGTGGAAAAGATGTTGATAATCGGGCCAATAATCACGAATATGAAAAAACCGATTGTAATGGCGTCCATTATCTTTCGGTAACGTGGTTTAGACAACTCCTTCTCGACCGCAAGGACTTTTGTGTTCCACTGGTTTTTCTCTTGTCTCATCGTTTTTACCGCCTTAATGGACGCTCCGGGTCAAGGACCACACGTCTGGAATCCGTGCTAAAACTTCCCCGCTCTCAGGCGCTTGAAATTCGCGAATCGTAAGGGTTTGGTTAGGTGAGATGCCATATTTTTCAAAATTAAAAATGTTAGGGTCAAGAGAGAGTGAGGAATTTATTGGACGAAATCCATTTTGCATCGCAAGCTGGACAATCTCGGGACGCTGGATGAAATTTATAAACTTATAGGCAATTTCTTTATCGTTTTGTGTGACCCACGGGGCATTCAGGACACAAAACGGATGATCAGAATACAGAATCCCTTCTTCTGGATAGATCGCAATCACCTGGTCATCAGGGTATCTTGTTGAGATGTCCTTTACGACATTTTCATATAGGAACGCAACATTGATCGAGGCGGGGCCACTATTCACCATCATCTTGCCCAAATACCCAGTAGATTCCCCATACTGGACTGCTGCACTTTCAAATTCCCGCAACCAGTCTTGTACCGCTTGGTTACGGAGATCTTCAATTGTCAGGTCTTTTGTATCCTTGCCTAAGCTGGCCGCAAGAGCCATAGCTACCGCCATGAACCCTGAATTCGAAAGGCCCGGGTCTGTATGTCCGAGTTTTACCGTGCCGGGAGAGTTTTGGATTAGGGTATGAAGAGTATTGAACCCCTTAATATTGTACGTTTCATTGAAATTCTTCCATGTTGCAATTACCACGGGGGAAAAAATTACCTTCGTAATGTTTTCGATTATACTTTGCCCGTTTGCTTGATCTTGCCATCGCGTGTTAAATATTGGAATCCAAATCGAGGATGCGGGGCTCCACATAACAGGCTTGATCTCCCCATTTAAGATGCCCACCATCGACTGGGCAGACCCGTATGCATGAAATTCCGCTTTGATGGGTTGATCCGGGTAATTTTCTTGCCACCACTTGGTAAATTCGACTTGAACCGCGCCCATCCAGGTGGCCTTCTCTGACCCATAAGCAATAGTGAGATGACCCCACACGGGAGTTAAGGATGATCCTAACAAGTTGCCTAATGGTACACCGATGAAAAACCCAAAGATGAACAGGATTACAACGCTAGCACGAATTTGCTTTTCCTTATAATGATGGGTCTTTTGCACGATGATCCTCCTGTATTTATTGAATTAAGGCAAAAATTTGGGCATTGATTACCCCGAAAATAATCCCCGCGATAAGTCCTGCGATGAAGAGTACGAGTTTGGTGATCTGAAGCTTGGTCATAATTATGTAACGACTAGAGGGAGTGCTAAAAAAATGATCCCCATCCGCGCCCTTAGGAATCTAGTGTACATTATTTATATATTAATCTCTGACCGATTGCATTAAGTACCTTCCTGAATACCGAAAGAAGAAGCCATAAATAAGTATATGCTGTTCCGTCTCCTATGCCAACACTTAAGTTACCGAGGATGGGATTTGGGACTTGGAAATTGAAAGACAAGGATTGTGTGAAAGGTGTACTCAAGGCCCTCGAGATGGGTTACCGGTTAATAGACACTGCCCAAATATACGGGAATGAAAGGGAAGTAGGGGTGGCCCTCGCCGAAAAAACAGTGGATAGGAAAGATTTCTTACTCGCCACAAAAATATGGGTAACGAAACTCAGACCTGAAAACGTGAAAACCTCTGCTGCACAAAGTTTACTTAAGCTGCAAACCGAATATGTCGACATCTTATATGTCCACTGGCCCGCTTGGCAATATAACGCGAAAAAGACCCTCCTAGCCTTCGCTAATCTCGTGGATGAAGGAAAGGTGAAATATATTGGCGTTTCAAATTTTGGACCGAAATTGTGTGACGAGGCAATTGCCGTCTGCCCCAAACCCATCGTGGTAAACCAGATTGAGACACACCCACTTCTCCAACAGAGGATTATGCGAGACTACCTAAAACAACACGACATGTACCTCGTGGCGTACTCGCCCCTTGCACGGGGACATATAAGAGAAGTACCTACAGTGGTAGATATAGCGAAAAAACACAAAGCTTCCCCAAATCAGGTCTCCCTCGCGTGGTTGATGCACCACGGAGCAATACCCATCCCGAAGGCTACGAGTGAGTCGCACATTCAAGATAATTTTGGAGCCCAGGATTTACATCTCGACCCAGAAGACATCGCCCAGATCGATAATATTAAGGAGGAAAAGCGATTTGTCAATCTTCCGAGGTTTCTTTTCCCAAAGAAGTTCAAGTAATTACTTTTTTTCCATCCATTTTTCGACCCGCTTGAGCAGGTCGTGTATCTCAAAGGGTTTATGAATATAGTCCTTCACTAGGTAATTACGGGCTTTTTCCGCGTCTTTTTGGGCTCTACTCACGGAAAACATAATGATATTCAAGTGTTTGAATGATTCATAGTCAGGATCTTTCTCAAGAGCATCGCAGATAGACCAACCGGACGTTGGACCTAGCATAATGTCCAAGAGAATTAAACGAGGGCGCAATTCTCGTATCAGGCGTAAACCTTCCTCGGAATTTAGCGCCACCTTCACGGAATAATCTTCTGTCTGGAAAATTCGAACGAGCAACTTTGTTATCTCTTCATCGTCA
>MBAA01000090.1:43692-46780 GCA_001940655.1 Promethearchaeota archaeon CR_4
CACCATGTTTCGGGATGTCCTTTTCGTTTTTGAGAACTTGGTGAGAGGTGTGCAAAATAACCTCATCTACCCCTAGCGCGGTCAATTTTTTTACCATTTCCTGTTGGGTTGGGGTCAAGAATTCGAATGAATCTCGCCGGAAAACCCCAACAGAATTATCTGTGAAGATTTCCACTTCCATTGATTTTTTCTTTGGAGATTCAGGTGTCCCGTCTCGTTCACTAATATGGATCAGCTCGCCACAGTTGTTCTCCTTGAATTCAAATTCTTGGGTAATATTCACTCCACTGCTTACTAATACATCTTCACGAAATCCTAAATGTTTACCACATATCACCACATTCAATTTGAAATTATGTATAGATGGTGCAGATAGAATCTTCCTCTAAAGGCGATGCATACGTCTAGGTCAGGTATCATTTATTCTTACGCGGGCCTGTGTGATTCGAAGAAAGATCCGATCCTATGCTCCCAAGTATTAATCTGTTTCAATATTTTACAAGGATCGATTATTGGCCACTTTCTAGGGGCGTATTTCCTATATAATGTCTTCGTAAGAATACAAAATAGCTACGATGGCTAGAACCTTGCAACGGGTGATTTATTTTTGGTTTTTCCAAGTAAGCACGTGCCCAAGTTCGATCTGGGGTAATGATCGCTACGCCGATAATCCAATACGTCAAGCTACCCATGAATGTCCATTCCCAGATTGGCCAGGCGAACCATCGCAGGTCGAGTGACAAGGAAGAGACGAGAGAAGTTAAATTAGGCATTATAAAGATTAGGGGATACGTAATGCAGAGCGGACCATACAGAATCCAGAATTTCCTCGGGGAAATCCATTGGGATTTTATTATGAGGAAAATGAGCATCGTGAAAAGGGCAGCGGAGGTAAATCCTCCAAAGGCCACGAGAGCGCTAATATCGTGCGGTGCTTTGAAATCCTCAGGAATTAGACCGACACATACAAAACCGAAGCAACCCAAGATTCCACTGATTAACATTAAGCGGGTCAACCACTCGTTGATCAGCACAAAACGCCGGTACAGGTATATAAAATGTGGGATCGTTAATATGCCAATTAGAATCACGGTCGTATTGAAGACCCAATACACCTCCGGATTGGTGGCAATGCCCCCCATATCACTAATGAAGTTATTTAATGGAGAATAGGTTTGATTGGGATAAAACCATATAGAAACAACAATACCAACGAAATAAATTATCGTGAGCACGACAATCAAGCTTAGATGGTGTTTCTTGGGGGTGGTACCGCGAACCACATTGCTCAATGTTTTCACAACTTGCTCACTCTTCATCATACGAAAGTATTCACGTAATGCGGTCTTAAGTATGTTTTGCCCTTCAAAATTTCAAATCCTATGAGATATGATCTTAAACTCGAAGAAAAGAGAGAAAAATAACCCTTTACTTGAAGGATTATGGATGATTCTAATGAGAATTATGTTAAAATGGAAGCAACGGTTGAGTATCTCTTTATTGAATATAGAGAAATGCAGGAGAAACCGATTAACAGCGACCAAGCCTGGATTTGTGGTTTTATCAACATCTTCCGGAACTCGGAAGATTTCAACGATGATATTGCGGATTTTAAAAAAATGTTAGTTGAGGAATTTGGCTACATCGTTCTAACGTATGATTATTTCACGCGAAAGACATTTTCCCTCGAACAATACAAGTTCATTCTAGTTGAAGAGGGAAAAATTACGAGAGAATTTCAGCAATCTAACGAGGAATTTTATGACGCACTCCGATCCTCGTCCCACAACCTGATGATTGTGGGGAAGAATTTCGATGCCCAGGCATTCACCCAACACAGGATTTTCCGTGGGTGGGTGGAGGAATATTGTAATCCTTAGCGTGAAATTAATGGATAACTGGATCCAATCAATTAAGGGTTGTATATTCTCTTTGATCGTAGTCCTAATTGAAAAAGATTCAAAGAATGGGTTAAAAGTAGTTATTTATCAGAGGTTTACCCTAAAGGGAATTCACACGTATTCAATAGTCGCAGGGGGTTTCGGGGTTACATCAAAATACACTGTCCGAGTCCCAGCCACGATCTTGAGTTTGCCACACATTTGATGAAGCAGATCCTCCGGTAAATTTGTCACGCTGGCAGTTCGCGCATCTGTGCTATTGACACTCCGAATTACAACATCATATTTGCCCGTTGCATTCCCGCCGAGTTCGAAAAATACCCGCGAATAATCCTTCACGTTGGTGGCTAGTCTCGTGAGCTTAGCATAATCCCACGTGCTACGCACGCATAACGGGGACTCGTAGGCGCGGCGGTCATTCACTATCCCCGTCACCCTTGCGCTCAGGACATCAGTAATCGTGGCAGCAAATGCTTGGAATGGTTCTTGCTCGCCGTTTTTCCCGATCAGCATTGGTTTTCCGTGTTTCTTCACGTAGAAATCGTCCACCATACTCTCGATAATGTCGTGCACTTGTTTCTCGTACGCGAGATTCTCAGCGGTCACAGGCCCCACGATGCGAGCTGCAAGGGCAGGCCCCGGGAAAGCTTTCCGATATACGACTTCAGGGGGCATCCCGAGATACTCCAGAACCTTGCGAACGGCATCCTTGGTTAGACTTGCGCACGGTTGAACCGTGGCCTCGACCGCGTACTCGATCTCCACGTTGTGTTGACTCTTTACGAACCCCTTGCCTTTCTTCTTCTCGCGTACTGCAGTTTCCTCCTCCGTGGACATCGATTCCTTCAGCTCGCTAATCTTCGTCCCAAAACTCTCCTCGAGATCGGGTAAAATGGTGCCGTCCGCGAGGAGGACACACGCCTCTTCCTTGATAACCTTGTCAATCGTGGTAGAGTAGATTTTCTTGAAGAGTTTCCGTTTCGCCTCGGCATCCCCCTCTCCATAAATCTGAGGCAGAAAATCATTTCGGATATCCAAGATTTTCACGTCTGGGAATTGTTTTTTAATAAAGTCTCGTTCTTCTTTCCCTTGGATGATGCGCATGAGGCCATGGTCAATAAAAACGGGGAGCGTGGTGATGTTAGCCTTCTTCAAAAGCAGGTAGGTCGCTACACTATCTATGCCTC
>MBAA01000090.1:46789-47776 GCA_001940655.1 Promethearchaeota archaeon CR_4
CACAAAAGACTTTCTTACCCAATGCGTATTTCTGGAGAAACTTGATCGCGGTAGCAACGAATCCTGCCGGATCTGCAGGCGCAGACAAGAGTCTGTGATTGAGCATAATGTTGGTTCAGTTCCGGAGGATAAAAAAATTGGTAAGAGATTGCGCAGTTAATAATTCTGGGGTAGAAGGTTTCTGATTACCTAGAGCTTTTGTTGCCGAACCTACAGAGTTGAACCGGATTTAAAGCGCGAGTTATGATTAGTTTATTTAATTCGCTCTAGCATCATGCTTGGATAAAATTATAAAAGATAGAATTACCGTGTTTATCTAAATTGGGTGGTCAAAGAAGTGCCGAATCGGAAATATTACCGCGAGGTCTGGGGTTTTGATCCGATTACCGAACAGAAAGATTTGGGGCACAATAAATTCCGGTACGAGCGACAATTCCCGTTGACTCAGGATCCTCCCCTCGAGGCCGCTGGCATTACGATGTCCGCTCGTGTGGATTTTACCGGGAGTCAATCTCACAACCGCATCATATTCCGGTGCGGAACCAAAGAAGCGGGAGTATATTGCACACACACGGTAATTTACAACGGATCCTTCGAGGACGCGACCGCCATCGTTGACGAGATGAGTGGAGAAGGGGAACAAGAAGAACCAGCCAGGACACGACGTTTTGATCCCCAAGGAATTGCAAACCTCCCACCTGAAGAGCATTTTGTCGCACTCAGTTCCTATGCGCAATCCATCTCAGAGATGGGTATTAGTACCCTCATTCGCACGGCATTTTTTGCAGACAATCCAACTACCGAGGGCAATGCCTTTGGATTTAACTCAGCGATGCAAAGTCAAATTATCGAAGCACTCCGGTTGATCGCCCCCCAAACGTCAATTGCATTGTTACGGGATCTTTGTTTGCAGATTGCTGATACCGTGCCTCTGTTGTGGTTATTATCTCGTTTAGACATTTTAGAGCAACGGCTCCACTTCCGTGA
>MBAA01000090.1:48211-48482 GCA_001940655.1 Promethearchaeota archaeon CR_4
GCCAGAAAGCATCCTACGGGAGCTTATATTTGACCACGATTGGATGGTCCGCCTCGGACTCATCCTCCGAACTAATCTCTCACCCTCCGCCTTAGATCTACTGTCCAAAGATAAGGACCACTTTATTCGTAACATGCTCACCGCGTTGCACTCCACAAATGCATATTCGAAAAATCCTCAAGGTCCCAACGGAGGATAAGGATCCCTGCATCTACACGCTTGATCTGCGTTTACTGCCAGATTTCAGGGATTCCTATAACTTTTTGTTGAA
>MBAA01000090.1:48591-48771 GCA_001940655.1 Promethearchaeota archaeon CR_4
GAGCTCTCTGCTCCTTTAATCTTCAGAGATTGGAAATGGACTGTCCTTAATTATTAATGCGGAAGGGTATGCGCTAAACTTATTAAACAGCTCCGACCACGTAAGTCTGGCTACTGAAATACTGCAACGAGCGCATTTCCAATGATGATACAAATGGAAAATATGGATTCTTTGCTCAAG
>MBAA01000008.1:0-2219 GCA_001940655.1 Promethearchaeota archaeon CR_4
GCGGGTATTTCCGCAATGAGAAATCTAATTTCGTCGGAAAATTAATTAAAAACAGACAAACTCATTAAGTGATTTTAATAAAAAACCCAATAACTTTGGCAAATACTCCTCCACAAAAACACGCAGCAATAGGTGGGGCAACTTCCGTAGGATCAACTCAAAAACACTACCCACCACAAATTTGTCCGCAGGGAATATCCGTAATTGATGAGTGCGAGATGGGATATTGGGGGGTAAAATGTATGGTACAACGTATATTTTCCCGGGGTTACTCACCACCTTTGCAAAGTTATCCTGGCAAAAACGACTTTGGGCGAAAATTACCTTCGCGTACTCGAATAACGGTGCCCACTCGGGCAAGACTCGGTCATATGTCACGTTGGAAAAGTACGCGTCTGCTTCAGGATCGGTTGTTGGGTGGTTGTGCACGAGCTTGAATGCACCTGCAGGGGTATTTTTCACAAGCCAAGCAAATGGGTCGTTGGATTCTAAAGCTGAGACCGGGACTATCGTGATGTCCGGATAGTGGCGCATCAAAGCTTGCGTGTAGGATCGAGTAGTTGCTGCAGACCCGCTAAAACCTCGAAAATGCCCTACCCAGACGAGTGGTTTCATGAAGTCTCTCTACCAAAGAAATTTACACGACCAAAGAAATTTACTTTACCAAACAAAGGAGTTTTTTCCCCAAAAATGACCCCTCGTACAAGTCTCCGATCAAGGGCGCAAGACTTAGGTGACTTTCAAACCCCCCCTTTATTTACAGATCGAATATGTAGGTTCCTCGCCAAAAGGGGTCATAATCCCTCCATTCTCCTCGAACCCACGGTGGGCGTGGGAAATTTCGTGTTTTCTGCGAGAAAATCATTCCCAAACCTCCGACATATATACGCAGTTGACATTCAAGAAGAATACATTGGAAACTTTGCAACCAGATACCGAGAACTATTTCCTGAAGATACACGCGGAAACAAACTGGAAATTCATCGTGATAACATATTTACGCACAAATTTATGCCAGGTTTTTTCACACAAATTCAGGAACCGGATACGAAATTCCTCATCCTTGGAAATCCTCCGTGGGTCACAAACGCAGGACTTTCACGCCTCGCCTCAGGTAACATCCCTCGAAAGTCTAACCTGAAGAATGCCAAGGGATTGGACGCCCTCACGGGCAAGGCGAATTTTGACATCGCGGAAAGTATCACGTTGCGTCTCTTGGGGCAGTTTTCCTCTTTCAAATGCCATATTGCACTCCTCTTGAAGATGACCGTCATTCGGAACCTGATCCGAGACCTGCCGCGGTTTGGATTTCGCGTGTCAGATGCTATGGCTTTCAGTTTTAATGCAAAGCACGAGTTTGGCATTGCCGCTAGTGCGGCATTATTTGTTGCTACCCTCGGTGACCGCATGGAACCCAACTGCATCGTGTTACCTTTTGACGATATCGCCCTAACCATTCCTCGACATTTCGGATATGTCGAGAACCAGTTTGTGAGCGATATCGACACATATGACACGCTTCAGTACCTCGATGGAAACTGCCCTTTCACGTGGCGGCAGGGGATCAAGCATGACGCTGCATCGGTGATGTTAGTAACACCCGTATCTGCTATGTCTAACAGCATTTACGTTAATGGGTCAAGTGAGCAGGTGGAACTCGAAGACGCACTTCTATTTCCTTTCGCTAAGGGCTCTGATTTAGCAAATGCATTGGTCATCCGGGAGGTGTCACAACGAGTGATCGTCCCCCAATCAAAGCTCGGCGAAGATACGAGCTTCATCAGTAACAAGTCACCAAAATTGTGGCAGTACCTCCTAGATCATGGGACTGTACTCGATGCCCGAAAGTCTACCATGTATCGGGGCAAACCCCGCTTCTCTATCTTTGGGGTGGGACCTTATGCCTTTGCCCCCTACAAGGTGGCAATTGCTTCGTTCTATAAAGATCCCACATTTTCTCTCGTCCTTCCCGTTGCTCAAAAACCCGTGATGCTCGATGATACTTCCTACCTATTAGGATTTGATGCATTAGCGCCTGCTGTTTTCACGTGGGTCCTCCTCAATCAATCCCAGGTTCGAGATTTCCTGCGATCTATCGCATTTACGGACACGAAACGCCCTTATACGAAAGATATTTTGATGCGGGTGAATCTCGCAAAGTTCCTTGCAAGCATAGATTATGAAATGATGAGGGCACTTTATATGCAAAATTTTCAAGT
>MBAA01000008.1:2255-3820 GCA_001940655.1 Promethearchaeota archaeon CR_4
TTGCTATCGCCAATACCAATCTTGGCATTATTCTCCCCTACGTCTCCTTGGATTAGGACTTTTTATTATGCTTCAAAGTACTTCACCGGACATTATTTGCAGGTTCGCGCCAGCAACAGAATTACTTGTTGTGGATCCTCTCATCCGCCTATCGGGAGTACTATTTTTTGTCGGATCATTTCTCGTATTGGTCGGATTTCTCACCACGCAATCGTCTGTTCCATGGTGGAGGATCATCGTTTATGCCATCGGGTATGGTGGGATGATCGCGATTTATGTGTCCCCGGCACCAAGTCTTATCACGGAATATGATCCGGTGAATCAATTGTGGTTTGTAATGCCGGACACGATCTGGTTTAGCGTGTTCTATGCGTGGACTATCGTGCCTGTATTGGAACTTATCGTCCTGGTCATCCGCCGTGTACGCGCAGGGGTCTCCTCTTCGCGCTCTCGAAAGGCCATCGGGATCTTTTGGCTTGGAATTTTGTTCCCGATACTTGGCCCCATCTTCGCTGCCACATTTTATGACCTATTAGGAGCGATACTATCAAACATCACCCTGTCCTTGGGCATTGGGTGTTTCGCACTTGCGGTGATCTATGATCCTCTCGTGTTCACTCTTTCCACGTCAACACCTCTCCGAATTTTTATCACCCGGACGGATCGGGGAGATGTGCCTGTAGCCGGTCACTCGTGGGCTGCAAGGAAAGTTGATTTTACGCAAATTTCTCCGATTTTCCCAACCATTGACGTGTGGATGGGCGAAATTTCGGGGTCCTCAGGGGTTGCTCAAGATCAGTTCACCAACACGATTCAATTGAAGGACATTACCATCTTCATCGAACGATCCAAACATTACGCAGGGTATCTCATCACTCAAGGGCGGGATGAGATTTGTCGTTTCGCCCTTCGGCGGATTGTCGATCTCGTGGAGGAAAGATATGGCAAATTGATGGGTACACAGTCGGTACGGGAAATTCCCCCCGAACTATTTCAAGGGGAAGTTACTCGGATTTTTTCCTTTTTACCTTCGAGATCACGCAATTCTTAAGGGAATTTTTGGGAGTCCTATAATAAACGTTCAAGTGAATAAAGGAGGAAATGGAATCGCGATACTTGTACGAGTGCTGTCAATTAACTAGTAATTTCTTTCCGTTTTAGCTTATATAGACCGAAAAGTGTCAACAATGTAGCTATCAGCACCCAAATCAACAACGAAACTACCGGTGGGACGTACTCCACGAGGGGGAGTCCGCCTAAGTCGATGCCTTGGGACGTGTCGATTGTCGTGGTGGTAACAAATGCACTTGTAAAAATATTGAAATTATCTTGCCAGAGCGTGCTCGGCGGCAGGATGTTCCACACTTGGATGGCATTGGCGAGAATGTTGCCCAGGTGGTATCCAATATCAAACCAGTAAAGGTAGTAAGCTTCATAAAATCGAAATAACTTCAAGAAAAGTATTTTGTAACGATAATATCCGCATAATTAAATTTCGATGTCAGTCCTGAAAATTGTCTAAGATCCTCCCTAAACATTTCTTCAAACTTATCTGTAAATTTTGT
>MBAA01000008.1:3836-5313 GCA_001940655.1 Promethearchaeota archaeon CR_4
GCTTGAGTATTATAGTCGACTAATATTGCGCATATAAAATCTTCTTTATTTATGATTCGAAGTTGTTTATCGTCTAATATTATTGATTTTATATTACCTGTCGTCTTAATTGTTTCTTGGAACATGCTAGTAATGGCTGAAAACCCGCCCACTAATAAGTGTGTTTGATTTTCATTAAGATTTTTGTCAAACACTTTGGAAAATAGGGGCAAACCTTGTTTAGAGTATACTATTAAAAAATGCACTTTTTGTCTTTGTAATAACCATGGTTCATCACTGGCTTTTAGAAATGTAACTCCAATAATGATGATTCCAAGATAATTTATAACGGAATAAATCAATACTGAAAAATATAATAGTGCTGGAGCTGCAATCGCAATCCAGATAATAATAAGGTAAAAAGAAAATGGAACAAAAGTTTCAAATACCACGCCAATAGAAAGCCATCGCATCATTTTTTTCTGCTTTGTTGACCACGCACTTTTATAATTTCTATATAACATTGAAGTCAACCAAAATCCCGCCAGGTAACTCAAAATTATTTGTAATGCTAATATAATTTCACCATTTGAAAAAGCAACTACTTGTAACATTGTTTCATTGGAAACAAAGGTTGGAGTTGAGATCATCCCTCCTATTGCAGTAAAAATGAAAATTGTCATTATGGTTTGCTTTCGTGAAAAGGACACATCCTTTTCAAAAACTTCTAGAAGAACGACTAATGAATACAATACTAACATGCTAGATATTTCTCGTAAAACGAAACTAATTGTAGCAAGATCCATTGATATAGATTCAAATGCGAAAATACCCATACGGAAAAAATCTTGTAATAAATATGTAAAGAAGAAAAATGTCAAGAATCCATACATTTTATGTCTGGAAACAATATATTTTCTAAAGAAAAATATTACAAAATATAATGTAACAAATATAAATAAAAAAGGCGCATAAGATAAAATCGCTATAATAATTACACTTTGGAATACCATTGAATCACCCATTAAAATCTCAATTCAAATACAGATTTAATTTCATTCTTGCATTATAGAACTCTAAAAATTCGGGTCTATTCAAGTCAATTTGGTAAGCACTCTTTTGAATCTCGTTTACCAGCAAAACTAGAGTTACTTGCGCATCACCATGATTTTCACGGCGAACCCCGGGCAAACAATCCCTGCGGGGCGATTATCGTGCCCGGCAAGGGGGTAATGCAATCTCGCCAAGAAATACCCCCAAAGACCGCGGGATCTCTTGTCCCTCCTTGCCAACCCGCCGGGGTGTTTTGTCGGGAGCGAATAACTTTAAAAGCCAAGCGCGCGCCTAGGATACTTAGATCACGCCAAAAATAAACCTCCTCGCCGCGGGTAGCTCGCCATTCCCAACTTGTTCAAGACCGCAATGCGGAAACTCAAGCACTTTGCCCACCTGCTCGTGACTGGCGCCGTGCTCGCCATTATTGGCGTGGATTCCACTT
>MBAA01000008.1:5369-5525 GCA_001940655.1 Promethearchaeota archaeon CR_4
CACGAGCACCTTCACCTCATTTACTCCATCGACCTGACCAAGCACGAATTGCAAAAAATCCGGTACAAGGGCGCCCAGAAGGCCAAGGAAGTCAACCACGCGATCGACCGCGAGGTGGCGCCGAAGGTTCACATTATGGAGGGCGACGAGCTATTC
>MBAA01000008.1:5531-6477 GCA_001940655.1 Promethearchaeota archaeon CR_4
AGCGAGAACGTCATCCTTGGTGCTGCAGACAAGAAGTCTGCCTACCTTCTCGCGATCAGGCACGCTCCGGACAGGACCGAGGAATCCCTTTCCGCGTTCTTCCGCCCCATCGCGAGGATGTTCACTAACATACGGGTTGTCATCACGGACCTCTTCCGGCCTTACGTCGACGTCGTCAAGAGCCTATTTGTTAAAGCAAGGCACCTCCTTTGCCACGTGCACGCGCGCCGGGCTATCATGCGAAAACTCGACAAGCTGGAGAATAAGCTGCGCCGGTTGAAGCGACAGGTGGAGGAGGGAACGCGGTTGCTGGAGCGCGCCCGGCACCAGGTTCAGGTCGTGGGGGCGAAACAAGCGGTCCTCGCCAAGAAAGTTCAAGACCTCCAGCGCAATGTCAAGTCATTGCAGAATAAGAAGCGGAATGCCCACCGGGGCCGCACCAAGACCGTCGGCAAGCAGCTGGCGAGTGCACAAGCGCGCATCGCTCGCTACCGGGACAATGCGGGAACGCTGGAAAAGGCGGTCGCAAAATTGCAGGCACGGCGTGACGTCCTCCGGCAACAAGTGAGGCACGATGCCCGGCTGGTAACAAGGAGACGGCAAGACGTGCTCCAATCCGGTCGCCTTGCGCGGAAGATGTACGACCTGCTTGAGGACCGCTCTCCAGCATTCGAGAACCACAAGGACCACTTGCAGGAAGTGCTCGGAAAGTCCCGCGCGTCCCTGGCGCCTTACCTCGCCAAGTTCCTCAAGAATCACGCCGCGCTTTTTTCCCTGCGGAAGGCGAGGGACCTCAAGCCCAACCATCAGAACACGAACACGATCGAGGGTATCTTTGGCCTGTTTCGTCCCCTCTTGAACTCGACGCGCCTGCTGCGAACCCCAGCGGGCATCAACGCGTACGGTGAATTGTTCCGTCTATACCACAACACCACCCCGCCTTACA
>MBAA01000008.1:6525-8218 GCA_001940655.1 Promethearchaeota archaeon CR_4
TGCGCGGCAAGACTTACTTGGATCTAGTTTTTCCCACGCGCCGGCGCATGACTGTCCTCCAGGCATCGCAAGAGATCTTGGCGACAAATCCCACGATCAAGACACGACCTTGGCCGGGTCCCGCATGCCAAATTCTCGGAAGTTAGATCCATGCGGGAATAAATGGCCTGATCTTTGAGGATATTCCAAACAATTTTAGCGCCATTGTTCCATAAGAATGTATATTTAATTTCTGAACAGACCCAAAAATTCAATTCATTTCTTGGTAATATTACTTAATTACTTGATCTTTTTCCTTTTCGCTTAAAATAGTTTCCGAGATGAGAACTGGGCATTTGAGGATGCGCTCGAGCCGGAACCTTGCGCTCTCGTCTGACCGGAAGCTATATTGCGCTCTGGCCACCGCGTTGACCTTTTTCATCACGTGCTCGGGGTTTACCTTAAATCCGCGAACGTCTTTCCACTTTGGGTGGGCTTCCCACGCTTTAACGAAGTTAAACACGTACTCCCTTTTCGCCTTCAGTGTCGTCACAGCCGATCGCAACCAGTCGTGGGATTCTGGTTTTACGAGGGTGTCGAGGAAATCCAGCGAAGTATCTTTGCCAGTGGGGTCATCAAGGAGGGCATAATATTTCAGCAAGGCCTCCCGCGGCATGCCCGCCCACGGGTTTCCTTGCAGGAATGTTGCTAGCTTCTTACCTTCCTTCTTCGACAAGTTTTCGGGTCGTTTGAGCAGCAGGTACTTTGCTTGGGCAAACTCTTTTTTGCTTGCTTCCCGCTCTTGGCGGGCTCGTCGAAGCTCCGCGCGCCACTTCATTTTCATTTCGGTTTTGAAGCGTGATAGACCCTTTGTCGTGAATCCCTCCTTTGGAAGCTTGCGCGCTAGAAATCCCTCGTACCGGGCGGTTGTGTCCGGGTCCCACCTGCGCATCGCCCTGAGCAGCGCGCGGTACTTTTCCCCGAACTTGGCCGCGCCCCTCGTCCCGCATGCCGTGAGAATCTGGGCGTAAAAGCCGGCCCAGCGCCGGCAGAAGGCGTCCGAGAGCGCGGGCGGGGGTGTCCTTGACCTCTCGTCCCTCTGGGTGGACCACTTTCGCGCGGCCCCGCATTCCCGGATGAAGGACGTGTTTTCTTGCCGCTGCAGCCTGTTGAATTCCTTCAGCAACCCGCGCGTGAGGAGCTGGACGGCGTGGAACGTGCAAAGGAGGATGGTAACGCCCGGGAATGCCGCCTTCACGGGCGCCTCCCACGCGTCTTTAAAGTCAAACGTGACGTACTCCGGGTCCTGTCCGAGGCTGGACTTGAGCCACTCTAGGAAGATTCCTATCTCTCGTTCGCTTTCCCCAGCAGCCAGTATGCCACCAACCGCCCGTCCTTCGAGCGGGTTAAATGCAACCAGGATGGCCCTCCGCTGGTGCTTGGACCGCCGCCGTTTTTTTTCGTCGCCGCCGCTTTAAATGTGCCGTCCATGGTCAGCACGGCAGGGGGTCGATGTCTCACGGGGCGGGTGCCTGTAACCGGTGCGCGCTCGCTTTTCTCCCGCTCTCGCTTCACCCAGTCGCTAATTGCGCGGGGGGTGACTTCGACGTTGTGCAGGTCATGCAGGTCGGTTGTGACCCGGTTGGCCGCGTCTCCCTTGTCGAGGACGCGTTTAAACACGTAAGTTCTTACGTCATCTGTGTATTCGGTGTCA
>MBAA01000120.1:0-2704 GCA_001940655.1 Promethearchaeota archaeon CR_4
GCGGATGATACCAGATGCCTCAAATATGAAAGGAGATAAGTTCCGCGCAATATCTCAACCTTGATCGGAAAACTTAATCTTTACGTTAAAAGTATTTTAAATTTGGTTCTGTTGTGGGCCACGCGAAGATGGTCGTTTTTAATTTATAAGAAAAAGAAAAGAGTTTTGCTTATAACGAGGTATAAGTCCATACATCATTTTAGTGGCCATATAATGCTTTGGTTTGAGGGTGAAAGTACGTATTTCTTATCATAAATCTAACTTACTTCTAATTTCTCGATGACAATGATTACAAACTTTGAGAGAGACAGGAATTGACCGGCCACAGTGGGGGCAGATACGCATTTGTTGCGTCCGCCGGATTCGTATATTTCTATCTTCAAACGCGATCTCGGAATTCTCGAGCATATCTGGTTTGGTGAGGGTATCTGCCTTCTCGGCTTTAATGTGTAGATATAACATAGTGTATAGCGAGGCAACGAGAGGGTATATGAATGTAATCCAAAGGCTATTAGTCAGAAAATCTAAATAAATCGCACCTAGATCTCGATTGGCGGGGTTATAGGCTGCAATGTTAGGGGGGGCTAGCACCAATGGCAGGACAACGTCTCGAAGCGCATTCCACAAGAAGGACAAAAGAAACACAAAGAGAACTATGACAATTGTTTTGCGAACCTTTTTCCGCACGTGGTTAAATCCTCCAACCAATACGCTCTTAGGTGAGCCTTTTTCTAGGGCTGTGGTTTGGAGGGAGAACATCAAATAGACTAGGATTAAAAAGCCGGGGATATAGAGAAAGAGCAATCCAAGGGGTACTAAAAAAGAGAGTAGAATCGTTGGGATTATCGCACTAACGGCATTCCCACCTCGGAAAGGGTTTGTAAAGGATTCCGCGAGAAGGGCTCCAGCAGGTAGACTTTTTTTCGATTGCGACTTTAGCTCGTAAGTTCTTTTTATGATTACAGCGGTTGTCAGAATACCGAAATATTGTGGGATTGCATCGAGGAAACCTATTAGAATTTGAGCGAACCAATAGTATTGGGTTATCATATAATAGACTTGAGAATCCAAGGACGTGGCAACATATGTGGGATCAAGAAACACCTTGTAGTTTATCCGCATCCAAGCATCATTGAGTGCATAATAATTCCAAATAATATCTGGAACAATGAAGAGTTTCACTGTCGCCATTATTACTGTGAATATCAGAAAAGGGATAAGTATGATAAAGTATTTTTGGACAAAAATTTGGAACGAATATTTCAACATAGACGTATAGGAGAATTTTTGCATCGCTACGGGAGGAAGTTGTTGTTTTGCTTCTCGTTGCCGCTGCTTCCAAGTACTTTTCGACATAATAATAGAAACTTTTTATTCCGAAGGCAATAAGTTTTTTCCATCGGGGTAGTAAGGAGAATAATATATGGAATTTTACAAAGAAGGCAAGGTCTCCCGCACTTCCCCCGGCGTGTTTGCCTACATCAAAGTATTTCAATCCAAAGGGTTAGTTTTTTCCCTATATGCCCTGATCCCGTTTGTTGTAGCAATTACCTCGCAGGGTTTACAGTTCCTGCAGACACAAGAATGGAATTGGGATTCTTTTTCCCATGATTTCGTGATATTTTTCGCTGCATTGACTGTCTCTTCTCTGTGTACCCGAATATTACGAAAAAAGTCAAAAATACTCACCACGTCTTTTTCTTTTCTCATAAACGAGTATGTAGTAATATTTTTCGCGGGATCGTATCTCGCTTCTCATTTCTTGTTGATTTTCTACGATAATACTGCATTAATAGAAGTTTTCTTTCTCTTAGGGGCGATCATTGCGTATGTGCTCTTATTCATGATCATTTTTTCATTTACAACGGTGGGTTCCCCTCGGTACTTTTTTCTTCCTGCGATTCAACCCATCATTGGCATATTGATTTATGCCTATTATATGTATATAGCAGATCCCGATCACTTCATTTATGTGATGGATTTCTTCCTTCGTGCGATGATTTTCTTTTTTGCATGTGCGATTATTTTTGCTATCCCCTACAGTTTAAGTATGTATTCGGTTTCCAAAATATACGGGAGGAAACTTGGTAAGGGCGGATACAAATTCATTCGAGCTTTCATCCTTGCACTCCTCACGGAGAATAACGACGATGAGGTGGAAGTATTCTTTGATGAAATCGGGGTTAAGCGAGACGTGGAAATTAATCTCAATGCATTCCGTGTGCCAGGGCAAAATCAATTGAAAGGGCTTTTTATCACACCACAGATACATTTTGGACCATTTAAGACAGCGGGATCTTCCGCCCTTGCGGACCAATTATATAAGGCATTCGCAACCATCCCGGGAATAACCATTTTTCACACCGCTTGCACACATGGCGAGAATCTAACACGCCACGGGCAGATCGATAAGATAAAACGCCACCTCGAACAAAATTTAACCCATCTCACATTTAGCCAAGCACCCGTACCCCAGTTTATGCGCACCTATCATGCCAAAGCGCGAGTTTTGGGAACCATCTTCGGGAAATCACCGTTTATCATCACTACTCGGCACCCACTCCCTTCAGATGACATAGAATTCGGGGTATTAGTTAAAATCACACAGATATTTCGTGAAAAAGGATATCAGTACTTAACATTCATTGATGCCCATAATGCAATCATTGGGGACGAGATTCAGGTCAAACTTGATAGCGAAGAA
>MBAA01000120.1:2730-2934 GCA_001940655.1 Promethearchaeota archaeon CR_4
GTGGTGAACCTCCTCGAAAGTAAGGGATTTGACCGGGTTGAAGTCACAACAAGTGATACACATGTCGTTGCCCGTGTCCTTAGTCGGAGGGGGTACAATCCAATCGGGGTGAAGACCTCCATTAACTACCTCCTTGGAAAGATAGATCATCTGGTTGATGAAGCGGTAAAAAATTTGGAACCTGTCGAGTACGCAGCATTTACT